>NZ_JBEXVF010000040.1:0-81076 GCF_040629235.1 Amycolatopsis sp. NPDC005961 | reverse complement strand
TAATTACCCGCCCACCACCTATATCTAACCCTACACCCTAACACTCTTCCCCAACCCGCCCCTCTTCCTATCTGCCGGGCAGGGCCCGGCGGGCCGGGCAGGGCCCGGCGGGTCGAGCCGAGCAAGTCGGGCCGGGGCGGGCCGGGCCGGGCAGGCCGAGCGGATCGAGCCGAGCCGGGAGGCCGAGCAGGCCAGAAGGCAGGGCAAGCCGGGCCGGACAAGCCGGGCAGGCCGGGCCGGGCAGGCCGGGTCAACACCCCGCCGCTCCCCGCCAGAATCCCCGTACTACACACCGCTGCTGGCCGCGCCCAGAAGGGGCCGGCCAGGCCGAACCCGTTCGCCACGGCCACCAATCCGGACATCCGCTCCTGCTCGGCACCGCCCACCGTCCGGCCAGCTGTCGCTGCCGGCCCCACGCGGCGCCTTGGGTAGCCAACATTTCGGTCTCCGGCACTCATCGCGAACCTGCCGCCCCTCGGCACGACCTTGAACCTGCCGCCGCATCCGGCCACGGCCCACCCCGGCCGACACGTTCCTTGGCCAACCTGGTGCCCACCAAGAAACCTGCCGCCCACCCGGCCCGCACCTCGCCCCTGCCCACAACCACCTAGACCGAGCCGTTCCTAGCGGCCCACCAACCCGGCCGAAATCTCGCCGAGCCGATCTCACGTTTCGCCTCGCCGGAACGTCTACCTAATATGAGCACTTACGAGAAACGCGTCGCCGCAGCCGATTGGGGGGCGGTGGCCGCCGAGGTCGATGACTACGGCTGTGCGCTGCTTCCCCAGCTGCTCACTCCCGCCGAGTGCGCGAAGCTCGTCGCCCTCTGGGACCAACCGGAACACTTCCGTGCGACGGTCAACCTGCGCCGCTACCGCTTCGGCGACAACGGTGACTACCACTACTTCGCCGCACCTTTCCCCGAACCGGTGGAGCGGCTGCGGCAAGCGCTCTACCCTCGTCTGCTACCGATCGCCCAGGACTGGTACGCCCGCCTCGGCCGCGATCCGAAATGGCCGTCCACTTTGGACGAATGGCTGAAGGTCTGCCACGACGCCGGCCAGCAGCGGCCGACCCCGATCCTGTTGCGCTACGAAACCGGCGGCTGGAACGCCCTCCACCGCGACCTCTACGGCGACAAAGTGTTCCCGCTGCAGGTCGTGATCAACCTCAACGACCCGGGCACCGACCACACCGGCGGCGAATTTCTCCTCGTCGAGCAACGGCCGCGAGCGCAATCGCGCGGCACCGCGACACTCATCCCCCAGGGCCACGGCCTCGTGTTCACCACCCGCGACCGTCCGGTCCGCTCGGCCCGCGGCTGGTCGGCGTCGCCGGTGCGCCACGGCGTCTCGGCGGTGCGTTCGGGCCGCCGGCACACCCTGGGCCTCGTCTTCCACGACGCGACATGACCGCCGCGGAACTCGAGGCGCTCGTGAAGCTGATCGGCGAGGCCCGGCACATCGTGCTCGGCACCGCGGCCGACCCGGCGTCACGGGCCGACGGCGAACGGATCGCCGAAGCCTGGGGTGGCCTGGTCCTGGCGACGGTGACGTGGCCGGAGACGGCGGCCTCGTGGCTGCGCCAGGCCCAGCGGTTCGCGGCGCCGGACCCGGACATGTGGGTCGTGGCCGCCACCCCGACCGGCTGGGCCGGCCTGTCGCGGCGGCTGCTGATGTCGACGAGATGGAGTTCTCATCGGACGGTCGTCACTGCGACTCTGACGGATTCCCGCCTGCCCGGCCTACGCGGCGCACGAGCAGACGGCACTACTTGGGAGAACTGATGAAGCACGCGATCATCGACTCGCCGATCGGCGAGCTCACCCTGGTCGGCGACGGCGACGTCGTGACCGGCCTGTATTTCCCGCACCACTGGACCCGTCCGGACCACACCACGTTCGGCCCGCGCGACGACTCGGCGTTCCCGGCGGCGACGGAGCAGCTGAAGGAATACTTTGCCGGCCAGCGCAAGGAGTTCGACGCCCCCACGCGCGCCGACGGCAGCGACTTCCAGCGCGCGGTGTGGGCCGAGATCGCCAAGATCCCATACGGCTCGACGGCGACGTACGGCGACCTCGCGACGGCCGTCGGCGGCCTCCCGCACGAGGTCGGGGCGGCGGTCGGGCAGAACCCGCTGAGCATTCTGGTGGCGTGCCACCGGGTCGTCGGCAAGAACGGGAAGCTGACCGGCTACGCGGGCGGCTTGAAGCGCAAGCAGTTCCTGCTGGAGCTGGAGCGCCCGCCGGCCGCGGAGCGCGGTCAGCTCTGGTGACTCACACGTGGCTCAGCAGCATCGCGGCGCCGAGCCCGGTCATGGTCACGGCGATGACGACGTCCAGAACGCGCCACGCCACGGGCCGGGCAAAGACGCCGGCCAGCTTCTTCGCGCCGAAACCGAGCGCGCTGAACCAGACGGCGCTGGCGATCCCGGCTCCAAGCCCGAACAACCACCGTCCATCGCCGTGAGCGACCGCGACGGAGCCGAGCAGCAAGACGGTGTCGAGGTAGACGTGCGGATTGAGCCAGGTGAAGGCAACGCAGGCAAGCACGGCCTTCCGCAGCGGCGTCCGTTCGGCGCCGACGGTCATGACGGAGGGCCGAAACGCCCGCCTCGCGGCCAGCGCGCCGTAGCCCAGCAGAAAGAGCCCGCCCCCGACCGCGATCACCCCGATGGCGGTCGGCCACTGCTCGATCACGGCCCCGATCCCACTTACCCCGAGTCCGATCAGCACCAGATCCGACACGGCGCAGATGACGACCAACGGCGTCACGGCGCCCCCACGCAACCCTTGCTGCAGGAGAAAGGCGTTCTGCGAGCCGATGGCGACGATGAGGGACAGCCCGGTCCCGAAGCCGGCGAGGAGCAGGGGAAGCACCGTTCCACGGTACGACCGTACCGCTGGGTTACCCCAGCTAAAGATTCTTACGTAACATTAGCGCTCGTGATGTCAGATCTCCCGCTGGACCAGGTCAGAACGCTGCTGGCCGTAGTGGACGAGCAAAGCTTCGACGCGGCGGCGGCGGTCCTCCACGTGACCCCGTCGGCGGTCAGCCAGCGCATCAAGGCGCTGGAGCAACGCACCGGCCGAGTCCTGCTCCTGCGCACGAAGCCGATCTCCCTGACGGCATCCGGCCAGGTCCTGATCCGTTTCGCGCGTTCACTGGCCCAGCTGGAGCAGGACGCGGTGTCCGAACTGGGCCTGGACTCCTCCACACGCACGCTGTCGATAGCGGTGAACGCGGACTCCCTGGCAACGTGGTTCCTCCCATCCCTGTCCGGCGTCCCGGCATCCCTCTCGCTCGCGTTCGACCTCCAACGAGAGGACCAAGACCACACCGCAGCCCTCCTCCGCGAGGGCTTGGTGATGGCGGCGGTAACGGCATCGCCCCAACCAGTCCAGGGCTGCACATCAACCCGCCTGGGCCGCATGCGCTATCGAGCAATGGCCTCCCCGGCGTTCATCGCCCGCTGGCTGACTTCTCCCCTCCCCACGTCGCTCCCGGCAGCGCCGGTGATCATGTTCGACCGCAAGGACGACCTCCAGGACCGTTTCTTGCGCAGCCTCACCCGCCGCCGGACGTTCACCCCGGTCCGCCACCACATCCCGGCATCGGAGTCGTTCGTGGAGGCGGTAGCGGCCGGCCTGGGCTGGGGCATGATCCCGGAACTCCAAGCAGCCCCCCGCGGCGACGCCCTGGCGGACTTGGCACCGGACCGTCCGCTGGACGTACCCCTGCACTGGCAGCAGTGGAAGCTGGACTCGCCGGCGCTGGCCACCGTCGCGAACGCCGTGGCCGCCGGTGCGGGGAAAGCACTTCGCTGAGCGGCACGACAAGCCCGAACGCGACTGACGTGGGTGACCGCCCCAGCACCCATGGTGACGACAACCAGCTGACCAGCAAAGGAATCCCGAACCTCGCCCTGCCTGTTCCGAGTGCTTCGCGGTAGGGAAAACTCCACCCCGCACGGTGGGGTCGCCCCCTGGACCGGTTGGGGTGCCACCTTGATCGCGTGCGGCGCCAAAGCCGGACAGGCTTGTGCCGTGGCCCAGATGACTGACTTTCAGCCTCGCCCCGCGGACGGCGGCCGGTGGCGGCGCGTATCGGAGGGTTCCGGATGACCATCATCGGGATCGCGTTTGCCATGGCGGGCGCCGTGTTCGCCGCGCTGGCCGCGCACATGCAGCACCGGGCGGTGCACACGACGATGCGGGACGCCGACGACGGGCCGACGCTGCGACTTCGTTCTTTCAGCCGGTTGCTGTGCCAGTCAGGCTGGCTGCTCGGCCTGCTCGTGATGATCGTCGGCGGGAGCTTGCACGCGGTAGCGCTCGGCGTCGCACCGGTCATCGTGGTGCAGCCGGTCGGCGTGCTCGCGGTCGGTGCGACCGCACTGTTCGCTGCCCGGGCCGGCGGCCCGAAGCTCACCGGACGCGGCTGGCTGGCGGTCGGCGCGATCGCGGCGGGGGTGGCCGGTTTCGTGGGAATCGCGGCCAGCAACACCACGCCGACCGAAGTGAGCGGTTTCGCCGGCCTTCAAGCCGGCAAACTCGTCGCCGTCGGCGTGGTCGGCATGTCCCTGCTCGCGATGACGACGAGAGGACGGGCGCGAGGTCTTGCGTTCGCCACCGCCGCGGCCACGGCCTACGGGCTGGTATCGGTCCTGACCAGGGCGGTGCTGCAGCAGGTTCAGCACGGCGGTCCGCTCTCCGCGCTGATCGTTTCCGTGATCGCCATCGTGCTCGCGCTGCTCCTCGGCGCCTGGCTGGTGCAGCAGGCCTATGCCAGCGCACCACCCCACACGGTCATGGCGTGCATCACCGTGGTGGACCCGATCGTCGCCGTGGCGATCGGGGTCGGGCTGCTCGGCGAAGCGAGTTCGATCAGCGGATGGGTTGCCGTGTCCGGGCTGCTCTGCGCGCTCCTCGCCATCGGTGGCGTACTGGCACTGGCCCGGTTCACCGAGCACCGCGGCGAGAACGCACCGCCGCACCCGGTCCCCGATTCGATCAAGCAACCAGCGCCGGAACCCGTTCGCATAGGGTGACCCAGGGTGCCGACGGCGCTGGGCCGGGACGACCTTCGCGGCCGGAAAACTCACCCTGACGCCGGTGGGAAGTCACCCACTCCGTGTTCTGCCAGGTCGAAAGCCTGGTCGATCACCGCGACCTGCTCCCGCCGAACCACCTCGACGTCATCCCCGGCCAAGATCCGCCCCATCGCGTGAGAAAACACCGTGGTGATCGCCGTGGTCAACAACCCCGCGACCATCCGCGACCGGAACGCATCCCCCGTCTCCTCGACGAACACCTCCGCAAAAGCCGAAGCGATCTCCCGCTCCTGCTCGTACCACCGAGCCATCAAAGCCGGACTCGAAGTCAGCACCCACCAGAACCCCGGCCCGCCGGCGATGGCGCCCGACAGCGGATGGCCCGAAGCCAAGAGCGAGTGCTGGTGCGCGCGCAAAGCCGCGCATGCCGACACCCCCGCCGGGCGGGACTGCACCACTGACACCAGCTCGGCCAGCCGGTCCGCGTGGCGATCCAGGAAGAGATCTTCCTTGCGCGGGAAGTAGTTGAACACCGTCATCTTCGACACGCCCGCCGCTTCGGCGATCTCCGCGACCGTCACCTCCTCGAAGCCTCGCTGGATGAACAGGCCCGAGGCCACGTTCGAAATCAGCTGGCGCGTGGCCCGCTTCTTCCGCTCGCGCAGTCCGTGATCCGCCATGAGCCGAGAGTATAGACCGAGCCAAAAGTTTGACTCGGTAAAAGTTTCGCGGCATCATCGGTGGCATGAACTGGGATGTAGTGATCTCCGGGGGCGGACCGGTCGGGTTGATGCTGGCCTGCGAACTCCGGCTCAAGGACGTGGACGTACTCGTCGTCGAACGGCTCGCCGAGCCGGATCCGACGATCAAGGCCGGGTCGGTCAACCTGACCACCGGCGAAGCCTTCTACCGCCGTGGCCTGCTGCCCGCGGTGGACGCGATCGTGCAGCAGAACGCGGAACAGATCCGGAAGTTCCTCGAGTCCCGGGGCGGGGGTGGGCCGAAGCCGGCGATCCCCGTGGGGCACTTCGCCGGGATCATGGTCGCGTCGAACGGCGTCGACTTCGAGGATCCGGCCTTCCGCGATGTCGGGCCCGCCGCCAAGGTCGTCGTGATCCAGCAGCAGGCCGTCGAAGCCATCCTCGCCGAACGCGCCGCCGAGCTGGGGGCCGAGATCCGGCGGGGCGTCGAGGTCACCGGCTTCGACGCCGACGACGACGGCGTCACCGTGCGGCTCGGCGACCGGACCGAAGTCAGGGCCGGGTGGCTCGTCGGAGCGGATGGGGGCCGCAGCTTCGTCCGGAAGCACGCCGGGTTCGAGTTCCCCGGGACCGATCCCGCCGTCACCGGACGGCAGGCGCTCACCGAGATCACCGGCACCGACGCCCTGCCCGGTGGCTGGCAGCACGGCACCGGCGGGCTCTACGTCCACGGCCCGATGCCCGGCCGGATCCTCACCGTCGAGTTCGACGGGCCGCCCGAGGACCGCGACGCCCCGGTCACCGCGCAGGAGCTCGAAGACAGCTTCCGGCGGGTCTCCGGCGCCGACGTCCACGTGACCAAGGTCCACAGCGCGACGCGCTTCACCGACAACGCGCGGCAGGCCACCACCTACCGCCGAGGCCGCGTGCTGCTGGCGGGCGACGCCGCGCACGTCCACTCCCCCTTCGGCGGGCAGGGGCTCAACCTCGGCCTCGGCGACGCGGTCAACCTCGGCTGGAAGCTCGCCGCGACGATCCGGGGCTGGGCGCCCGACGGCCTCCTCGACACCTACACGACCGAACGCCACCCGATCGGCGAGTGGGTCCTCGAGTGGACGCGGGCGCAGGTCGCGCTGATGCGCAGCGACGTCCGGACGAAGGCGCTGCGCCAGGTCGTCACCGACCTGCTGCTCACCGACGACGGCGCGACGTACCTGGCCAAGAAGCTCTCCGGTGTCCTGCACCGGTACCCGATCGAGGGTGAGCACGACCTCACCGGCCGCGGCGCGCCCGACTTCGCGTTCGCCGACGGCACCCGGCTCGGCGAGCACCTCCAGGACGGCCGGGCGCTCCTGCTCGACCTGGCCGACAACGCTGAGCTGCGCGAAACCGCGAGCGGCTGGGCGGGCCGCGTCACGACGCTGACCGCCAAGTGCGACAGCGAGCCGGCCCTGACCGGCGTCCTGATCCGGCCGGACGGGCACGTCGCCTGGGCCCGGGAAGACGGCGCGACGACCGGTCTGGACGCCTCGCTGCGCCGGTGGTTCGGCGAACCCGCCTGACACCTGCCAGGGGCGCGCCGGGAAACCGGCGCGCCCCACCGGATCAGTAAGCGACCGCGAAGGCGTGGCTCATCGCGTCGTTGTGCGTCGCGGTCGAGCCGACCGCGTCCGGCAGGCCGCTCGCCGCCAGCTGCACCGCGCCGGTCGATCCGCTCAGCCAGTCCGTCTTCACGTAGAAGTTGAACTTCGGCACGCAGCCGTTGCCCGTCGCCGCCGCGAAGTGCGTGTTCAGCGGCACCACCAGGTGGTGGACGTCGCGCCGGACGACCGCGGTCTCGCTCGCGGACGCGTCCGACTTGCACAGCGTGCCGTCGGCCTTCCACTGGTTGACGAACAGCGTCACCCGCGCCGTCATGCTGTTCACCGGGCAGTCGTAGTTCGCCGGTTCCGGGTAGCAGGCCATGAGTTGCATGTCGCCGAACACGCTGAGCCCGGTCACCGGCGCGGTCTCGAAGACCTCGGTCGCCGGCTCGCGCACCGTCGGCGCCGCCGAGTTCAGCGCGATGACGCGCCCGGACGGCGTGTCACCGTCGTCGGCCTGCGGCGGCGTGCCCGCGGTCGTGTTCGCGACGCTGGTGTCCGCGAACTTCAGCTCCCCGCTCACCAGCCGCACGGTCGAGTTGCCCAGCCCGAGGTTGGCGCTGCGCAGGTACGTCGTGCAGGTGACGGTGCCGGCCGCGCCGGGGTGCACCAGGAACCGGGTCGTGACGCCGATGTCCCGCAGCGACGCCGGGGCGTCGGCACTCGCGATCAGGACGTTCTGGCCGAGCACCTCGTTCTTCGTCCAGCCGCTCGTGCTCGCACAGCGGACCTCGTTGTCGATCAGCGTCGTGTTCGACGCGTTGTTCGCTCGCAGCGTCGAGTAGACGTACGCGGTCTGGCCCGCCGTCATGGCCAGCTGCACCGAGCCCAACGCCGCGACGTACTGGGTTTCGTGCGGCGAGGTCACCGTGCGCGGGGTGAACGTCACCGACGTCGCCGCCTGCGCGGCGGGCGCGGCGCCGACCAGCCCGGCGACCGTGGCCGCGCAGGCCAGTGCCGCGGCGAAGATCCTGCGTTTCATCGAAATCCCCTCGGAGGATGTGGGTGCGGTCCGGCATGATCACCGGCCGGACCCGAGTCTGGCGGGCTTCCGGCGCGGCCGGACCGGTCTGTTCCGGACATTGACCGAAGGTGGACACGCGCGATGCCCGAGATGTACCCGATGACCGAGCCCGATGACCAAGGCCTGCTCGACGTCGGCGACGGGCACCGGATCTTCTGGGAGACCAGCGGCAATCCTCGCGGCAAGCCCGCGGTCGTGCTGCACGGCGGACCCGGCCAGGGCAGCAGGCCGGGCATGCGGCGGATGTTCGACCCGGCCCGCTACCGGGTGGTACTGCTCGACCAGCGCGGCTGCGGCCGGAGCGTGCCGCACGCCACGACGTCGTTGCGCGACAACACCACCGACCACCTCGTGGCCGACCTGGAGAAGCTGCGTGAACACCTCGGCATCGACCGCTGGCTGGTCACCGGCGGCTCGTGGGGCACGACCCTCGCGCTCGTGTACGCCGAACGCTTCCCCGAACGGGTGACGGAACTCGTGGTGAGCGCGATCAGCACGACGCGCCGGTCCGAAATCGACTGGCTCTACCGCGGCGTGGGCCGGTTCTTCCCCGAGGAGTGGACGCGGTTCACGCTGGGCACCGGCGACGACGTCGCCGCGTACGCGCGGCTCATGGCCGACCCCGACCCGGCGGTCCGGGACCGGGCGGCGGCCGCCTGGCGCCGCTGGGAGGACGTCGTGCTGTCGCTCGAGCCCGGCGCTCCCCCGGTCCGCGACGAACCGGTGGACGACGCGACCCTCGCGTTCGTCCGCCTCACGACGCACTACTACGCGAACGCGGGCTGGCTGGACGAAGGCGCGGTGATCCGCGACGCGGGACGGCTCGCCGGCATCCCCGGCGTGCTGATCCACGGCCGGCTCGACCTCAGCTGCCCGGTGACGACGGCGTGGGAGCTGGCCGAGGCGTGGCCCGGCGCCGAACTGCTCGTCGACGACCACTCCGGGCACCGGGCCAGTGACGTCAAGCGCGCCTGGACGCTCGCCGCGCTGGACCGGTTCGCGCGCTGACCGCCGCGGCGAGCGCGGGCCTCGCTCACGCCACCTTGATGACGACCTTGCCCGAGGGGTGACCGTTCTCGACGGTCGCGAGCGCGGCCGGGGCGTCGGCCAGCGGATGGACCGCGGTGATCACCGGGGCGAGGACTCCGTCGAGGGCCAGCCGGGCGGAGCGCGCCAGGTTCTCGCGGTCGAGGCGACGCTCGACGAACCGCCCGCCGAGTTCGGCCACCGACATGTCACCCACCGAGATGACCGTGCGGGCTTCCCGGGCCAGCGGGGCGACCGTCCGCAGCGACGGGCCGCCGGCCAGGTCGACGATCCCGTCGAAGCCGTCCGGAACCAGCTCGCGCGCCGCGGCGCCGACGTCCTCGGCGGTGTAGTCGATGAACCGCGCCCCGACGGCTTCGGCGGACTCGCGCTTGGCGGTGCTCCCGGTGCCGATCACCCGCAGCTCGCGCGCGACGGCCAGCCGGGCGACCGCGAGACCGACCCCGCCCCCGACCCCGTTGACCAGGACGGTGGCACCGGCCGGGAGGCCCAGCTGGTCGAGCGCGTCCACCGCGGTCGTCCCGGCCACCGGCAGCGTCGCCGCCACGGTCGCGGACAGGCCCGCCGGGATGCGCGCGGTGTTGGGCGCGGACAGCACCGTCGTCTCGGCGTAGGTGCCGCCACCGGTGAGCGCGAAGCCGAAGACCGCGTCACCCACCTCGAGCCCGTCGACGTCCTCGCCCAGGGCGAGAACGGTTCCCGCGGCCTCCATGCCCAGCACGCGGGGAAACGGGCGCCCGCCGTCGAGCCCGGGAACCAGGCCCGAGCGCAGGAGGTGGTCGAGGGGGTTCACGCCGGCGACGTCGACCCGGATCAGCACCTCACCGCTGCCGGGGACGGGATCGGGACGATCGAAGAACTCCTGCACCTCGGGCCCGCCATGCCTGCCGAAACCCCACGCCTGTCCCATTTTCCGCTGCCTTCCGGGTGACCGGCCCGGTCGTTCCGGGCCTGTCGCCATCCTCATCTTTGACACCGATGTGAGGGGCAAGCGGCCGAGACACAGGTCACAGGTTCAGGCGGATCGGGTCACCGGGGTCGTCGACAGCTCCGCCCGGTGCCGGCTGTTGGCCTTGATCAGCACGTCGAGGGCATCCCGCGTCTCGACCAGGTGCGCGATATCGGCGTCGATCCGGTCGCGCTCGCGCATCATCGCCGTGAACGTCTCCTCGGCGATGCCCAGGTCGTCGGGGACGTCCACGCACGGCAGCACGGTCGCGATCACCCGGCTGGACAGACCGGCCTCGAACAACCGCCGGATGAGCGACACGCGCTGGACCTCGGCATCGGAATAGTGCCGCTGCCCCGTGTCGGAGCGTGAGCTGGTCAGCAAGCCTTGCTCTTCGTAGTACCGCAGTGAGCGCGGACTCACGCCCGTGCGCCTGGACAGCTCGCCGATCCGCATTCCGGAAAGCCTACGCCCGCGTGGCCCGGGTACAAGGCGAGCTGCCTACCCCTCCGCCGCCAGCGTCACCGCGACGTCGATGATCATGTCCTCCTGGCCGCCCACGAGGGCGAGTTCCCCGCAGCGGCGCAGGATCGCCTGCGCCGGGACGCCGTACCGCTCCGCCGCGCGCTCCGCGTGCAGCAGGAAGCTCGAGTACACCCCGGCCCAGCCCTGCACGATCGCGTTGCGGTCCATCTTCGGCCAGCGGTTCAGGTACGGGCGGACGACCTCCTCCGCGCCGTCGAGCAGGGCGCCGACGTCGAGGCCCGTGTCGACGCCCAAGCGGTCGAACACCGCCGCGAGAACCTCCGTCGGCGAATTCCCGGCGCCCGCGCCGAGCGCGCACAGCGACCCGTCGATGTAGCGGACGCCGGCTTCGTACGCCAGGACCGAGTTCGCGACGCCGAGCGAGAGGTTCTGGTGGCCGTGGTAACCGACCCAGGCCGTGTCGCCGACTTCGGCGACCAGCGCTTCGAACCGTGCGCGGGCTTCGTGCATCAGCAGGGCGCCGGCCGAGTCCGTCACGTACGCCGCCTGGCAGCCCGCGTCGACCATGATCCGCGCCTGCTTCGCGAGGTCCTCCGGTGGCGTCCGGTGCGCCATCATCAGGAAGCCCGCGGTTTCCATGCCGAGTTCGCGCGCCAGCCCGAAGTGCTGCGGCGAGACGTCGGCTTCGGTGCAGTGCGTCGCGACCCGGACCATCTCCGCGCCCGCGTCGAACGCGCGCTGGAGGTCCTCCGCCGTGCCGATGCCCGGTACGAGCAGCACGGCGATCTTCGCCTGCTTCGCCTCTTCGCGGGCCGCGGCGATCAGCTTCAGCTCGTCGACGGCGGAAAAACCGTAGGTGAACGACGAACCGCCGAGGCCGTCGCCGTGGGTCACCTCGATCACCTCGACGCCGGCGCGGTCCAGCGCGCGCACGGTGTCGCGCACCTGCTGTTCGGTGAAGCGGTGGGCCATCGCGTGGCTGCCGTCGCGCAACGTCGTGTCGACGATCCGGACGTCGTGCTTCAGTTCCGGCCGCGCGGTATTCCTCGATTCGTTCGCAGGCTCGCTCATGCCGGCACCTCCTGCTTCGCGCGCGCCATCAGCTCGCCGACCCGGGCGGCCGCGGCGGTCATGATGTCGAGATTTCCGGCGTACTCGGGCAAGTAGTCGCCGTTGCCGCGGACCTCGAGGAAGATCCCGACACGCGCGTTGCCGTCCCACTCCTCGCGCGCGTCGTCGAACTGCGGATCGGCGCGCAGCGAATAGCCGGGGACGTACTTGCGGACCTCGTCGACCATCTCGTGGATCGACGCGGTGATCGCGTCGCGGTCGGCGTCGAGCCCGATCGCGCAGAACACGGTGTCGCGCATGATCATCGGCGGCTCGACCGGGTTGAGGATGATGATCGCCTTCCCGCGCCCGGCGCCCCCGATCTCGGCGACCGCCTGGGACGTCGTGCGCGTGAACTCGTCGATGTTGGCCCGCGTCCCCGGGCCCGCGCCGCGTGAGGCCACCGACGCGACGATCTCCGCGTACGGCACCGGCGTCACCCGGGAAACCGCGTGCACCATGGGGATCGTGGCCTGGCCGCCGCAGGTGATCATCGAGACGTTCGGCGCGTCGAGGTGCGCGCCGAGGTTCACCGGCGGGCAGACCATCGGGCCGAGGTGCGCCGGCGTCAGGTCGATCGCCTGGATGCCGGCCGCCTCGTACCGCGGGGCGTTGGCCGCGTGCGCCTTGGCGGACGTCGCCTCGAACACGAGCTCCGGCAAGGGGTCCTGGCGCAGCAGCCAGTCGACGCCCTCGGCCGACGCCGCGATCCCCTGCGCGCGAGCACGTTCGAGCCCGTCGGACTCGACCACGCCGACCACGTAACCGACTTCGAGAACTTCACTGCGTCGCAGCTTCGCCAGCAGATCGGTGCCGATGTTGCCGGGGCCGACGATCGCCGCCTTCACGGGAGCCATGCTCCGACGGTCGCACCGCCGCTCGTGACCAGGACAGTCTTGCGTTCCGGCCAGTGGAACATCGACACTGGGGCCATGGCATTCGAGGTCGTGGCCGGCGCCGGCTCCCTGCGGAGCGAGACGGGCGTGCGGTTCCCCCACCGCTGGACTCCCGGCGGCGTCAGCGTGGACACCGAGTTCACCGGCGGGCACCTGCTGAACCTCGCCGCGGCGGGCTGCGTCCTCAACGACCTGTACCGCGAGGCGGAGCAGCTCGGCATCGAGCTCGCCGGAGCCCGGGTGACGGCCTCCGGCGGCTTCGACACGACGACGTGGACGTCCACCGGGATCACCTACTCCGTCGAGCTCGACTCACCGGCCCCGGACGGCGAGCTGTCCCGGTTGCTCGAAATCGTCGACGAGGTCGCCGAGATCCCCCGGGCATTGCGGGCCGGGGCACCGGTCCGCCGGGCGCGTTGAACCACCGCCCTGGGCACGTCGGTTTGATCGACTCGCGTTCGGGGCAGATCGGGGAGAGATCCCGACGGAGGAGGTCCGATGGCCGAGCGGCGTTGGCATTTCATCCCGAGCACGGCTCCGCTGTGCTGGCTGAACCTGGGAGTGGGGGCGGTACTGCTGGTGTCGAGCATCCTCACCCTGGCGAGAACGGACGCGCCCGCCCCGGTGCTGTCGGTGATCGCCGGGGTGGCGGCGGTGGCGTTGATCGTCCTCGCGACGGTCGGCTTGACGCGCCCCGGTCTCCGCGGCCGCTGAGTTCAGGGTCGCTTGCAGCGCTGGTTCTCGATGTCCCAGGTTCCGCCGCCGTCCAGGCAGTCCGTGAACTCGCGCTGCCCGTCGACCCAAGCCTTGTGGCCCGCGCACACGTCGTACTTCGTTTCGTCACCGTCCCGGCACTGGTAGCCGAACTGCGGAGGCTTCCGGGTCGGTGTCTTGCGGACTGATGTCCTCTTGGTGGTCGCCGGAGCCGGAGGGGGCGTCGTCGCGCTGGAGGTCGGCGGCACGGTGACGGTCACGACGGGAGTCGGTTCGATGGTGAGCACCGTTTCGCTGGTGTGGGGCTGATCCGGGGCGCGCGCCGGCGACGGCGCCGCGCCACACGCCGCCGTCGCCACGCCGGCGGCCAGCACCATTCCGCACAACCACGTCTTCATCGGCACGCCTTCGACGACTCGGCCCGGACCGTTGTTCAGTCGCCGGACACGCGGCGACGGTTACCGCGGTCGTGGTTGTGTCGCCGGATCGCAATGTCGAGTGGCCGGCCCATTCGCTGAGGTCAGCGTGGCGCAGCCGGGTGGCGGCACGGCGAAAACACAACACCGGCCGGGCCCCGCGGCGGCGGCGGGGCCCGGCCGGCCGCTCTTACAGCTCCTGGTGGTCCGCGTGCTCCACCCGGGCCTCCGCCACCGGGCGCCCGTCGCTCACCCGGAAGTCGTCCACGCCGTCCAGTACGAACGTCGGGGTTCCCGGCTCCGCGCGGCAGTGGTGCACGTCGAGATCCGCGACGTCCCGGATGACGAACGCCGGGCGCGTGTCCGGCGTGCCGACCCGGACGTCCACGTTGTCCAGGCTGATCCCCCGCGCGTGCCGGATGAAGAACCCGTGCGCCGGCAGTGTGCCGAACATCGACGGCTCCGGGTACGCCGTCTCCAGCTCCGGTGGGTTCTGGACCGCGTCGCCCGGGGTGAGGCCGCCCGCCAGGTGGTGGCGGATGTTGCTCAGCTTCACGTCTTCGATCGGGTGGCCCGGGATTCCCGCGAAGCACGACGGATACCGCGGGTCCGCGTCGAACGTCGTCACGTCGCTGATGCTCACCCGGCGCAGGAAGCCGACCGGGATGCCCGCCGGGCCGCGCATGCGGGCGCCCAACCGCAAGAACAGCGGCATCTGGACCTTGCGCATCGTCAGGTTGCTGATCGTCACGTCCTCCAGCCAGCCGCCGTCGACGGTCTCCAGCGCCAACCCGCGGCAGTACTCGAAGACCACGTTGGAGATCGCGATGTTGCGGAACCCGCCGTTCGCTTCCGTGCCGAACTTGACGCGGCCGGTGCGCCCGTACGACGACGTCTGGTACGTGCCGTCGACCAGCGTGCCGAGGTTGTAGCCGCTGACGAAGCAGTTGTCGATGGTCACGTTTTCCGTGTCCCGCACCGTGTTCAGCGCGTACGAGCTCTTCAGCACGATCGCGTCGTCGTTCGGTGAGTTCACGGTCGTGTTGGCGATGCGGACGTTCTTGCAGCAGTCGATGTTGATGCCGTCGCGGTTGGTGTCGATCACCAGGCCGTCGATGCGGAAGTTGTCGACGCCGGTGGGCAGGATGCCGAAGTGGCCGCCGTTGACGATCGTGATGTCGCGGATCGCGACGTTGCGGCACAGCTTGAGCGCGATCGCCTTGTTTCCGTTGAGCGGCGCCGACTCCGCGCTGCCGCCCGCGACGAGGCCCTTGCCGTCGATCTTGCCCGGCCCTTCGATGGTGACGTTCTCCAGGTTCTCGCCCCAGATCAGGCTGTTGTGCCAGTGGCTGTGCCCGAAGTCCTGGTACGGGTTGCCCGCGCCCGGCTCGGCCGGGTCGTAGCCCTTGCCGCCGGCGGGCGCGGCCGCGAGGATCGTCGCGTTCGCCCCCAGGTACAGCGCCACGTTGCTCTTGAGGTGGATCGAATAGCTCGCGTACGTGCCGGCCGGGAAGTACACGGTCCCGCCGCGGGCCGCGGCCGCGTCGATGGCGCGGTTGATCGCCGCGGTGTCGATGGTGCGGCCGTCGCCCTTCGCGCCGAACTTCGTGACGTCGAAGAACCGCCCCGCCGCATTATCTCCCGCCGCGCTGTCTTCCGCAGCGACGGCCGGAGATCCGATGAATGGCAGTGCGGCACCCGCCGCCGCTCCCCAGGTGACCGCACGACGGCGGCTGAACGCTTCGCCCACGAAAGCTCCCTTTTCTCGCCACAGCGGAAACACCACGCGGTGTTTCCGACGGCGGATCGGGAATGCGCGAGATCAGGCTAGGAGCAAATGATCGGATGAGTCAAGCGCGGCCCCCGCCGAAGCAGGGGCCGCGCCTGTCAGTCCAGCACCTCGCGGACGGTGCCCGCGGCCACCGTGAGACGACCTTCGCGCATGGCGAAGCCGAGGCCCGCGCTCATCGCGATCGGCTGGCCGACTTCCACCGTCAGCGAAGCCGCCTCACCCGGCCGGACCACCGTGA
Organism: Amycolatopsis sp. NPDC005961; assembly: GCF_040629235.1. Classification (NCBI taxonomy): domain Bacteria; kingdom Bacillati; phylum Actinomycetota; class Actinomycetes; order Pseudonocardiales; family Pseudonocardiaceae; genus Amycolatopsis; species Amycolatopsis sp. NPDC005961. Next base: position 65,008 of record NZ_JBEXVF010000040.1, on the reverse strand, counting down.
CGCCCTCGGCGAGGGTGACCACGCCGACGACGTCGCTGGTGCGGAAGTGGAACTGCGGCCGGTAGTTCGCCGCGAACGGCGTCCGCCTGCCCCCTTCCGCGGCGGACAGCACGTGGACGTCCGCGCGGAACCGCGTGTGCGGCCGGACGCTGCCCGGCAGGCAGACGACCTGCCCGCGCCGGACCTCGCCGCGCTTCACCCCGCGCAGCAGCACCGCGGCGTTGTCGCCCGCCTCGGCGCGCTCCATCGGCTTGCCGAACGTCTCGAGCCCGGTCGCCACGCTCGCGACGGCCGGGCCGAGCCCGACCACCTCGACCGCGTCGCCGACACTCAGCACACCCTGCTCCACCGCGCCGGTCACGACGGTGCCGCGGCCGGTGATGGTCAGGACGTTCTCGATCGGCATGAGGAACGGCAGGTCGAGCCGCCGCGGCGGGATCGGCACGTGCTCGTCGACGGCCTCGAGCAGGTCGAGGATCCGCTGGGTCCACCGCGGGTCGCCGTCGAGCGCGCGCAGCCCGGACACGCGCACGACCGGCACGGCCTCGCCGTCGAACCCGTAGCGGGTCAGCAGCTCGCGGACCTCGAGCTCGACCAGGTCGAGCAGGTCCTCGTCCTCGACGAGGTCGGCCTTGTTGAGCGCCACCACGAGGTGCTCGACACCGATCCGGCGCGCCAGCACGACGTGCTCGCGCGTCTGCGGCATCGCGCCGTCCTGGGCCGAGACGACCAGGACGGCGCCGTCGAGCTGGGCCGCGCCGGTGATCATGTTCTTGACGTAGTCGGCGTGGCCCGGCATGTCGACGTGCGCGTAGTGCCGGGTCGGCGTCTCGTACTCGACGTGCGCGATCGTGATGGTGATGCCGCGCTCGATCTCCTCCGGCGCGCGGTCGATGCGGTCGAAGGCGACGTAGCGGTTGGTGCCGTCGCGCTCGGCCAGCACCTTGGTGATGGCGGCGGTGAGCGTGGTCTTGCCGTGGTCGACGTGGCCCATCGTGCCGATGTTGAGGTGCGGCTTGGTGCGCACGTACTGCTGCTTGGTCATGGGATTTCCCTGTACTGAGAACGAAAGCGCGCGAAACCGGGAGAAGTCGTCAACCCTCCCCCGGCGGTTCCGCGCTCGTGACAGGGGAATCGGGGAAGGGTCAGCTTCGAGCGCCGGTGAGCGAGGCCGGAAGCGGCCGTGCCGAAAGGGCGCTCGGCAGGGACGAGCCTGCGAGCGTCGCGCTATCGGACACGGGGAACATGATCCGCAGGGTGCCACGCGGAAGGTCGTGGTGTCATCCGGTTTTCCGCGGGGGATGGCGCGTAACACCCGGCTCGCCGGGGGCGACTCTGGGCGCTGTCACCGGTCTGGCTTGGGAGGGCGCCATGGACCACCGCGACCTCGCGGCTTCGGCGATCGGCGCCATCGCCGACCACTTCGGCGCCGTCCGCTCGGGAGTCCGGGTTTCGGAAGCGGCAGCGCGGATCGCGAACGAGCTGGTCTCCGTGGTCGGGGCGGTGTGCGGCCTCGCCTCGCCCGTGCTCGACGACCTGCGGCGGAATCCGGCGAGCGGGGGCGTCCGGACCCACGCGGCGACGCTGCTGTGGCGGGCGCTCGACGAGGACCGCAACGCCGGCCCGGCGCTCGGCAAGGCACTCGGCCACGGCGATGTCGTCTAGTGAGCCCGGCCGGCGCGCGAGCGCATCACGAGCGCCGCGACGTGGTACTCGCACGGCTCGTCACCGCGGTTCGCGTACGAATGCGGTGCGTCGGCGGGAAAGTAGACCGAATCCCCGGCGTGCAGCACGTGTTCCGCCGAGCCGGCACCCAGCCACAATCGCGGCCGTCTTCGCGCCGTACGTCACCGGCTCGGTCTTCACGTTCGAAACCACCCCGCCGGCCCCGGACCAGTAGCGCGCGAAGATCCGCGAGAGCGACCTCCCGTTCCTCGTCCTGAGCGACCCGAAGATCGCCGGCTACGCGCTCGCCACGGCGCGACGAGTTGCTCGAGCGGTGCGCCGAAGCGGGCGCCAAGCAGGCGATCGCCGTCGACTCCGGCAGCCCCGCGTCGCGGCGCCTGCACCGCGCGGCCGGGTTCACGGACGCGGGCGTGCTGCGGCGCGTCGGGTTCAAGGACGGCCGGTGGCTCGACACCCTCCTGATGCAGCGCGAACTCGGCTGAGGCGTCGGGCAGGATGCGGGGCATGGACACCGAAGCCGACCTCCTCGAAGCGGCCCGGCGCGAGGACCGCGGCGCGTTCGACCGGCTCGTGCGGCCCTACCAGAGCGAGCTGCGCGCCCACTGCTACCGGCTGCTCGGCGCCCTGCACGACGCGGAAGACGCGCTGCAGGAGGCGTTGCTCGGCGCGTGGCGCGGGCTGGCCGGGTTCGAGGGGCGGAGTTCGGTTCGCGCGTGGCTCTACCGGATCGCGACGAACGCCTGCCTGCGGCTGATCAAGCAGCGGCCGCCCCGCCTGATGCCGCGCGACCACCACCCGGCGGCGAACCCCGGCGACGCGCTCGCCGAGCCGGTCGACGGTGAGGCGTACGTCGAGCCCTACCCCGAGGACGACTGGGATCCACAGCGCCGGTTCGAGCTGCGCGAGAGCGTCGAACTCGCGTTCATCGCCGCGTTGCAGCACTTGCCCGGCACCCAGCGGGCAGTGCTGATCCTGCGTGACGTGCTCGCCTTCTCCGCCGCGGAGGTCGCCGAAGCCCTCGACACGTCGGTCGCTTCGGTGAACAGCGCGCTGCAACGGGCCCGCAAGACGCTCGACCAGCGGACGCCGTCGCAGAGCCAGCAGGCCACGCTGCGCAGCCTCGGCGAAGACGCGGAACGCGCGCTGGTGGCGGACTTCGTCGCGGCGTGGGAACGCGCGGACGTCCCGGCGCTGCTCGACCTGCTCGCCGAGGACGCCCGCTTCACGATGCCGCCGCTGCCCGCGTGGTTCCACGGCCGCGACGACGTCGCCCGCTTCCTGTCCGGCAGCGTGTTCGCGACACCGTGGCGGCTGGTGCCGGTCCGGGCCGGCGGCCAGCTCGCGTTCGCGTGCTACCAGCGCCACCCGGACGGCGTCTTCCGCATCGGCTGCGTGAACGTCCTGACCCTGCGCGGCGACCGGATCGCGGAGATCACCGGCTTCCTCGACCCGGCGATGTACGCGGGTTTCGGGCTGCCGGCGGAACTCCCGTAGTCGCGCCGGGGCCGCGGAAAGCCCTCGGCCACTGAAACCCGGGAAGAGCGGAGCTGGCGGGGAGGTCCGCGCCGCGCGAAAATGAGCCGGTGGACGATAGCCCGACCTCGATCCTCCTCGCCGAGTACGCGGCACTGCGCAGCGAGACCGAACGCCGCTCCACCATCCAATGGAACGTCTTCGCCCTGCAGATCGCCTCGGCCGGCGCGATCATCAGCCTGGCGATCGCGTCCGCCACGAACTCCGTGCTGCTGCTCGTGGTCCCGGTTTCGTCGTACATGCTGGGCAACCGCTACATCCTGCACGACTTCCACCTCAAGCTGATCCACCGGTACGTCCGGGACTCCTTGAGCGACCGGTTGTCCGGGAACCTTCAGTGGGAAGCCTGGCGGGACCGCCAGCTGGAGCGGGAAACGGCCCCAGGGCGGTGGTTCACCTCGACCGGCTGGAACGCCGTGCACCCGACCCGGCTCGCCTTCGTGGGAGTCGCCGCACTGGCTCTCGCCGGGGCCTTGGTCACCGGGATCCTCCTCTGGATCAGCCGGGCGCCCGCCTGGTACGCCATCACCGCGTTCGGCCTCGGCTGGCTGGTCGACGCGCTGGCCACCGTGCGGCTGCACCGGATCTTCGCCGGCGCGCGCACGGGCGCTACCGGGACTTCGCCCGCAGGTGGAGCCGCTCCCCCTGTTTCCCGAACAGGCTGAGGATCTCCGCCGGGCGGCCGACCGCGCCGAACCAGTGCGGGAGCCTCGTGTCGAACTCCGCCGCCTCGCCCGGGCCCAGCGTCATGTCGCGGTCGGCCAAGATCAGCCTCAGCCGGCCCGACAGGACGTACAACCACTCGTAGCCCTCGTGGACCTGGGGGTCCGGCTCGCCCGTCTCCGGCTCGAGGATCATCTTGAACGCCTGGGGCGCGCCCGGCTGGCGGGTCAGCGGAAGAACCGTCATCGTCGCTCCGTTCGACCGCGGGAAGCGGCGGGCGGTCAGCCGGACCCGGGGGTCGCCGACCTCGGGCGCGCCCACCAGCTCGTCCAGGGGTACCTGGTGGGCCTGCGCGATCGGCAGCAGCAGCTCGAGGCTCGGCTTGCGCTGGCCGGACTCCAGCCGCGACAGCGTGCTCTTCGAGATGCCCGTCGCCGTCGAGAGGTCGGCCAGCGTGACCCGCCGCTGGGTGCGGACCCGCTTGAGGCGCGGGCCGACCTCGGCCAGTGCGTGGGTGATGGCGTCCGTCATGTCTCCAGGAAACGCTCTTGTCCCGGAAACGGCAACATTTGTTGTCGGAACCGCGAAGCCGGGCGCAGGGTGGCGGCATGACCGAAAACAGCTATGACGTCCTGGTGGTGGGCGGCGGGGCCGCGGGCCTGAACGCCGCCCTGATGCTCGGCCGCGCACGGCGGCGCGTCGTGGTCGTCGACGGCGGCGCGCCCCGCAACGCTCCCGCCGAGCACATGCACGGCTTCCTCACCCGCGACGGCCTGCCTCCGTCCGAACTGCTCAAGATCGGCCGCGAAGAGCTGGCCGGCTACGGCGTCGAGATCCTCGACGACCAGGTCGGCGCCCTCGAACCCGGCTTCACCGCGACACTCGCGAGCGACGGCCGGAAGCTGACCGCCCGGCGCGTCCTGTTCGCGACCGGTGCCCACGACGACCTGCCGGACATCCCGGGCCTGCGCGAAAGCTGGGGCACCGACGCGGTGACCTGCCCGTACTGCCACGGCTACGAAGTCCGCGACCTGCCCCTCGGCGTGCTCGGCACCGAACCCGCGAGCGTCGAGCACGCGCTGCTCGTGCGCCAGTGGTCGCCGGACGTCGTGTACTTCGCGCACACCGCGCCACCGTCCGAAGAGGACCGCGCACGGCTCGACGCCCGGGGCATCAAGATCGTCGACGGGACCGTCACCGCCGCAAGACGCGAAGCCGGCCACCTCACCGGCCTCGAACTCGGCGCGCGGTTCGTCCCGCGGGTGGCGCTGTTCATCCGCACGCAGACCGTCGCGCACGACGGGCTCATGCGCGCACTCGGCTACGAAGAGACCGACGCGATGGGCAAGACGAACGTGCCGGGCGTGTGGGCGGCCGGGAACGTCGTCGACGCGCGGGCGACCGTGATCATCGCCGCGGCCCAGGGCGCGGCCGCCGCGGGCGCGCTCAACCACGACCTCGTGGCCGAGGACGTCCGGCGGGCGGTCGACGCGTTCGGCGGCTTCACCGCCGAAGCCGAACGCGCGGCCGCGGCAGCGCGCTGACGTCCTGGCGTTCGGCGGCCCGCCGTGCCAGGCTCGGCGGGTGCGTCCGACGCTGTACGAATTCGCCGGCGGCGACCCCGCGTTCCGCGCGCTGGCCGCCGCCCACCACGAGCGCTGCCTGGCCGACCCCGAGCTGAACCACCCGTTCTCGCACCCGGGGCAGCACCCGCAGCACGTCGACCGGCTGGCCCGGTACTGGGCCGAGGTCATGGGCGGGCCGCCGCGGTTCTCGCGGGAGTGCAACGACCACTCGGCGGTGCTGCGCATGCACGCCGGCAACGGCGACATGTCCGACCTCGGCCGCCGGTTCGTCGAGTGCTTCGTGCGCGCCGCGGACGACGCCGGCCTGCCCGCCGACCCGGAGTTCCGCGCCGCGCTGCGGTCCTACATGGAATGGGCGGTCGCCGAGGTCCTCACCTACCCGGGCCCGGCCGGCGACGTGCCCGCCGGCCTCGCGATGCCGCACTGGTCGTGGACCGGCTTGCAGGCGGTGTAACGCCCGGGGCGCGCGCCGCGTCTTGTGAGCAACGACCGGCTGTGGAGGTCCGTCGCAGAGCCGGCCCTGGCGCGTTTCCCCCAACCCGCCCGGGCCGGCTCGCCCACGACGTCCGAAACCCGCGAGCGGCGCGACCGCCGGCCGGGCCAGAGTGGACACCATGTCCCTCGACCGTTTCCTGCTCGCGAGCAAGGGTTTCGAGCACCACCTCCGCGCCGTGCCGCCCGACGGCTGGGACGCGCCGACGCCGTGCACTGAATGGGACGTCCGCGCGCTGGTGAACCACATGACGCGGGGCAACCTCAACTACGTCGGGCTCCTGCGCGGCGCCACCCGCGAGGAGTTCCTGGCCGCCCGTGACGCCGAGGCGCTCGGCGACGACCCGGTGACGGCGTTCACCGAATCGGTCCGGGCCTGCGCGGCGGCCTTCGCCGAGGACGGCGCGCTGGACCGGGTCGTCGACTACCCGCTGGGCGAGCTGACCGGACGGCGCGCGCTGGCCGTCCGCACCACCGACAGCACCGTGCACACCTGGGACCTCGCCCGCGCTCTCGGCGCCGACGACACCCTCGACCCCGGTCTCGTCGCGTGGATCGACGAGAACCACGACGACATCTTCGCGGGATTGGCGCTGAACTCCCGGGTCTTCGCCGCCCCGCCGGCCGGCGTCGCGGCGCAGTCCAGACAGGACCGCGTGCTCACGCGCTTCGGCCGCGATCCTCGCTGATCTCGCAGCCCAGGCGCGCGGCCAGCTCGGTCAGCGCCTGGCCCAGCGGAAGGTCGACGCGCACCGAGGCGTAGCGGTCGCCGCGGGTCTCGCCGTGGTTGACGATCACCACCGGCTTGCCCGCGGCCGCCGCGTGCCGGACGAACCGCAGGCCGGACACCACCGTCAGGGACGACCCCAGCACCAGCAGCGCGGCGGCCTCGTCGACCAGGCGGTAGCACTGCTCGACGCGGGGCCGGGGCACGTTCTCGCCGAAGAACACCACGTCCGGCTTGAGCACGCCCGCACACGACGCGCACGGCACCGGCGTGAACCGGCGGACGACGGCGTCGGGCAGCTCGACGTCACCGTCCGGGTTGATCCGGGTCGCCTCGCCCTCGAAGTCCGCGTTGGCCGCCCGCAGCCGCCGGTCCAGCTCGGCGCGCGGGCTGGTGCGGCGGCAGTCCAGGCAGATCACGCGGTCCAGGCTGCCGTGCAGCTCGACGGCGTCCGCGGTGCCGGCCGCCTGGTGCAGGCCGTCGACGTTCTGCGTGATGACACCGCCGAAGTACCCGCCGCCGCGCAACGCCGCGACCGCGCGGTGGCCGTCGTTCGGGTCGGCGCGGGCGATGGTGCGCCACCCGAGGTGGCTGCGCGCCCAGTAGCGCTGCCGGCCCTCGGCGCTGGTGACGAACTCGTCGTAGGTCATCGGCGTGTGCCGGCGCAGGCTGCCGGTCTCGCCGCGGTAGTCGGGGATCCCGGACTCGGTGGACAGCCCGGCGCCGCTGAGCACGGCGACCTCGCGCCGCGCGACGACGTCGGCGAGCTCGTCGAGGCTCGAGGTCCGGGGCAGCGGCGCGTCCGGGGACGTCCAGGTCAGGGTGGGGCGGGTCCGCACTACGCCAGGGTACGTGGGCCGGGGAGCTGCTTCTCGAACCAGTGGTCGGCGTAGTGCTCGTCGTTGAACGGCGCGACTTCGCGGTAGCCCGCCGCGCGGTACAGGCCGATCGCTTCGCCGAGCGAGCGGTTGGTCTCGAGCCGGAGCGCGCGGACGCCGAGCTCCGCCGCGTGCGTCTCCAGCTCGGCCAGCAGCCGCCGGCCCAGCCCGAGGCCGCGCGCCGCGGGCGCCACCCACATCCGCTTGATCTCGGCCGGCGCCTCGCTGTGGACCTTCAGCGCGCCGCAGCCGACCGGCTCGCCGTGCAGCGTCGCCACCAGCAGGACGCCGGTGGGCGGGGTCATCTCCTCGTCCGCCGCGGAGATGCTGAGTCCGGGGTCGAACCCGTCGTCGAACCGCCGGCCCAGCTCGGTGAAGTAGGCGCGCAGGCAGAACCGGGCGTGGGCGTGCCCGGGCGGGCACGGCGCGATGTCGACCGCCGAGGCCGTCAGGAGCCGCTCGACCTCGGCCATCGCGGTGACGAGCCGGGTGCGCTGCCCGCCGGACAGCGGGGCGAGCAGCGCGGCGGCCGCGTCGTCGGAGAGCCGGTCGAGCGCGGCGCGTTCGGCCTGCCCGGCTTCGGTGAGCCGCGCGGTGCGGACGCGCCCGTCGGCGGTGCTCGGCTCGACGCGCACCAGACCGTCCCGTTCCAGCCCGCGCAGCAGCCGGCTCAGGTAGCCGGAGTCGAGGTCGAGGCGTTCCCGCAGCTCGCGGACGTCACGCCCGGCGGCGCCGATCTCCCAGAGCACCCGCGCCTCGCCCAGCGGCCGGGCGCGGGCGAGGAAGGCGTCGTCGAGCGCGCCGATCCGCTGGGTGACCGTCCGGTTGAACCGCCGGACACCTTCGACGAGGTCGGAGTCCATTACCTGACTGTAGTCAGAGAATCCGGCGTAGGGCAGAATTCCCGGCGTCTGCGGAGGGAAACGCGTGAGCTGGCAGTTCGGGCCGTACCGGGTGGAGTCGCTCATCGCCCGCGGGGGCATGGGCGAGGTCCACCGCGCCTACGACACTCGCCACGACCGCGTCGTGGCGCTGAAGCTGCTGTCCGCGGACTTCGCCGCCGACCACGAGTTCCAGGAGCGGTTCCGGCGCGAGGCGCACGCCGTGGCCCGGCTGCGCGAGCCGCACGTCATCCCGATCCACGCCTACGGCGAGATCGACGGGCGCCTCTACCTCGACATGCGCCTGGTCGACGGCGACGACCTCGGCACCCGGCTGAGCGCGGGCGGGCCGCTGACCCCGGCCGAGGCGGTCGACGTCGTCGGACAGGTCGCCCAGGCCTTGGCCGCCGCGCACGCCGAGGGGCTGGTGCACCGGGACGTCAAGCCGTCGAACGTGCTGGTCGGCGCGACCGGGTTCGCCTACCTGGTGGACTTCGGCATCGCCCGTGCGGCCGGGCCCGGCACCGAGCTGACCGCCACCGGCGGCGCCGTCGGGACGCTCGACTACATGGCCCCCGAGCGCTTCACCGACGCGCCGGTGGACCACCGCATCGACGTCTATTCGCTCGCCTGCGTGCTGCACCAGTGCCTGACCGGCAGCAAGCCGTTCCCGGCGTCGACGGCCGCGTCGCTGATCGGCGCGCACCTGCACCAGCCGCCCCCGCGCCCGAGCACGCTGCGGCCCGGGCTGCCCGCGGCGTTCGACGCCGTGATCGCGCGGGGCATGGCGAAGAACCCCGCGGAGCGCTTCGGCGGCGTCACCGAGCTGGCCGACGCCGCCCGGGCCGCGCTCGGCGGTACGAGCCCGGTCCCGGCCGCCGCTCCCCCGACCCGGCAGGCCACCCGGGTGGAGCCGGCCGTGAGCCCGCGCCGGGCTTCGAAGGCGCCGTGGGTGGTCGCCGGCGTGGCGCTGCTCGCGCTGCTCGGCGTCGTCGGGTGGTTCACGGTCCTGCAGCCCTCGACCCGGGCCCAGCCGGCCGCGACCTCGGCGCCGCCGACGTCCTCGGCCCCGGCCGCGCCGCCGTCGAGCCCCGTGCCGGTCACGACCACGCGGGTGAGCGTCCGGACGTCCGTCGCCACCAGCGTCGCGAGCGGCGCCGACCTCGGCCTGGCGACCGCGATGAGCACGCCGCCCTGCGACGGCTCGTACGTCGTCGTGCTCGGCTCCGCGATCACGCCGGCCCGCTACCGCGCCGACGTCCAGCGGCTCCTCGACACCCACCCGGGCGCCCGTTACCTGCACACGCCGACCACCGGCTGCGGCTCGCTGCGGCAGCAGGTGAACGGCGCCGACGTGTACGCGGTCTTCGACGGGCCGTTCACCGCCAAGGAGTCCGCGTGCGCGCGGCGCGGCGGGAGCGCTTACGTCAAGCGGCTCGACAACACGACGTCGCCGGCGCAGGTCGTCAGCTGCTGAGCCCGTTCCAGACGGATTCGATGTCCACAAAGGACCGCAGCAGAGTGGTCAGGACGGCGTCGCCGCGTCCGTTCAGCGCGTCGGAGGCGATCCGGCGGGCGACCCCGGCGAGGAAGTCGGCGACCTGCACGCGGGCGTCGGACCGGGAGTCGACGAACCGGACGCCGGCGAGCCGGTGCCCGAGCGTGACCTTGAGCTGCAGCACGCGCTCGGCGGTCAGGGCGAGCTGTTCGTCGTGGACCAGGGCGACCGGGGTGCCGTCCGCGCTGAAGTGCCGCACGGTGTGGATCACCGCGGGCACCAGCGGGTCCAGCACCGGGACCAGGCCGGGGTCGCTCGCCAGCCGGGCGCGGTAGGCGGCCACGCGGTCGGCGCCGGTCGCGAGCCGGGCCATGATCTCGCCGGCTTCGCCCGGGCCGGCCAGTTCGCTCGCCAGGGCAAAGAACTCTTCCGGAGACGTCGTGACGCCGCGACGCGGGTTGAGGCGCAGGACGCTGGTGAACGCGGCGAGGAAGCACGCCCACCGGCCGGGGCCGAAGGCGGCGGGGCCGGCGCGGTGAAGGGTGCGGGCCATGGCGTCGGTGCCGTCCTCGGCCAGCAGCGTGACCGCGGCCCGCACGGCGAAGAACGTCTTGTCGGTCAGGTGGACGTGCCCCCGCCCGGCGAGCGGGCCGGCGGGGTCGAGCAGCCATTCGAGCACCGGGCGGTGCTTGCCGCGCAGGAGGTGGTTGGCCTTGTACTCCTCGGCGGGCGACCCGATGCGGGCGCGGATCTCTTCGACGCAGCCCCGCGCGTCATCGGGGGTCAGCCGGACGCCGGCGTGGGCGAAGACATCGGTTTCGCCGCCGACCAGGTTTTCGCCCTCCGAGCCCGACTCGTCGCAGGCGATCTCGACCGGGCTCACCGGTCCGATGGTGCCAGACGGCAGGACTGACGGCGACCGATTACCAGCGCCGGCGCCGTCCTCGCCCGCCGAAACGCCCCCGCCCTTCCCAGGCAGGGTTCCGGCAAAGTCTGGGGGCGCAGCCGAAGGGGGCGGTTTCGGCGGCGCTGGCGTGGCTGCGGTGTCTTGAGTGAGCGAGCCACTGCGACTTTGCCGGGCCCGCCTTTCCCTGGGGGGCGTCTCCGGTCCAGTCCATCGGTGAGGTGCGACGGAAAGGCCGGGAATCGGTAGCCGAGCCGAAGCTGTCCACAATCGGCATCGGGTGTGGATGGTCCGGCGACGCCCGCGCGAACCAGCCGCGGCGGCGCAGCAGGAACCGCCCGTGTGCACTGCGGTAGACGAACTCGTGGAGGGTGCGGTAGTCGCTCCAGACCGAGACGTTGACGACCACCTCGGCCCCGGCGGAGGTGGCGAGGACGGCATGACCGTCGGCACCCAGCCGCCGGACGAACCCGGGAGCGGCTTCGGCGAGCTTGGCGACGGCTTCGAAGGCGTTCGCGAAGCCGGCTATGGAGGGTGGTCCAGCGGCGCCCGCGGGACCGCGACGTTCACCTCAGCCAGCTCGGCCACGGCGCCAGACCAAGCACCGGCGCGGGCAATGAGCCGCACGATCGCGCCGAGACACTCTCGAAACCGGCCATCACCGGCGCGCACGTGACATCGACCCGAGCCTCCACCGCGCCGGACCATGCCGCGCACTGTCACCACGACCGCATCGAGAACTTCCGCGAAAAACAGCGGTCACCGGATCGCCCGAACGCCCGCGCGACATTAGCCTGAGCCACCACCGCACCGGGCCGGTCCCGGCCGTCACGGTTGGGCCACGGCGGCTAACGACCATGACCGGTCCGGTGACTAGCGAAGAGTACGTGCTCTGGGAGGCTCCGATGGCCACGAACGACCGGCCCGCCCGGCTCGCGCTGGCTGCGGCCGTTGCCCTGTCGCTGCTGGGCGGTGCCGGAGTCCTCGTGCAGCAACGGTTCGCGGCCGGTCCGGGTGGGACGGTCGCCGTCGCCGAGGTCGAGGTCGATGCGCCCTCCGGGACTCGCGCTTCCGTGCGGCCCGCGGGGGAACCCGGGTTCGCGGCGGCCTTCACCCGGCGGATCGGGGGCGGGGCCGACCTGAGCTTCGAAGGCGTCCGGCCGCCGCGGGTGCGGATCCTCGTCCCCGGCGCGCCGCCGGCCGGGTTCGCGCCGGTCGTCGTCACCGGGACCCGGCTCGTGCCCGCGATCTACGACGCCGCGACGCGGAGCATCGTCGCGGAGCTGAACCGGAACGGCGCTTTCTGGGGCGGGCTGCTCGACTTCGCCGCGCTGGGCCGCGAGGTCGTGCCCGACCCGGCGCCGCGGCCGGACTGCGCCGGGCGCACGGCCAGCTCCGGCGGCGTCGTCATCGGACTCGGCGGGGCCGGCCCGGCGGCCCCCATCTCCACCTGCGTCACCGCTGGCAACGGCCGCGCGAGCGTCACCTTGACGTCGAACGCGCGGGTCCCCTACCGGCTCGCCCTGCCGTCCGGCTGGCCCGACCCCACCGCCCGGACCACCGCCGCGAGCACGTCCGCCGTGCAGCTGTTCGGCCGCCCGCGCCAGCGCGACCTGCTGTGGCCCGGCTCCGGCGTGACCTACGACGTCCCGTTCGGGCAGCTGCCGGCGACGCTCAAGGGCCAGGCCGAACCGGGCCCCGGCATGGGCACGGCGCTGACCGCGGCCGCACACCGCCTGGCCGCGCTGTTCGGGCTGCCCGGCGCCCCCGAGCCGGCCGCCGGGGTGCTGGCCTGTGCCGCCGAGGCCGGTGCCGCGCACTACACCGCGGACCGCCCGGCGGCCGCCGTCTGGGCCGCTCTCGCGCCGTGCCGGCCGGACGGCGGCGACGTCGTGCGCCGGTTCCTCGACGCCGGGATCGGGCCGGTGACGACCAGCCTGGCGGCACCGGCTCCCGCCTTCGAGGTCACGGTCACCACCAGCCGCGCGCAGCGGTTCACGCAGACCGTCGAGTACCGGCCCCGGACCGGCGCCACGACCGCGCGGGCGACCGGCGCCTGCGGCTCGGTGTCCGCGGTGTCCGGCCGCCACGACGCCTACCGCTGCACGACCGGCGCCACCACCTACGACCCGTGCTTCTCCGCGACGGGAACGCGCGTCGTCTGCCCGACGTCGGCGACGAAGGCCGTGCTGCTCACCTACGCCGGCGCCCTGCCGTCCCCGCCGCAGCCCGGCGGGACCGCCGACCCGTTCCTGCTCACGCTGGACGACGGGACGCAGTGCACCGCCGTCGCGGACGACTCCGCCCCGGACACCCGCTTCGCCTGTGCGGACGGCGAGCCCCTCCGCGGCCCACCGGACCTGTCGAGTCCACTGTGGACCATCGACGGGAAGACCGTGGCGAAGGCCTACGTCTAGGCCAGGGTGATCTTGCCGTTCGCGACGGTGACCGTCTTCTTCTCCAGCGCCCGCGACGCCGGGCCGTTCGCGACCGAGCCGTCGGCGATCTTGAACTTGCTGCCGTGGCAAGGACAGTTGATCGTGCCGTCCGCGACGGCGTCGACCGTGCAGCCCTGGTGCGTGCAGATCGCCGAGAAGGCCGCGAACGTCCCCGCCGCCGGCTGCGTCACCACCACCTGCTTGTCCGCGAACACCTTGCCGCCGCCGACCGGGACGTCACCGGCCGCGCCCAGCTCCGTCCCCGCGGCGGGCGGTGGGGCCGCGGCGGACGACGTGCCCGAACCGCCGCCGTAGGTGCTGCACCCCGCCACCAGGCCGGCGCCCACCGCCGCGAGCGCCGTCCGGCGGGCGATCCCCGGATCGATGTCCTCGTTACCCACGATCGCCCCCTAGAAGGTCAAGCCCGATTGGGTGAAGAACCACAGCGACGCGCTCAGCCAGAGCCCGACGAGGGCGGTGAACACGAGGCCGCCGAAGACCGGGAGCGACCAGCCGGGCGCGCCGTCCCTGCGCAGTAGCAGCATTTTCGCGACGAACGCGCCGTAGAAGAAGCAGCCCAGCAGCGAGTGCAGGAGCACGCGGGTGTCGAACGACTGGAACCCGAGCGCGTAGAGGCAGTGCAGCGCCACCGGGATCGACACGAGGAACGCCAGCCGCCCCGACCAGCGGTGCACCGGCGCGACCCACGCGGGCGCGGTCCGGCCGAGCTTGCCGTACATCGCCAGCGCCGAGAGCAGCTGGACGACGGCCAGCACGACGACGACCGTCGCGAGCCACGCCTTCACCGACATCGGGCTCGAGAACCCGGCGACGTTCACGGCCACGCCGGTCGGCGTGTGCAGGCTGCCGTAGACGCCGAGCACCAGCGAGACGACGGCGCCGACGACGAGCGGCACGAGGAGCGCGACCCCGGCGCGGTTGCCCGCCGTGGTCATCAGAAGTCACCGTTCCCGGCCAGGCCGCTGACCGGCTCGGCGGTCACGGGCACACCGTCGACGGTCGCGGTGGCGCCGGACGCGAAGTTCAGCGCCGGCGCGGCGGCCGAGTCCTCCTCCGTCGTGAGGATGCCGACCTGGCTGCCGTCAGGTTGGACGATCCAGCCGACCTTGCCCGTCTTGCCCTTGACCTTCGGCGCCGCGCGGTAGAGCCCCGCCGGCTTCGCGGCCGTGGGCGCGCTGAACTGCCAGGTCTTGCCGGCCGCCGTCACGGTCCCGGTGACCGAAGCGGCGTCGAAGCTGCCCGTCAGGCTGGCGTTCTTCGCCCCTTTGAGGTCCAGCTTCCCGCCGACCGTCACGCCCTGCAGCCAGGCTTCGACCTTCTTGCCGTCGCAGAGGTAGGCGATGGCGTGGCCGTCACGCACCGACACCGCGACGGATGCGCCGCCGCCGGTGACGCGCCCCGCGTAGTCCGCCCGGGCGGGCGCAGCCGCTTTCGGCGCCTCGGCTTTCGGCGCTGCGGACGTCGTCGGCGGCGGCGCCGAAGTACTCCCGACGCTCGCCGCGTTGGCGGCCCCGGCGACCGGCGCGACGCCGGTCCCGGTCGCCAGGTTGACGATCCCGATCCCGCCGGCGAGCACGACGCCCGCGAGAAGTGTGAACAACGGCCCCGGATTTCTCATGGTTCTTCCCCGCATTCCCCTGACCCACCACCGTGCCCATAACACGGAGGTCGGGGCGGAACGGCTCAACGCTACCCGCGGAAAAGAGGTATCGCTTAGCCCGTGCAAGCGGTTGGGTCGTGGTTGACTGGCGGCATGCTGCCCTGGGACGGCGACCTCGCCGGCCGGCTCGACCGGCACACCTTCGAATCCGCGCTGCTGCGGGACAACCCGCTCGGCGACCCGCACGAACGGCCGCTGTGGGTGTACGTCCCGCCGGGCTACGACGACAGCACGGAGCGGTACCCCGTCGTGTACGTGATCCAGGGCTACACCGGGCACCTGTCGATGTGGGCCAACCGGACGCCGTTCCGGCAGCCGTTCGTCGAAACGGCCGACGCGGTGTTCGCCGGCGGAGCGCCGGGTTGCGTCGTGGTGTACGTCGACGCGTGGACCGCGTACGGCGGCTCGCAGTTCGTCGACTCGCCGGGAACGGGCCGCTACCACTCGTACCTCTGCGACGAGATCGTGCCGTGGGTGGACGCGCGCTACCGGACGATCCCGGACCGCGAGTCCCGCGCGATCGCGGGCAAGTCGTCCGGCGGGTTCGGCGCGATGATCACGCCGATGCTGCGTCCCGACCTGTTCGGCGCCCTGGCGACGCACGCGGGCGACTCGCTGTACGAGCTGTGCTACGTCCCGGACTTCGGCCAGGCGGTCCGTGCCTTGCGCGGCTACGACCGCGACATCCAGGCGTGGTGGGCGGACTTCCGCGCCCGGCCGGCGTTCACCCGCCCGGAGGACGCGACGCTGCTCCAGCTGATCGGGGTGTCGGCGTGCTTCTCGGCGAGCCCGGACGGGACACCGGAGCTGCCGTTCGACCCCGCGACGGGCGTGCTGCGGCCCGAGGTGTGGCAACGCTGGCTGGACTGGGACCCGGTCCGCATGGTCCCGTCGCACGCGGAGGCGGTGAGCTCGTGGCGCGCGGTGTGGATCGACGCGGGCACGAGCGACGAGTACTACCTCGACGTCGGCGCGGAGGCGTTCCGGGCGAAGGTGCTCGAGGCGGGGCTGCCGGCGGAGCGGATCCACTTCGAGCTGTTCGAGGCCGGTCACGCCGCGATCGACTACCGGTACCCGTTGTCGTTGGCGTGGCTGGCGGAGAAGCTGGCCCGCTGACGCTCAGCCGTCCATGGCGAGCGCCTCGATCACTTCGCCGCGCTGAGCCAGGTGCCGCGGGTGCAGGGCGACCTCGTCGGGCGCCGGCTTGCCCTGCTGACGCAGGTACCTCGCGAGGCGATTGAAGTTGGCCGGGCTGTAGTCCGCCGAGCGCGGATTGGCGGTGAACACCGTGCGGAAGCCCGGCTTCTGCCCATGTTCGTCGGTCAGGCGCGGGTCGCTGCAGGTCAGATGGATCGACTGCGTTCCCTCGTCGTACCAGACGTTGACCGGATGCCGGTCGTCGCCCAGCGGCGCGTAGTTCCCGGTGCTCATGGCGGCTCCCTCGGGGTGGTGGTGTCGGCTTCCGACGATCCGGACCGGCTTTTCGTTACACCGACTAGGCTCGGCCCATGGTCACCGAGACGGATCTGACCCTCCCGGACGGGCGCACGCTCCACGTCTACGACACCGGCGGCCCCACGCGGCTCACCGTCTTCTGGCACCACGGCACGCCCAACCTCGGCGCGCCGCCCGGGCCGCTGCTGCCGCTCGCCGAAAGGCTCGGCGTGCGCTGGGTTTCCTACGACCGGCCCGGCTACGGCCGCTCCACGCACCTGCCGGACCGGCGCGTCGGGAACGCCGCCGAGTGCGTCGCCGCCGTTGCCGACGCTCTCGGGATCGACCGCTTCGCCGTCATGGGGCACTCGGGCGGCAGCTCGCACGCCCTCGCCGCCGCGGCTCTGGTGCCCGGTCGTGTGAAAGCCGTCGCGAGCCTCGCCGCCGTCGCGCCCTTCGGGGACGACGGGTGGTTCGACGGCATGGCCGCCGCCAGTGCCGCTTCGCTGCGCGCCGCCGCCGAAGGGCGGGCTGCCAAGGAAAAGCACGAAGCCGCCGCCCAGTTCGATCCCGAGGTCTTCACCAAGGCCGACTTCGCCGCCCTCACCGGGTCGTGGTCCTGGCTCGACGAGGTCGTCCAGCCGGCCCTCGGTGCCGCCGGCCTGGTCGACGACGACCTCGCCTACGTCGCGCCGTGGGGCTGCGATCCGGCGGCCATCACCGCGCCGACGCTCCTCGTCCACGGCGCCGACGACCGGATGGTCCCCGCCACGCACAGCCGGTGGCTGGCGAAGCGGATCCCCGGCGCCGAGCTCCGGCTCACCCCCGGCGACGGCCACATCTCCGTGCTGGACCACTCGGCCGACGCCCTCACCTGGCTCGCCGCTCAGGACAGCAACGCCAGCGACGCGACGACCGGAGCCAGGTAGAGCACCGGGAACGCCAGGTGCCCGTACGACCGGGCGCGAGCCACGGTCACTACGGCACCAAGGAAGTACAGCACCAGCCCGATCGCCGCGGCGACGCCGATCGCCGGCACGAACAACCCGGCGACCAGGCCGAGCGCGCCGGCGGCCTTCGCCGCGCCCAGCCACGGCCACCACGCCTCCGGCACGCCGTACGAGGTGATCGGCTCGACGACCCACTTCGCCCGGGCGAAGACCGAGACGGCCGAGAACCCGACGAACGCGGCGGCGAAGAGGGTGACGATCAGGTAGGCGGTGGACATCGGAACTCCTATGGGGATCGCGGGCCCCGGGGTTCCGGGTCCGTCACCCCCACGACTCCGCCCACCGGACCGATGTGACCGACCGTGACCGCGGTCACAACCCCGGCGACGGTCGTTGTCCCCTCCCGGCGCACCCGCGCCCGTGGTCGGCTGTCCCGATGATCGTGCTGCGGCTCATCGGGACCGTGCTGTGGTTCGCGATCCCGGCCGGCATGCTCACCTTCGCCGTCCACGACCTGACCGTGCGGGACGCCCCGACCTACGACATCGAAGGCACGGTCGTCGCGCACCGCCAGGAGTACCACCCGCCCGGCAAGGACACGGCCGCGTCGACGACGTACTTCATCACCGTCCGCAGCGCCAGCGTGGCGGACTGGGAGTTCGGCGACCTCCAGCAGGCGCTCGACACCGAACCGGGCACGCCGGTGGTCGTCCAGGTCTCGAAGGTGACCGACCGGGTCCTCTTCGTGCGCAAGAGCGGCACGGTGGTCGACCTGCGCGCGACCGTCGGCGCGGACGTCCTGCTGATCGTGCTCGGCGGACTGGGCCTGCTCGTCGCGCTCGGGCGCGAGGCTCTGCTCGAGGATCTCGAATTCCCGCACGTGGCGGGGTTCCTCCTCGGTGCGCTCGCCGCGGGCGGTGGCGTGTACCTCGGCCTGCAGCTGGGCAGCTAGCTCACCACACGAGGCGCAGCACGATCTCGCCGTCGTCGATCTCGCCGGTCGGGACGAACCCGAACTTCCGGTAGAAGGCGCCCGGGCCGTCGTCGCCCGGTCGGTGGCTCGTGAGCAGCTCGGT
Source organism: Amycolatopsis sp. NPDC005961 (assembly GCF_040629235.1). Classification (NCBI taxonomy): domain Bacteria; kingdom Bacillati; phylum Actinomycetota; class Actinomycetes; order Pseudonocardiales; family Pseudonocardiaceae; genus Amycolatopsis; species Amycolatopsis sp. NPDC005961. Next base: position 46,581 of record NZ_JBEXVF010000040.1, on the reverse strand, counting down.
CGCGCCGTCCGCCCGCACCAGCGAGACGACCTCGGTGAGCACCGCGCGGCCGATCCCGCGGCCCTGGTGCCGTCCGTCGACGAGCAGCCGCCACAGGTAGTACGGCCCGAGGATGCCCGGACGGCCGGGCGGGACGTCCCAGCTGAGCATCACGAAGCCGACCGGCTCGTCGCCCGCGTAGACGGCCCGGAACCAGGGCTCGCCCTCGGGCGTCGTCGCGGCGTCCTCCAGCGACTTCGCCACCGACGCGACGAACCGCTCCTGACCCGGCCGGACACGCAGAGCGCACACCGCGTCCCGGTTGCCGTCGGTGATCTCGACCAGGCGCACCGGTGCCGTCATGACTCCCCCGTCGGTTTCGGCACCCGCACCTCGGCGGGTGTCCGATCCGGCCGCAACCCGCGCCACGAGGTGTGGCGCAGCCGCAGATCCGGCGTGACGCGGCGGTGGACGACCTCGCCGACCAGGTCCGGCTCGACCCAGTGCGCACCGCGGGCGCGCTCGCGCGGCACTTCCGTGGCGAACGGCGACTCCGCGCGGGCCAGCGGCGCGAGGACGGCACGGAGGCGGTCGAGCGCGTCGTCGGTGAACCCGGTGCCGACGTCGCCGATGTACACCAGCGCGCCCCGGTCGTCGTAGCCGCCGAGCAGCAGCGCGCCGAGCGTGCCCGCGCGGCGGCCGGCGCCGGCCCGCCAGCCGCCGACGACCACTTCGCGCGTCTGGGTCAGCGCGCGCTTCGTCCACGACGGCGACCGGGCACCGGGCAGGTACGGCGCGTCCAGCCGCTTCGCGACGACGCCCTCGATGCCGTGCTGGGCCGCCGTCGCCAGCAGCTGGTCCGGCCCGATGTCGGCGCGGGTGTACCAGGGCGGCACCACGAGCCGGCCGTCGGCGGGCCGGACCAGCTCCGCGAGCAGCTCGCGGCGCTGTTCGTAGGGCCGGTCCAGCAGCGACTCCGGGCCGATCCGCAGCAGGTCGAAGGCGAAGTAGACCACCGGGACCTCGGCCCGCAGCTTCGGCGTCGGCTCGTGCATGGCGCGGCGCTGCATCAGCTCGAACTCGGGGCGGCCCGCCGCGTTCAGCGCGACGACCTCGCCGTCGAGCACCGCCACGTGCCCGCCGAGCGCGGCCGCGAAGACGTCCTGCAGCTCGGGGTAGCGGTGGGTGTGGTCGCTGCCGCTGCGGCTGGTGATCCGGGCTTCGCCGGAGTCCGCGATCCGCGCGCAGCCCCGGAAGCCGTCCCACTTCCACTCGTAGCCGTGGTGGTCGTCGTCCGGGAGGAGCCCGTCGACGGCCAGCATCGGCGCCACCGCGTCCGGCACCGTCCCCATCGCTCCAGTGTGGAGGACCGGCCCGGCCCGCGTCACCCGGCCGGCAGCAACGGCAGGAGCTCCTGGTGGCTCCCGGCGCGGCGCAGCACGGGTGTACCGGGCCCGTCCGGCTCCAAGTCCCCGGCGCGCAACGCGGCCAGGAAGCGCACGATCGCGCGCGACGGCGGCAGGATGTCGGCCCCGCCGAGGTAGGCCAGCACGATCATCTCCTCCCCGCACGCCGCCTCGACCGCGGCGGCCCAGCCGTGCACCTCGTCCCACAGCAGCGCCACGTCGCGGTCGGGGAACCGGCGCAACCGCCAGTCCACCGCGACGTAGGCCGACACCGGGACGTCGACGTCCACGGTGCAGGACTCGAGGCCGAAGCCGAGCGCCCCGGCCACCTCGCCGAGGTACGCGCGCAGGCCGCGCTGGAACCAGAACTCGAGATCGGTGTCGATCAGGACGGACACCCGTTTCCTTTCTTCCCGGAATCCGGCGGGCACCCTGCCCGGCCGGGACAAGCGGATCAGCCGACCGACGCCAGCGCGTCGGCCCGATCCCGGTAGCAGGAGAAGCCGGCGGCACCGGGCCCCCGCAGCACTCGCCACACCGCCGGGGTGCGCACCACCCACGCGAGCGGGACGGCCGCCGCTTCGGCGCGGCGCCGCACCCGGTGCAGGGCCCTCAGGCCGGCACCCGAGCAGAACATCACCCCGCCGAGGTCGATCACGAGCGGGCCGCCGACCCGCAAAGCGGTTTCCGCGCATTCGACAAGAATGGCGACGGTCGCGAGATCAATGTCGCCCACCACCGTGACAAGAGTGGTCCGTCCACCGGGGAACGTCGTCGTGACCGAGAACGGCTCGCACAACGCACCGGCCGGAGAACGACCGAATGCTCGCGAAAGCCGCGGCGGTTTCTGGATCCTCATGACCGGCTCCGACGGCTCGGGATGACGGTTTACGCGTAGACCGTACCCAGTTCGTCCAGCTTGTCGCACAACGGAACCACACCCGGTCGGCGGGCCGTGCACCGACACGGCCGTCTGCACGTGCAGCGATCCACAAAGGATGATCGAAATCGCCTGGTCGGAACCGTGTTTTGCAATTTCGGTCCGGCTCATCGGCCGCCACCGCCGGAACCGGCGCGGTTTTCGCGCGGAATTGCGAATTCCGAAATTCAGCCGAACGCAGGAATCGGGACGCGCGTGCGGCCCAGCTCGGCGAAGAGGTCGCCGAGATCGTCGACGCGTTCCAGGACCTCGTCGGCGGTGAACCGCAGGTGCGTCACGTGCCGGCAGGCACGCACCTCGTCCCACGTGACCGGAGTGGACACCGTCGGCTCGTCGCGCCCGCGCAGCGAGTACGGCGCGACCGTCGTCTTGAACGGGTTGTTCTGGCTCCAGTCGATGAAGACCTTGCCCGGCCGCAGCGTCTTCGTCATCCGCGCGACCACGAGGTCCGGCGTCTCGGCCGCGAGCCGCTCGGCGAGCGCCTTGGCGTACTGCGACGTCTCGCCGGCGTCCGTCGTCACCACTCCCGCGTAGAGCTGCATGCCCTTGGAACCACTGGTCTTCGCGACCGGGGTGAGCCCGTCGCCGGTGAGCACGTCGTGCAGGCGTTCGGCGACGCGGCAGCAGTCGACGACCGTCGCGCCGGGACCGGGGTCGAGGTCGAACACGAGCCGGTCCGGCATGCTCCGCTCGTCGTCGGCGTCGACCGTCCACTGGTGGACGTGCAGCTCGAGCGCGGCGAGGTTGGCCGCCCAGACGAGCTCGGGTAGGTCGTTGATCAGCGGGTAGGCCACGACCTCGGGGGCCTTGCCGCGGCCGGCGACGGTGAGCCGGGCGGTGCGCACCCAGTCGGGTGCGTGACGCGAGACGTCCTTCTCGAAGAACGAGCTGCCGGCCACACCGTCGGGGAACCGCACGAACGTCATGGCCCGGTCACGGATGTGCGGCAGCAGCAGCGGCGCGATGCGCGTGTAGTAGTCGAGCACCTCGCCCTTGGTGAAGCCGTGGCGCGGGTAGAGCACCTTTTCGAGGTTCGAGAGCGTGAGCTGCCGCTCACCCACGCGCACCGTGATCCGGCTCCCCGCCACGACGCCACGCTAGCACCCGTGGTCGTGGTACGGACGTATTGCCGACGGGTGCTCAGACCTCGGCCGCGAGGCGGCACGGAACCGCTTCGGCCGGCTCGTCGGCACGATGGTCCTCCGGCACCGGGGCGCCGCCCCGCCGCGGACGCAGGCGCCGGCGGACCGCGTCCACGACGCCGCGCGCGCTGATCAACGCCATGACGCTGATCAGGACCCACACGAAGTTCGCCGCGACCGCGGGCCACGAGCCGGTGGCGGCGGCCGATACGCCCAGCAGCGTGGCACCCGACAGGTTGAGCGACTGGAACGTGGCCGACTCCGGTGCGACCACCCGGCGGGAAACCAGGCCGTACGCCGTAGCGGTACCCAGTGCTCCCACCCACCCGGCCGCGGTGGCGGCCAGGGACATCATTTCCTCCATGCCGCCATCGTGACCGGCAGCCTGGGTGCAGCGCAATCGAAGTTATCTGCCCCGGGGGTTAAGCTCTGCTGAATGCAGATCGATCCCCGCCGGTTGCCGTCCTGCTCGCCGTGCACCGCGCCGGCGGCGTGCTCGCCGCCGGCGACCTCCTGCACCTGACGCCCTCGGCGGTCTCCCAGCAGATCGCCCGCCTCGAGGAGTCGACCGGCACCGCGGTGCTGGACCGCCAGCCCTCCGGCGCCGTCCTGACGCCGGCCGGGCGGGTGCTGGCCGAGGCCGCCGAGCACATCGAGGCCGAGCTGATCGACGCGCGCAAAGCCCTTGCGGCACTTCAGGAAGACGTGACCGGCACGGTCGTCATCGCCGCCTTCCAGTCGGTCATCCGCACGCTGCTGATCCCGCTCCTGCGCCGCCTGCGGGAGCAGTTCCCCGCACTGGAGGTGGTGATCCGCGAGATGGAGACCCGGAAGGCGCTGCAGTCCCTGCGGTCCGGCGCGGTCGACCTGCTCATCCTCGAGGACGCAAGCCCGGCGAGCCAGGGGAAGCCGACGCGCGGCACCCGCGACGTCCCGGTGCTCGAAGAGCCGTGGCTGGTGATTCTTCCCACCGGCATGGCGGACCCCACGAGCATCGCCGACCTGGAGCACCTCACCTGGCTCGGCGTCGACTCCGAAACCGCGGCGCACGCCGCCACCGAGCGCACCCGCCGCGGGTTCCCCACCGTGCCGACGCCCGGACACAGCTACTACGACTACAACGTCGCGCTCTCGATGGTCGCGGGCGGCCTGGGCATCGCGCTCGTGCCCGCGCTCGCGGTGCGCGAAGCCGTGCCGGACGGGGTCAAGGCGGTGTCCTTGCCCGGCCTCGGCACCCGCACCCTCATCGCCCGCCACCGCACGACGCGTTCCGAACCGCGCAAGGAGGTGGTGACCGTCCTGGACTCGATCGTCACCTTCGCCGCCGACCTCGACGTGGCCGTCTCCCACCACGATCTCCCGTAGCCGACGTCTCACGGCGACCGCCGCAGGCCGTCCGGCACGAGGGTGAAGACGCCGTCGGATCGAGCGCCTACCCCGGAGGCCTCGCGGCTTCCTCGCACACGGCTGGAAGCGGCGAAAGCTACCTTCGCCGCCGACGAAGCCCGGTGGGAATGCCCGCGCTCAGCAGGCCGCGGCCCCCGACGCCAGCAACTCGCGCAACGCGTCCGACAGCGACGCGAACATCGGGACGACCTCGGCCAGCCCCGTGATCCGGAACAGCCGGGCCAGGGTCCGGCTGCTCGCCACCACCACGAGCCGCCCGCCCTGCTCCCCCGCGAGCTCCGCAGCGGCCGCCAGGGTGCGGGCGCCGGCCAGGCCGAGGAACGCCACGTGGGACAGGTCCACCACCGTCGTCCCCGGTGGCGACGCCGCCAGCTCGCGCTTCAGGATCGGCAAGGTCAGGGCGTCGATCTCGCCGGCGAAGGTCAGCACCAGCAGACCGGGGCGGTACTCCGTCCGGCGCGCCGTGAGCGGCGCGGACCGGCTGGGGACCGGGAGGGTCGGGGACACGGGTTCGGTAGGCCTTCCGCGCCGGCGCGGGCCGGCGTCGCAACGAGGGTGATCAAGGTCGGGATCTTGATACCCAAACCTCCGGAGGGCAAACGTCCGGTTTTTCGCGGGGGCGCCGACCAGCGCCGTTCGGTCGCCCCCGCCGATTCCACTCGAACGCGGGACGCCGGCCCGCACGACCCGATCGAGCGGTTTGTGCAGCGCCCGAACCGGGGTAGTCGAACTTCGCCAACCGAGGAGGCCCCATGGACCGGCGGTACCGGTGATGTTCAGCGAAGTCGTGGTGGTCGGGCAGATCGCCCGTGACCTGGTCGTCGAGGCCCCGGACGCACCAGCCGGCCGGGGACGGGAGCTGCTCGGCGGGAAGGGCGCCAACCAGGCCCTGGCGCTGAGCCAGCTCGGGGTGGCGGTGTCGCTGGTCGGCGTCGTCGGGCAGGACGCCGCCGGTGATGCCCTGCGCGCCCGCGCCCGGGCCGATCGCATCGGCACCTCGCACGTGGTCCGGCGACCGGGCACCGAGACCGCGCTCGTCGGCCACGTCCCCGACGCGACGCTGGTGACCGAGACCGACGTCCTCGCCGCGGCCGGCCCCATCTCGGCCGCCGGGTCCGTCATCGTCCAGCTGCAGCAGCCCGCGCCGGCGGCGTTGCTGGCCGCACGGCTCGCGCGGACCGCGGGCACGCGGGTCGTCCTGGACGGCGCGTCCGAAGATGCCGAGTTCGCCGCGGAACTGCTCGCGCTGGCCGATGTCGTCCACGTGGACGACCGCGAGGCCGAGCTGCTCACCAGGGAGCCGGTGACGGACGTCGCCGACGCGGCCCGCGCCGCGGCGGACCTGCGACGGCGGGGGCCGTCGCTGGTCGTGCTCGAGGTGGCCGGTCAGGGAACCCTGTTCGCCGGACCGGCGGAGTCGTGGTTCGTGCCGGCCGTCGAGACCGAGGTGGTCGACCCGGCCGGGGCCGGCGACGCGCTGGTCGCGACGCTGACCGCGGCCCTGACCCGACGCCGCCCGCTGGAGACGGCGGCGTGCCTGGCGGTCGCGGCGGCTGCGGCGACGACCGAGCACGCGGGTGCTCGGCCGCGGTTGTCCGGTGCCGTCCTGGACCGGCTGCGGCCCCGGCGGCTCGAAACCGTCCACGCCTGAGGGCGGGTCACCCGGCCCGGTTCGCCAGCGCGAGCCACAGCGCGCCGGCGGCAGCCAGGGCGATCCCGGCCGCCGTCCACCACGACCACCAGGTGAAGAACGCGACGACCAGCCCGACGGCGAGCAGCACGCCCCCGCCGGTGTCGGCGTTCCCGGCCCGCGAGAATCCCCCGGCGACGGCCATCAGCCCTTCCTCCCGTCGACGGCGGCCACGATCAGCCCGGCGCAGTTGCGCACGGCCAGGCCGCGCTCCTGCGCCATCGAGATCAGGGCCGCCTGCGCGGCGGCGCCCGTCATTCCTTGAGCCACCAGGACTTTCAGCGCCATGGCCACGACGTCGGTGGCGGGCGGGCGCGGGGTGCGGACGGGCATCGGACGAACCTCCGGCACGGAATGAGCGGCAACGAACGCGACCGGATACCCCACCGCTCCCGGTTTCACACCGCTTCACTCAACCCGTACGGGTGACATCGGTTCAACTCCTGACGAGCCACACCGCGATGGCTCTCACCCAGCCGGACAACCCTCAGTCCCGAACGAGCCACACCGCCGCGTCCACCGGCAACCGACCACCCTCCAGCGGGACGCTCGACAACAGCACCCGCGAGCCCTCCGGCAGGTCGCACGGCTCCGCCGACAGGTTCACCACGCACCCGAACCCCGGCTCGCGCGCGAAGGACAGCACCCCCGGAGACGCCGGCAACCACGCCAGCGTCCCGTCGCCCAGCGCCGGCTGCGCCCGGCGGGCCGCGAGAGCCGCGCGATACAGCCGGAGCATCGAGCCCGGCTCGGCCGCCTGGACCTCGGCCGTCGCCGTGCGCCAGCCGGCCGGCTGGGGCAGCCACGGGCTCGTTCCCTCCGGTGCGAAGCCGAACGGCGGCGCCGACCCCGACCACGGGAGCGGTACCCGGCAGCCGTCGCGGCCGCGGCGGGTGTGGCCGGAGCGCTCCCACGTCGGGTCGGCGAGCACCTCCTCGGGCAGGTCCTCGACCTCCTCCAGCCCCAGCTCCTCGCCCTGGTACAGGTACGCCCCACCGGGCAGGGCCAGCATCAGCAGCAGCGCCGCGCGGGCCCGGCGCCGGCCCCGGGCGAGGTCACCGCCGGGCGCGAACCGCGTCACGTGGCGGACGACGTCGTGGTTGGACAGCACCCACGTCGCGGGCGCGCCGACCGCCTCCAGCGCCGCGAGCGTCCGGTCGATCACCTCGCGCAGCGCCGCCGCGTCCCAGTCGCAGCGCAGGAAGTCGAAGTTGAACGCCGTGTGCAGCTCGTCCGGGCGCACGTACCGCGCGAGGCGGTCCGGCCGGTCGACCCACGCCTCCGCGACGAACACCCGGTCCGGCCCGAACTCCCCCGCGATCTTGCGCCACGACCGGTAGATCTCGTGCACTCCGTCGAGGTCCCAGTGCGGGTGCGCGTCGCCGTCCGCGGCGAGGTCCGGGAACGCCGGGTCCTTGAGCAGGCCGTGGGCGACGTCGATGCGGACGCCGTCGACCCCGCGGGCGAACCAGAACCGCAGCAGGTCCTCGAACTCCGCCCGGACATCGGCGTCGTCCCAGTTGAGGTCGGGCTGCTCCGGGGCGAACAGGTGCAGGTACCACTCGCCGTCGGCGGCCCGCGTCCACGCCGGCCCGCCGAAGACGCTGCGCCAGTCGGTCGGCGGCAGCTCGCCGTCCGCACCGCGCCCCGGCCGGAAGTGGTACCGCTCGCGTTCGGGCCCTCCGGCCAGCGCGGCGCGGAACCACGGGTGACGGTCGGACGTGTGGTTCGGCACGACGTCGATCAGCAGCCGCAGCCCGACCCGGTGCGCCTCGGCGACCAGGTCGAGCACGTCGGTGTCCGTGCCGAACAGCGGGTCGGGGGTCCGGTGGTCCTCGACGTCGTAGCCGCCGTCGACCATCGGCGAGCGGTACCACGGCGTCGTCCACACGGCGTCGACGCCGAGGTCGGCCAGGAAGCCCAGGCGCGAGCGCAGGCCCGCGAGGTCCCCGGTGCCGTCCCCGTCGGCGTCGGCGAAGCTGCGGACGTAGACCTCGTAGACGACGGCGTCGCGCCACCAGTTCGCGGAGTCCATGACACCCGAGTATCTACGCTGGGGCCGTGACCGACGCGTGGAAGTGGGATCCGTCCCTTTATTCGGGCAGTGCCGGGTACTACGCGCGGGGCCGCGCCGCCTATCCCCCGGAGCTCGCCACGGCCTTCGCCGCCGAGCTGGCGCCGGACGGGTCGGGGCGCCTGCTCGACGTCGGCTGCGGCCCCGGCTCGCTGACGCTGCTGCTGGCCAGCTCGTTCGAGGAGGCGGTCGGGCTGGACGCCGACGCGGACATGCTCGGCGAAGCGGCCCGGCTCGCCGCCCTCGCCGGGATCGGGAACTGCCGCTGGGTGCACCGGCGCGCGGAAGAACTGCCCGCTGAGCTCGGCCGGTTCCGGCTCGTCACGTTCGCGCAGTCGTTCCACTGGCTCGAGCGGGCGCGGGTCGCCACCGCGGTGCGCGGAATGCTCGAGCCCGGCGGCGTCTGCGCCCACGTGCACGCGACGACGCACGAAGGCGCCGAGGGCTCCGTGCCGCGTGCGGAAATCACCGAGCTGGTGCAGGCGTTCCTCGGGCCGGTGCGGCGCGCCGGCCAGGGTTCCCTGCCCGGGGGCACGGCCGCCGGCGAGCCGGAGATCTACCGCGCCGCCGGGTTCCGCGGGCCGCGGCGGTTCGAAGTCCCGGGCCGGGTCGTCACGCGCACGGCCGACGACGTCGTCGCGAGTGTCTTCTCGCTGTCCAGCGCGGCTCCGCACCTGTTCGGCGACCGCCGCTCGGAGTTCGAGACCGAGCTCCGCGCGGTGCTGCACCGGGCGAACCCGGCCGGGACGTTCACCGAGCGGCTGGGCGAGATCGCCGTCGACCTCTGGCACTGAGGTCCACAGTGGACTGTCGTTACCAGGGGTTGTTGTCGTACCCGTCGTCGTCGGCCTCCGCCGCGCGCGGACGGCGGGCGCGCCGGGAACCTTCGTCACGGGCGAACGGCCGCGACTCCGGCGTCGACGCGAACGGCGACGCCGAGCCCGGCTCGTCACCGAAGGCGTCCGTGGCGAACGCCGACGGCGGTTCCGTCGTGCCCCGGTCCGTGCTCCAGCCGGACTTCGTCTTGCGCTGCGCCATCTCGCGGACGTGCTGCACGTAGCGTTCGGCCGCCTGGACCTGCTTGGTCATGTACTCGTGGGACTGGGCCTTGATCTCCTCGCCCCGCTGCTCGCGCAGGGCCCGCCGCTCGGACTGTTCGCGGACGAGACCGTCCAGCTCGGCCTTCATCGCGTCGATCTCGCTCATGCGTCCTCCTACCAGGCCCGGGCGGACGGCGGGTCTTCGTCGTCGTTGAGGGAGCCGATGATCCGGCGCCCGGGCTCACCGAGGTTGTCGAAGACCGCGCCGTCGATCCGGTAGGCGGACGACCGGCGCTCGGTGTCCCCTCCCCCGCCGCCGCCGTGGGCACCACCCATCGCGCCCATGCCGCCCATCCCGGACATCCCCGACTGGCCGCCGGGGCCGGTCGGCGCGCCGGCCGGGGCGAACGCGGCCGCGGGCTGGGACTGGGTGGCGCCGACGCCGCTGTGGACGCCGCCGGACGTCGGCGTGTCGCCGAGCCCGCCGGTTGCTCCCTCGCCGACCGAGCCGAGGCCGGCCGCCGAAAGGCCGGCGCCCCCGTGCGAGCCGCCGCCGATGCCGGCCGGCGCACCGCCGCCGTGGCCGCCGCCCCCGTGGCCGTCCCCGCCGCCGCTGCCGCTGTCGTGCGCCGGCAGGTCCTCGAGGGTGCCGCGGTGGGTGGGCAGGTCGTCGAGCTTCTTTTCCGGGGTGTCGCCGAGGGCGCCGGAGGCCTTGTCGTCCTCGCCGAGGGTGTAGGTGGTCGGGGTGCCGCTGCCGTCGTCGACGGTGACGACGGTCGGGCCGTCCGGGCCGTCGGGCCGCTCGGCGGTGATCTTGAGGTCGCCGTCCTCGATGTGGATCTTGCCGTCGGGGCCGGGGCAGTACGTGTCGTCGCCGGTCCCTTGTGGACCGTCGGCGTCCTTGGACCAGTCGAGCTTGAAGTCCTTGGCGGCGTCGGACCCTTCGCCGACCTTGATGTCCATCTTCCCGTCGTGGTCGGGTTCGGTCATCTCGAAGGTCTTGTCGCCCTGCTTGACCTTCAGGGTGTCGGGGGTGTCGTCGCCGTCCTTGTCGGGCTTCCCGTCGCCGTCCTTGTCGTCACCGAGCAGACCGTCGGGCTTGCCGTCGCCGTCCTTGTCCTCACCCAGCGGGGAGTCCGGCTTCCCGTCCCCGTCCTTGTCCACGCCCAGCGGGTTGTCCGGCTTGCCGTCGCCGTCCTTGTCCACACCCAGCGGGGAGTCCGGCTTACCGTCGCCGTCCTTGTCCACGCCCAGCGGGGAGTCCGGCTTGCCGTCGCCGTCCTTGTCGGCGCCCGGCAGGTCGCCGAGTCCGGCCCCCTCGCCGGAATCCGTCTTGATCCCTTCGCCGCTGAACTCCTTCAGCGCGTCGGCCGCCTTCTGCTTCGCCTCTTCGGCGGCCTGCTCGGCCGCGGCCTTGCCGTCGTCGGCGCCGGAACCACCCGAACCCGAGCCGGACCCGCCACCCGAACCGGAGCCCGACCCCGAACCGCCGCCCGTGCCGGACCCGCTGCCGAGACCTTCACCGCCGAGGCCTTCGCCACTGCCGGAACCGCTGCCGGAACCGCTGCCTCCGAGACCGCCGGCGCCTTCGCCGGAGTCGGTCTTGATGCCTTCGCCGCTGAACTCCTTCAGCGCGTCCGCGGCCTTCTGCTTGGCCGCTTCGGCGGCCGCGGCCGCCTGCTCCTTGGCGGCGTCGGCCTGCGACTGCGCCGACGACGGCGCTGTGTCGTCGGAACCGGAACCGGAACCCGACCCCGAACCGGAACCCGAGCCACCGCCCGAGCCACCGCCCGAGCCGAGGCCGGAACCTCCGCCGCCGGAGGACGTGTCCAGATCCGGGATCGGCGGCACCGAACCCCCACCCCCGGCACCCGAGCCGGCGCCGGAACCCGAACCGCTCCCCGAGCCGGACCCGCCGCCGGAGACGTCGGGGATCGGCGGCACCGAACCGCCGCCGCCGGCCCCGGAACCGCTGCCCGAACCACTGCCGCCGCCCGCGCCGCTGGGCAGGTCGGTACCCGAGCCCCCGGCACCCGAACCGCCGCCGAGGCCGCTGCCACCGGAGCCGGAGCTGCCTTCGGGAATCGGCGGCACCTGGCCGCCGCCTCCACCGGCCCCCGAACCACCCGAGCCCGAGCCGGACCCACCGCCCGAGCCGGAACCGCCACCGGCACCGGCACCACCCGAACCCGAACCACCCGAGCCGGACCCGGAACCCGAGCCGTTGCCCGAGCCACCCGGACCGCCGCCCGCACCACCCGCGGCACCGCCGCCGGGAGCACCCGAGCCGGACCCGCCCGGCATGGACACGCCCTCGAACTCGTTCTTGACCTTGCCCATGACCTTGTCGAGCGCGTCGTACGCCTGGTCGACGAGGTCCTTGGTGTCCTTGCAGGTCTTCTCGAAGCCCTTGTAGAGCCGATCCCACATGTCGGGGTTGAACTGGTTCTGGATCCACTGCTTGGCCAGGTCCTGGCCGTGCTTCTTGATCTCGTCGCCGTCGCAGCAGCCCTGGTCGTTGAGCGTCTTGACCAGGTTGGTGCCGAAGTTGAGGTCCATCCAGCCCGCGATCTGGGCCAGGTCCTGCTCGTTGCCGTGCTCGCCGCTGGCGACCGCGATGACCTTCTGCGCCATCGTGTAGTCGGCCTTGCCGACCAGGTCGGTGTACATGCCGATGACGGCGTCGGCCTTGCCCTTGCACAGCTGGAACACCGTGGTCGCGGTGGTCAGCGTCGCTTCGCCGCAGTCGCCGAGCGTCTGGGACAGCTTCGCCGCTTTCGGCTGGATCTTGTCGTTGTAGGTGTCGGACGCCGCGTCCGCGCCGGCGCCGCTCCACGTCTTGTAGAGGCTGCCGAGCTGGGACCCGGTGTCCTCCAGCGTCCGGTCGACCGTCTCGGAGCCGGTCTTGAAGTGCGCGGCGTCGTCGACGAAGTTCTTGAAGCTGATCCCGCGCTGCTCGTCGAACGGCGCGCGGATGTCCTTGTCGAGGTCGAGCGCGCGGGTGTTGCCGCGGCAGTCGTCGGGGATCTTCGCCAGCAGCGACCCGAAGGTCTCGAACAGCTTCAGCGCGGGCGCGGCGGCGTCGAAGATTTCGTCCGACGTCTTCGTGCCGGTGGATTCGCCGCCGTTCTCGCCGGCGGCGGGCGGCTTCGTGTCGTTGAGCTTCGTCTTGCCGTCGTCGACGGCCTTCTTTTCCTGGTCCTCGTTGTACGAGTTCTGGTCACCGCTCGACTTGGCCTTGTCGTAGGCCTCGTCCACCGACTGCCCGGCGAAGAGCGGGTTGGCGTTGTAGGCGCCGGCGTACTTCTCGGCTTCCTGCCGCTTCTGCTTGATGTCGTCCGGTTCCTGGTCGGCCAGGAACGGCGGCGGTGGCGGGTTCTCCCGCAGCCAGCTGCTGATCAGCGCGCTCTTCTGCCCGGCGGGGACGCTCGGGTCGTCGAGGATCGCCTTGACGTCGGACCACTTCTTCTTGTCGGCCATCAGAGCGAGCCCCCGGCGTTGGTGATGGCGCCCGACTGGTTGTCCTCGTTGGCGCTGTAGCTCGACCCGGCGGTGCCGAGGTTGGTGCCGAACGAGCTCAGCGTGGTGCTGTAGCCGGAGACCGCGGCCCAGAGCGCCTGCGCGCCGGCGGTGTACTTCGCGGCGTGGGCGTTGTGCGCCTTGCCGAAGCCCTCCGCGGTGACCGCCGGGGTCTCCAGGTCCGGGTTGTCGTCCAGCAGGTGCTCCGCCAGGTCCCCGATGGTCTTGGACGCCGTCGACAACGCTTCCGTCGTCGCGGTGTACCCCCCGCCGCTCATTTCAGCGCCTCTCCTCAGATCCTGCAGTTCCCAGAGCTTCCGCGAGCACCTCGGCCACCGAGCCCACGTCGGTGAAGCGCTCGAGCTCGTCCAGGTCGATCGTCACCCCGTAATAGACCTCCAGCGCCGCCAGGAGCTTGATCCGGCCCTTCGAGTCGATGCCGAGCTCCTCCAGCGGAGCGTCGGGCTCGACGAGGGCCGGGTCGAGCCGGAAGGTGTCGGAGACGACCTTCGTGACCTCGGCGCGGTGATCACCCACGGACGTCACCATAACGTGCCTTGGCCGCCGACCGGGCGACCTTGCCACTCGATGTGCGCGGAAGTCCGCCGGAAGGGACCAGATGTACCGCACGGAGCGTGAGATCGTGCTCGCGGGACACCGCGCGCAGCACCGCGCGGGTCACCTCTTTGAGGTCCGCGTCAGCGTCGCGCGCCCATTCCGCCACCACCACCGCGCCCTCACCGTCCTCGTCGGCGACGCCGAACGCGGCGACGCGGTCGCGGCGGACCGCCGGGTGGGCCTCGCCCGCCGCCGCCTCGATGTCCTGCGGGTGGAAGTTGCGGCCGTCGACGACGATGAGGTCCTTGAGCCGGCCGGTGACGTAGAGGTCGCCGCGGTGCACCACGCCGAGGTCGCCGGTGCGCAGCCAGCCGCCGACGCCGTCGAGCGTGGCGTCGAACGCGGCCGCGTCGCCCCGGCCCCAGTAGCCGGTCGCGACGTTCGCGCCGTGGATCCAGATTTCGCCGACCGAACCTTCGGGCTGCTCGTGTCCCTCGTGGACGATCCGCACCTGCTGCCCGACCGGACGGCCGACCGACAGGAGCTCTTGTCCGTCGACGATTTCGACCGCTCGGCCCTGGGCAAGGGCTTCCCGGTCGAACTTCGCGCCACGCGGACCTTCTTCGCCCGCGCTCGCGACGTAGACGGTGGCTTCGGCGAGCCCGTAGGACGGCCGGTACGCCCCGCGCCGGAAGCCGTGCGGGCCGAAGACCTCGAGAAAGCGCTCCACCGTGCGCGGGCGGACGGGCTCGGCACCGTTGAGCGCGACCCGGACGTCCGAGAGGTCCAGGTCGTCGTCCCCGGGGCCGGCGTCGGCCGCGAGGTCGTAGGCGAAGTTCGGCGCCGCGGTGAACACCGCGGGGTAGTCGGCCATCTGCCGCAACCACCGCCGGGGGCGGTGCACGAACTCGGCCGGGGCCATGAACACCGCCCGGCCGCCGGCGAAGACCGGCAGGCACAGCAGCTGGATCAGGCCCATGTCGTGGAAGAACGGGATCCAGCCCGCGCAGGTCGTGCCCTCGTCGACGGCGTAGGCCCGGCTGCCCTGCCAGCACGCGGCGACGATGGCCCGGTGCGGGATCACCGCACCGGCCGGCTCGCGCGTCGAGCCCGACGTGTACTGCAGGTACGCCGGGCTTTCCGGCTCGACCGGCACCGGGTCGGCGCCCGGCCCGGTCAGCTCGTCGGCCACCAGCAGGTCGCCGGGCGCCCCGAACTCGCGGACGCGCGCCGCCGCGGCCGACGACGTCAGCCACACGCGTGCGCCGGAGTCGGCCAGGACCCCGCCGAGCCGCTCGGCCTGCGCGCGGTTCCCCGGCGGCATCAGCGGAACGGCGATCATGCCCGCCGCCAAGGCACCGAAGAACGCGAGCGGGTAGGCGAGCTCCTGCCCGGCGAGGACGGCGACCCGCTCCCCCGGCTCCGCGACCTGGCGCAGCCCGCCCGCGACCACGCGAACGCGGGCGGCGAACTCCGCCCACGTCAGCGTGTGCTCGGCGTCGTGGGTGTGGTCCTGGTGGGTGAACAGCGGCCGAACATCGTCCGCGCGGGCGAACAGCCGGTCCACGATCGAGGCGCGCAGCACCTCGCCGGGCACGGTCTCGGGCGGACGGGGCACGAACGCAACCTACTGGACGTCCCAGAGGCCGCCCAGCTCGGCCACGTCCACGACGGTGGCGGTGCGGGGGAACAGCGTGCCGGTCAGGAAGTCGTGCGTCTCCCGCTCGCGGTCGGCACAGCCGTCGCGCAGGACGACGATCCGGTAGTCGCGGTCCATCGCCTCGCGGACGGTGCTCAGCACGACCCCGCTGGTGCTGATGCCGGCGAGGACCAGGGTGGTGATCCCGCGCTTTTCCAGCTGCTGTTCGAGGTCCGTGGTGGAGAAGGCGCCGACGCGGATCTTGCGCACTTGGACGTCCTCGGGCCGCGGCGCGAACGCGGCGTGGATCCGCGTCGCGGGCCCGTCGGCGCGCATCACCGCCCGGTGTTCGGGGGCGGCCGCGTACGGGGCGAACATGCTCGTCTCGGGGATCGCGTCGAACTCGGCGTCGTCGAAGCCGACGCGCACCCAGCCGACGTGGGCACCGCGCCCGCGGACGTCGTCGATCACGGCGGTCACGCGGTCGAGCAGCACGCCGGCGTCGGGCAGCTGGGCGACGATCCCTTCCTGGTAGTCCATCACCAGCAGCGCGGTGCGGTTCGGGTCGAGCGCGGGGTTCTGCTCAGGCATCGTTCTCGGCTTTCTCGGGTCGGGTGGTGGTGCTTCGGGACAGGGAACGGTCGAACACGGTGACGGCCAGGAAGACCACGCCGATGCCGAGGAGCAGCAGCGCGAGGTCGTGCAGCCCGCCGGTGTCGGCGGCGGTTCCGAAGAGGGCGCCCTGCAGCGCGGAGGAGACGATCGCGCCGAGGTAGCCGAAGGTGCGCAGCAGCCCGGCCGACGCGCCGATGTCGTCGGGATTCGCCTGGCGGTACACGGAGTTCTGCAGCGCGAGGCTGTTCAGCCCCTGCGGCACCCCGGCCACGAGCGCGACGACGACGAGCAGCCATACCGCGGCGGAGGAGTCGAGCGTCAGCAGCAGCGCGCACCCGGCGAGCTGCCCGAGCGCGGCGACGGCCAGCTTGCCGCGGACCGCTTCGCGCCGCCCGGTGAGCAGCGACACGAGGATCCCGGTCGCGAACAGCGGCAGGGTGGCGAGGCCGGCTTCGGTCGCCGACAGCCCGCGGCCGTGCTCGAGCCATTGCGTGTAGCCGTAGAGGAAGCTGTACGCGATGACGTAGGCCAGCAGCGCGCGGCCGTAGGTGCGCAGCAGCGGGCCGTTGCGGCCGAGCAGCCGCAGGTCGATGAACGGGTGGGCGTGGGTCAGCTCGCGCCCGGCGAAACCGGCGGCCCCCGCGACGGCGATCGCGAGCAGGTACCAGTCCCCCGCGCCCGGGTGCATCAGGAACAGCAGCAGCGAGACGAGCGTGCCGGCGAACAGCGCCATGCCGGGGAGGTCGAGGTCGAACGAGCCCGCCGGCGCGGGCCTCGCCGTCTTGGGGAACCGGCGGGCGCCGAGGACGAAGGCGGCCAGCGCGATCGGGATGTTGAGGGCGAAGGTCGTGCGCCAGCCGCCGACGCCGATGAGCAGGCCGCCCAGCGCCGGGCCGACCACGGAGATCGTCTGGGTGGAGATCGCCAGCACCGTGAGCACGGACGCGGGACTGTCGCGACCCGTCCGGTCGCTCTCGTCGCGGATGAGCCGCATCGCCGCCGGGTAGCCGGCGCACGTGCCGAAGCCGAGGACGACCCGCGCGACGACCAGCACCGCGAGGTTCGGCGCGAGCGTGCCGATCACCCCCGCCAGCCCGACGAGCGCCGTCGACGGGAGGAACACGCGCCGCGGGCCGTAGCGGTCGATCAGGCGTCCGGCCACCGGTTGCCCGACCGCGGTGGCCAGGTAGAGCGCGGAGATCAGCCACGCGGTCGCCGACGCCGGCTGCCCGAACGCGACGCCGATCGGCACCAGCGCGACCGCGATGATCGTCGAGTTGACCGGGTTGAGCACCGCACCGGAGATCAGCGGGGCGAGCAGCTTCCGGTCGAAGCCGTCGCGCATCCGCTCCCGGGTCGTCATGCCTCGACGACGCGGCCGAGCAGGGCCAGTGCCTCGTTGACCACGGCCAGTTCGTCCTCGGTGAGCCCCTCGGCGAGGGTCCGGGCCAGCCATTCGTGCCGGGAGGCCCGGGCACCCTGCGCGTACGCGCGCCCTTCGGTCGTGAGGAAGAGCAGCTGACGGCGGCCGTCGTCCGGGTCGTCCTCACGGCGGACCAAGCCGAGCTTCTCCAGCGCGGCCACGGTCGCCGCCATCGACTGCGGGCGCACCTTCTCCGCGCCGGCCAGCACGCTCGCCGTCGCCGGCTCGTTGAGCACGAGCCGGGCGAGCGCCGAGGCCTGCGCGGACGTCAGGTCACCGACCGCCGTCGCGTCCATCATCTTCCGCCGCAGCCGGCCGACGAGCACGCGCAAAGTCTGCGCGGCCGCGACCGCCGGAGCGGGAACCGTCTTCGAGCCCATATCGACAGCCTAGACTTATCAGTTGACCCTGTCGAATTTCCGGGACGGGCACCCGGAGTTCGAGTAGGCTTTCCCGCCATGGCCTCACCGGAAGCGCTGGTCTCCGCCCTCGCCGACCCCGCCCGTCTCCAGCTGTTCGCCCGGATCTGCGCGGGGCTCCCGGCCGACGGCGCCAAACTCGTGAAGCGGCTGGTCGACGCGGGGCTGGTCACGGTGGAGGGAGACACCTACCGGGCCGTGCCCGAGGTGTTCCGCGAGGCGCTCGCCAAGGCCCCGGCCGACCCGCTCGACGGGCTGTTCCGCCGCGGCAGGCTCATCACCATCCCGCACTCCGGCAAGCGGCGGCAGCTGCTGCTCGCCCACCTCGCCGAGCGGTTCGAGCCGGGCCGGCTCTACACCGAGCAGGACGTCCGCGAGAAGCTGACGATGGTCCACGACGACCACGCGACGCTGCGCCGGTACCTGATCGACGAAGGCCTGCTGCAGCGCAGCAGCGACGGTGGCGCCTATGGTCGTCCGTCGGAGGCCCGCGCCGCCGGCTGAGCCGCGGGGAGGTCGAACAGGGCCAGCACGGCGGGATCGGCGAACACGACGTTGTGCGCGACGCTCCCCCGGTCGACGGTGAACACCTGCAGGGTGTGCAGCCGGTACACCCCGGCGTCGTCGCGGCAGTAGGCGACCAGCGCGGGCTGGCCGTTGGCGGTGGTGCGCGTCATCCGCCAGTCCGGGCCGCGCATCGCGAACAGCCGCTCCAGGAACCGGCCGTAGCCGTCGCGGCCGAGGAACCACAGCGGCACCGGCGGCATCTCCATCACGACGTCGTCGGTCAGCAGCCCGACCAGGCCCGCGACGTCGGCGGATTCGAACGCCCGGACGTAGCGGTCGAGGACCGCCTCGACCGCCGAGTCGTCCGGCTCCGGGACCGCGTCCGCGGAGACGTCGCCGAGACCCGCGCGGGCGCGCTGGAGCGCGCTGTTGACCGCGGCGGGCGTCGTCTCCAGGAAGCCGGCCACCTCGGCGGCGCTGAACTCCAGGACGTCACGCAGGATCAGCACCGCGCGCTGCTTGGGCGGCAGCGTCTGCATCGCCGCGAGCAGCGCCAGCCGGAGCGTGCCCCGGCGCGCCAGGCGCAGGCCGGGATCGTCCAGGCGGGCGTCCGGGAACGGCTGCAGCCACGGGATCTCGAACGACGGCGTCAGCGGCGCGTCCGCGTCTTCGCTCGGGCGGCCGAGGCCCGAGGGCAGCGGCCGCCGCGCGCGGCCCTCCAGCGCCGTGAGGCAGGCGTTCGTCGCGATCCGGTAGAGCCAGGTGCGCACCGACGCGCGGGCCGGGTCGTAGCCGTCCCACGCCTTCCAGGCGCGGACGAGCGTGTCCTGCACCAGGTCCTCGGCCTCGTGCACCGAGCCGAGCATGCGGTAGCAGTGCACCAGCAGCTCACGCCGGTGCGGCTCGGTGCGGTCCGCGAAGTCCTGCATCGTCGCCCCTCCCGTCGGGGAATGTACCGGCGGGCGGGCCGCGGTTCATCGCCGCGGGACGATTTACAGGTCGCCGAAGTCTTCCGGCCGCAAGCCGTCGAGCTCGGCGCGGAAGCGGGCGACCTCGGCCTCGGTGTCCAGCACGTCGGCGGCGGGCCCTTCGGCTTCCTGCTCGACCTCCAGCTGCACCGACGCGACGTCGAGCACCTCTTCGGCGACGCGGATCGGGGCACCCTGGCGCAGGCCGAGCGCGACGGCGTCGCTGGGGCGGGCCGAGACGCGGGTGCCGGAGACGAGCACGAGGTCGGCGTAGAAGATGCCGTCCCGCACCTCGGTCAGCTCGACGGCGGCGACGCCCTGGCCGAACGCCGCGAGCACGTCACCGAGCAGCTCGATCGTGCCCGGCCGCGGCTGCGCGATCTGCTCGCGGGCCCGCACGAGGGCCTCGGCCTCGCCGTAGCCGATCATGATGGCCAGCCAGCGGCGGGCGCCGTCCGGCTCCCGGAGCAGCATCAGAGGCGCCTCGCCGGGCACCGGAACGGCCATCCCCACGACCTCGATCGGGATCACGCTGACCACCGCACCCTCCGTCTAGGGACTCCTCCGCGCGCGAGGTACCCAGAACCACCGCGTTTGCAACGTGGTTCGGCGACGGAGTTTTTCACCCGGCTCTCCTGGGCTGCGGACAACACCCGCGAACCTTGCCCGGCCCGGGGCGGCACTGTCACCGTCGGAGACGTGGAACCGACGATTTCGCGCAGCATCGACGTCCCGGCCGCCCCGGGCACGGTGTGGTCGTGGGTCACCGACCTGCCCCGCATGGGGGAGCTGAGCCCGGAGAACATCGGCGGCCGCTGGCTCGACGCCCCCGGCCTCGGCGCGCGCTTCCGCGGCCGCAACCGCAACGGCGAGCTGCAGTGGTGGACGCGGGTGAAGGTGGTGGCCTACGAGGAGGAGCGCCGGTTCGCGTTCGACGTGCGGACGCCGCTGGGCTCGCGCGTCTCGCGGTGGGAGTACGTGCTGGCGCCGACACCGACGGGGTGCCGGGTGACCGAAAACTGGTACCGCAGCGGCGCCTGGGTGGTGCGCAAGTTCATGGGGCCGCGGGTGACCGGGCGGGCGGACCGGCCGGGGTACAACGTCCGGTCGATCGAGCACACGCTCGCCGCGGTGAAGGCCCGTGCCGAAGAGCAGGCCGCGGCAGCGTGATCTGAGTCGCCCTGAACTGGTCAGTCTCTTGTTGAAACCCACCTCGTCCGACTAGGTTGCATTTTCAAACCTAGGAGGGTCATGACCGAAACCGCGCCGAAGCCCGGCCTCGTGCTGCTGGTCGTGTCGACCGCGGCGTTCCTCGCGAGCCTCGACACGTTCATCGTCACGATCGCGTTCCCCGGCATCCGGGCCGCCTTCCCCGGCGACGACCTCGCCACGCTGTCGTGGGTCCTCACCGGCTACACGGTCCTGTTCGCCGCCTTCCTCGCCCCGGCCGGGCGGCTGGCCGACCGGTACGGCCGCAAGCGCCTGTTCCTCCTCGGCGTCGCCGTGTTCACCCTCGCTTCGGCCGCCTGTGCCGTCGCGCCGTCGATCCCCGTTCTCGTCGCCTTCCGCGCGGTGCAGGCGATCGGCGCCGCGCTCGTCATGCCGACGTCGCTCGCCCTGCTGCTGACGGCGTTCCCCGCGCACCGGCGGCCGATGGCGGTCGGCGTCTGGGCTTCCGTGGGCGCGGCGGCGGCCGCGCTCGGGCCGCCCGTCGGCGGTCTGCTCGTCGAGGCGTCCTGGCGCTGGGTGTTCCTGGTGAACCTGCCGATCTGCGCGCTGACGCTGCTGGCCGGGCCCCGGGTGCTGCGCGAGTCGCGGGACACCACCACCGGCGTCCCGGACCTGCTCGGCGCGGCCGGCCTCCTGGTCGGCGTCGGGGCGCTGGCCTACGCGCTGGTCGAAGCACCCGACCACGGCTGGACCTCGGGGCCGGTGCTGCTCGCGTTCGCGGTCGCCGCCGTCGCGCTGGCCTGGGTGCCGCTGCGCTCGGCGCGCCACGCCGTACCGGTGCTGGACCTGCCGGCGCTGCGCGTCCCCACGCTGTGGCTGGCGTGCCTCACGACCGGGGTGTTCGCGGCCGGGTTCGCCGCGATGCTGTTCGGCAACGTGCTGTTCCTGACGTCGATCTGGCACGACTCGATCCTGGTGGCCGGCCTGTCCCTGGCCCCGGGCCCGCTGATGGTGGTGCCGGTGTCGATCCTCGGCGGCCGGTTCGTGCACCGCTTCGGCCCGGGCCCGGTGGTCGCCCTCGGCGGCGTCTCGTTCGGGGCGGGCGTGCTGCTCTGGTTGCTGCGCATGGGTTCGACGCCCGACTACGCGGCGTCGATGCTGCCGGGTCAGCTCCTGACGGGCATCGGCGTCGGGCTGATCCTGCCCAGCCTGTCGGGCGTGGTGGGCACGGTCCTGCCACCGCCCCGGTGGGGCGCGGGGTCGTCGATGGTCAACACGATGCGGCAGATCGGAACGGTCCTGGGAACGGCGGTCCTGGTGGCGATCTTCGCGGGAACGCCGGACCTGACGGACTTCCGCCACGGCTGGCTCCTGGTCCTGGGTACGGCGGTGGCGACATCGGCGGGCGGACTGCTGATCGCCGCGCGCCGCCGCACGGATCACCACGTGGAGACCCTCGCGACGGTAGCGGTGGCGGCTCCGGAGCCGACTACCGGACATGGACGACGAACTCGAGCGTGAGGCGCGCTCCGAACAGCCCCGGCCACGCGAGCGCCGGACGGCTTCCGTCATGCGGATTCTCGTCGGCGGGCTCTTCATCGTCGCGGCCCCGGCCGCGCTGGTGGCCTTTCTCGTGCAGAGCGAGCCGATCGCCCTCGCCCAGCACCATGACGTCAGCGAGTTGCTGGTGTTCGGCGCTTACGGGATCGTGATGACGTTGACCTTTATCGCGCTGACCCACCGGCTGGACCCCGGGAAGAGGATCCGGGACACCGCCCTCGCCGTGGTGATCGGCTTGTCCTCGATCGCCTACCTCGTGGTGTTCCTCTCGAAATTGCCTGCCTGTTCTCCGGGAGTACGAACGCGATCTCGCTGGACCCGCCGCAACGCGGCTTGCAGACGCGTGATGTCCAGCTGAGGTTCTTGAGAGAGGCGGCGAAGATCATTCCGGTGGTCAACGCGCAGGACACGTTCGAGTGGAAGGACCCGATCCCGGACCCCGGCGCCGCACTCGACTGGTTGCTCCTGCTGTTCAAGGTCATCCTCGTCGGCGGCATCCTGGGCGCGCTGAACCGCATCGTCAAATTGTGGAGACGCGCCGGTCACGAGCCCCAAGCCCGGTCCAGCACAGCGAGTCCGTCGTCGATCCTCTCCACCGGGATCGAGCCGTAGCCCAGCACCAGCCCCGGCGCCGGAGACCCGCCGCACAGGTCGGAAAGCGTCTGGACCGCCACTCCCGCGGCCGCCGCCCGCGCGGCGATCGGCTCCAGGTCGACGTCGGCGAGGGCGCACAGGTGCAACCCGGCCGCCGACGGAACCACCCGGAGACGTCCCGCGAACTGCCGGTCCACAGTGGACACCAGACGCTCGTGGCGCTCCGCGTACACCTTCGTCGCGCGGCGGATGTGGCGGGCCAGCAGCCCTTCGTCGACGAACCGGGCCAGCGCCGCCTGGGCCGGGACGTCGCCGTGCCAGTCCGACAGCTGGCGCGCGTGCCGCAACGCGTTCTGCAGCGACGGCGGGGCGATGAGGAAACCCAGGCGCAGCATGGGAAGAAGCGTCTTCGAGAACGACCCGACATACGCCACGCGCCCGCCGCGGTCCAGGCTCTGCAACGGCTCCAGGGGCCGGTCGGAGAACCGGAACTCGCTGTCGTAGTCGTCCTCGACGACGACCGCGTCCGCGCGCGCGGCCCACGCCAGCAGCGCCGTGCGGCGGGCCAGGGACATCGGCGTCCCGAGCGGGAACTGGTGTGACGGCGTGACGTACACCAGCTTCGTCCGCGACGGCAGCGCGGCCACATCGAGACCTTCGCCGTCCACGGGCACGCCGACGACTTCGGCGCCGTGGGACGCGAACAGCAGCTTCGCCTGCCGGTAGCCGGGTTCTTCGACGGCCACCCGGTCACCCGGCGAAATCAGCACCCGGCAGAGCAGGTCGAGGGCCTGCTGCGCCCCTTGCGTGACGAGCACGTCGTCCGCGTCGGCGCGCACCGAGCGGGACACGCCGACGTGCCGGGCGATCGCCGCGCGCAGGCCGGCGTGCCCGGCCGGATCCGCGTAGTGCGAGACGCTGTCACGGAGTTCGCGGGCGAGGAAGCGCCGCCAGGTTTCGAGCGGGAACAGCGCCGCGTCGGGGATGCCGACGCGGAAGTCGTACGCCGGCGCCTCCGCCACCGCGGCGACCGGGGCCGGCAACGACCGCCAGATCACCTTCGGCCGTGGCCCGTGCGCCGCAGGAGCCTTACGCGGCTTCGGCTCCGGCAGGGAACCGCTGACGTACGTCCCGGCACCGACCCGGCCGGTGAGGAACCCGTCGGCGGCCAGCCGGTCGTAGGCGACCGCGACCGTGTTGCGCGAGACCGCCAGGCGCCGCGCCAGCTCACGGGTCGGCGGCAGCCGCTCCCCCGCCCGCAGCCTGCCGTCCAGCACGGCGTCGCGCAGCTGCCGGTAGATCCGGACCGACAGGTCGCCACGCCCGGCCAGGCTGACGTGGAAATCCATCCGGCGAGCCTACATTGGCCCAATCCGTTTCGAGAGAATTGGATCTGGGATCGGGCCAAGTAGCGATCTACCGTTACCCCATGACCGTGACCTTGGACCGCCCCGCTCCCGCCCGCCCCGGCCGGCTGCTGGCTGCCGCCCAGCTGGCCGGGTCGCTCGGCGACGGCGCGTTCCTGACCTGCTCGGTGCTGTTCTTCACGCGGATCGTCGGGCTGACGCCGGCGCAGGTCGGGCTGGGCCTCACGCTCGGCTGGGCGGTCGGCTCGGTCGCGGGCGTGCCGCTCGGCCACCTCGCCGACCGGCACGGCGCACGCGGCTCCGCGGTGCTGCTCGCGCTGGCGACGAGCGCGTCCATCCTGACGTTCCTGCTGGTCCGCACGCCGCTGCTGTTCGTCCTCGCCGCGTGCCTCTACGGCAGCTGCCAGACCGGCCTGGCCGCCGTCCGCCAGGCGCTGCTGGCCGCGCTCGCCGACCCGGAGCGGCGGACGCGCATCCGGGCCCAGCTGCAGTCGGCGGGCAACGCGGGGCTCGCCGTCGGCGCCGGCCTGGGCGGCCTCGCGCTCTCGGCCGACACCGCGCCGGCGTACCTGACGGTCTTCGTCCTCGACGCCGCGACCTTCGTGGTCACCGCCGGGCTCATGCTCGCGCTGCCCGCCGTGACCCCGTCGGCCCCGCGCGCCGGGGAGCCGAAGCTGGCGGTGCTGCGCGACCGGCCCTACGCGCTGGTGACGCTGCTCAACGCGATCCTGCTGCTGCGGATGCCGCTGCTGAGCGTCGCGATCCCGCTGTGGATCGTCGAGCGGACCGCCGCGCCGGGCTGGACGGTGTCCGCGCTGTTCGTGCTCAACACGGTCGTCGTGGTGCTGCTCCAGGTCCGGGTCGCGGGCCGCCTGGCGAGCATCGGCTCGGCGGCGCGGATGGTGCGCCGGTCCGGGGTGCTGCTCCTCGCGTCCTGCGTGGCGTTCGCGCTGTCGGCGTCCGGGACTTCGCCGTGGATCGCGTTCGCGGTGCTGGTGGTGGGCGCGGTGGTGCAGGTGTTCGGCGAGATGCTGCAGTCGGCCGGCAGCTGGGAAATCGGCTTCGCGCTGGCGCCGGCCGACCGGCAGGGGCAGTACCAGGGGTTCTTCGGCACGGGGGTGTCGGTGGCGCGCGCGATCGGGCCGGTGCTGCTCAGCACCGTCGTGATCGGCTGGGGCCTGCCGGGGTGGCTGCTGCTGGGCGCGGTCTTCCTGGCGGCGGGCTGGGCGATGGGCCCGGCGGTGCGCTGGGCCCAGGCCACGCGCTGACCCGCCCGGCTACGACTTCAGCTGCCGCGCGTTCAGCCCGTACTGCGCCATCTTCCGGTAGAGCGTCGCCCGGCCCATCCCGAGCTTCTCCGCCGCGTGCACCACCGTCGCCCCCGGCTCGGACAGGCACCGGACGATCTCGTCCCGTTCCATCGCCTGCAACCGGCTCAACCGATGGCCCACTCCGCTGAACACCTCGGCGGGCAGATGCGCCGTGTCGATCACGTCGGACCGCGAAGCCGCTTCGCGCACGACCCGCCGTAGCTGCTTCGCGTTCTCCGGCCAGTCGAAGGCGGTCAACGCCCGTGACGCCGCCGAAGTGAACGTGACGTCCCGGCCGCGGTCCCGCCGGGCGAAGTGGTGGGCCAGCGGGAGGACGTCGTCCGGCCGGAACCGCAGCCCCGGCAGCTCGACGACCAGGTCGACCAGCGGCCGCAGCGCCGCCGGCACCGAGCCGGCGTCCACCGAGGTGAGCACGAACGGTGCCGGTCCGCCGCCCCGGACCTCGGCGAACCGCCGCGCCAGCTCCTCCGCCGCCCACGCGGGCAGCGCCTCCACGCCCGACACGATCACGCACGTGCCGTCCTTGGCCAGCTCGGGCGTCCACAGCGTCAGCCACGTGTCGACGTCGTCGGGGGCCGGCGGGCGCGCGTTGAGGAGGCGCTCGCGGGGCCGCAGCTCCCGCCGCGCCAGTGCCGCCAGCGCCGTCTTGCCCGCGCCCGGCTCGCCGACGACCGCGACGACACGACCAGCTCCGAACGCCGTGTGCGCCTCGGCGACCGCGGTGGTCCAGGCGGGCGAAAGCCGCGGCACGTCACCCGGGTCGACGCGGTCGGCGTAGACCCGGAAGACCTCGCCCCGCGGGGTCGGCCGGGCGATGCGCCCGGACGCGCGCGCCAGCATCAGCGCCGCGGTGTTCCCGGCGGCGGCCTGCGCCAGCGCCAGCAGCAGCCCCGACGACTGCTCCGACCAGGTCGTGAGGTTGACGCTGCCGGCGAGCGCGCCGGTCAGCGGGTCGAGCACCGGGACCGCCGCGCAGGTGTATCCCCGCAGGTCGGTGCAGTAGTGCTCGCTCGCCCGGACCAGCGACGGCGCCCGGTCGGCGAGCGCCAGGCCGAGCCCGTTGGTGCCCGCGTTGCTCTCCGCGAAGTAGAACCCCGGCGCCAGGTGCACGCGGTCGAGCGAGCGGTTGATGGACGCGTCCGTGCACAGCCGGCTCAGCACCAGGCCTTCGCTGTCGGTGATCATCAGGCTGATCGGCTCGTTGGCCAGCGTCGTCTGCAGGCCGCGCAGCACCTCGGTGCCGCATTCGTAGAGCAGTGACCCGGTGTCGACCGCGCCCGAGAAGACCGGCACGACCTCGTCCTCGGGCACGCCGTACCGCTCGCTGCGCTGCCACGACGCCCGCAGCCGGGGCGCGATGGCGGCCGCCCCGCGCGCGTCGAACGAGCGCGTGACCTGCACCTGCGGGTTCTCCACCTCGGCCTCCCGGGGACGCGGCTCTGCGTCGGACTCCTCCACCGTACGTCCACCGATCGGACGCCGGGAGTGCGCGCTGTCTCATATCGAGACACGCGAAGGGTCCCTGACCAGCGCCGACGTCCCTACCGTCCCAGCAACACACGACGACGTGGAGGACCCGGATGTACAGCAAGGACGGCGAGACGTACTTCATCGTGGATGCCCACGTGGCGCTCTGGGACGCACGGCCGGAGAACCAGCGCAACATCCACGGCAAGCAGTTCATCGACTGCTTCTACGACTACCACCGCAACCTCAGCCCCGAGTCCGAGGTCTGGCCGTACGAGGACTACCTCTACCAGGGCGGCGAGCGGCTGATGAAGGACCTGTTCGACGACGGGTACGTCGACCACGCGATCTTCCAGCCCGCCCACCTCGGCGCGTTCTACAACAACGGCTTCGGGCAGACCGAGGAAGCCTTCGCCCTCCAGCAGAAGCACCCCGACAAGCTCACGTACAACCACAATTTCGACCCGCGGCTCGAACAGGCCGGGCTGGACCAGCTCAAGCGCGACGCCGAGCGCTTCGGCCTCAAGGGCGTCAAGCTCTACACCGCCGAGTGGCAGGGCGACTCGCGCGGGTACAAGCTCGACGACAAGTGGACGTACAAGTACTTCGAGGCCTGCCAGGAGCTGGGCATCAAGAACATCCACGTCCACAAGGGACCGACGATCCGCCCGCTGGACCGCGACGCCTTCGACGTCGCCGACGTCGACCACGTGGCCACCGACTTCACCGACCTCAACTTCGTCGTCGAGCACTGCGGACTGCCGCGGCTGGAGGACTTCTGCTGGATCGCGACGCAGGAGCCGAACGTCCACGCGGGCCTCGCCGTCGCGATGCCGTTCATCCACACCCGGCCGAAGTACTTCGCGCAGATCATCGGCGAGCTGCTGTACTGGCTCGACGAAGACCGCATCCAGTTCTCCAGCGACTACGCGATCTGGACGCCGAAGTGGCTGATCGAGCGGTTCGTCGACTTCCAGATCCCGGAAGACCTGCCGGAGTACGCACCGCTGACGGTCGACCAGAAGAAGAAGATCCTCGGCCTCAACGCGGCGGCGATGTACGACATCCCGGTGCCGGCGGAGCTGCAGCTCGCGCCGATCGAGACCCAGGCCGTGTCGGTGGCGTGACGTGGACGCCTACACCGCGCTGGACGCGGTTCTCGACCCGGAGCTCGACGAGCCCATCACCGACCTCGGCTTCGTCAAGTCGCTCGACGTCGACGGCGGGCGGGTGACCGTCCACTTGCGACTGCCGACGTCGTTCTGCGCGCCGAACTTCGCCTACCTCATGGCGTCGGACGCCAAGGACGTGCTGACCGCGCTGCCGTGGACGTCGGAGGTCGTGGTGGAGCTCGACGACCACCACGACTCCGATCTCATCAACCGCGGGCTCGCCGCGGACGCCGGCTACCGCGGGACGTTCGGCCACGAGGCCGAGGAAGACCTCGAGGAGCTGCGGCTGACGTTCCGGCGCAAGGCGCACCAGGCGGCGATGGAACGCGCGCTGACGGTGCTGCTGCGCGCGGACGAGCACGTCGACCTGCACGACGTCACCCTCGCGGACCTGCCGGACGTTCCCGCCGCCGCGGCACTGCTGCGGCGGCGGGAAGCGCTCGGGCTTCCGTCCGGTCCTTCCTCCCCGGTGCTCGTCGATCACGACGGAACCCCGTTCCCCCGCGAGGAAATCCCGCTGCGGCTGCGGTTCGCCCGGTCGGTCCGCATCTCGATCGAAGGCAACTCGCACTTCTGCCGCGGGCTGCTCCGCACCCGTTACCCCGAGTCCACTGTGGAGGTTTCAGCATGAAGGCGGTCCAGGTCGTCGGGTACGACGAGCCGTTGCGGATGACCGACGTCCCGGAGCCGGCGGTCACCGGCCCGTTCGACGTCATCGTGAAGATCGGCGGCGCGGGCGTGTGCCGCACCGACCTGCACATCCTGGAAGGGCAGTGGAAGGAGAAGTCCGGCGTCACGCTGCCCTACACGATCGGGCACGAGAACGCGGGCTGGGTACACGCGGTCGGCAGTGCGGTCACGAACGTCGCCGAGAGCGACAAGGTGATCGTCCACCCGCTGATCACGTGCGGGCTGTGCCGGGCGTGCCGCTTCGGCGACGACGTCCACTGCACGCAGTCGCAGTTCCCCGGCATCGACACCGCGGGCGGCTACGCCGAGTACCTCAAGACGTCCGCGCGCAGTGTCGTGAAGATCGACGACTCGCTGGAGCCGGCGGACGTCGCGGCGCTGGCGGACGCCGGGCTGACGGCGTACCACGCGGCGGCGAAGGCGGCGCGGCGCCTGCGTCCGGGCGACAAGTGCGTCGTCATCGGCGCGGGCGGGCTCGGGCACATCGGCATCCAGGTGCTCAAGGCGATCTCGGCGGCCGAGCTGATCGTCGTGGACCGCAACCCGGAGGCGGTGAAGCTGGCGGTGTCGATCGGCGCGGACCACGGCGTGGTCGGCGACGGCTCCCAGGTCTCGCGGGTGCTCGACCTGACCGGCGGGAACGGCGCCGAGACGGTGATCGACTTCGTCGGCGAGGGCGGCGCGACGCGCGACGGGATCGCGATGCTGCGGCGGGCGGGCGACTACCACGTCGTCGGCTACGGCGAGAACATCGACGTCCCGACGATCGACGTCATCTCGACGGAGATCAACCTGATCGGCAACCTGGTGGGGTCGTACAACGACCTGTGCGAGCTGATGGTGCTGGCCGCACAGGGCCGCGTGAAGCTCCACACGGCCCGCTACTCGCTGGACGACTTCCAGGAGGCCCTGGACGACCTCGACGCCGGACGCATCCGCGGCCGAGCGATCCTGGTCCCCTGACCGGAAGGCGTGTTCGGAGGGGCATCACCCGTGATCAGCCGGGCATCACGTGTGATTGAGCGGGCATCAGCCGTGTCTGGGCGGGCATCACCGTGATGCCTCCCCAATCACGCGTGATGCCCCTCCGGACACGCGTGATGCCCCTCCGATCACGGGCTTGGCTGGGGTGGTGGGGCCTGGTGCAGGGACAGGTCCGGGCCGGCGGCGGAGTCCGGGGCCCAGGCGCCGGACTCCGCCGTCCAGGTCTGGCCGGCGAAGCTCACCTTGTCGACGCCCAGCGCCTCCGCGCGGCCGACCAGCCAGCTCGCGTACGTCCACCCCTGCGCCGCCGGGTGGGCTCCGCTCAGCTTGGCCGTGCCCAGCTCTTCGGTGGCGGCGGCCGCCAGGTCGCCGGGCGGCGCCAACGTCAGGTTGCGGCAGGTCAGCGTGGCCGGGAACTGGCCGGTGAACGCCGCCGCCATCGCGCGGGACTGCGGCTCCCACTGCGCGTACGCGTCCGGGACGCCCGAGCGCTGGATCTCCTGGGCCGCCTCGGTGACCGGCAGCGTCTCCCAGCCGGGCAGCTTCTCGAGCTTCTCGTAGAACGCCGTCGCGGCGTAGACCGGGTCGCGCAGCTGCGTGACCGTGCCCCAGCCCTGGCTGGGCCGTTGCTGGAACAGCCCGACCGAGTCGCGGTCACCGCCCTCGAGGTTCTGCAGCTTGGACTCCTGCAACGCCGTGGCCAGCGCGACCGTGACCGCGTGCGGCGGCAGTCCCAGCTTGGTCCCGACGGCCGCGATCCGGGCGGCGTTGTCCATCTGCTCCGGCGTGAACGTGTACCCGTTCTGCCCGGCCACGGCCACCGTGCAGCCCGGCGTCCGCACCGGGCTGCGCGTCAGCACCACCGCCACGACGACCCCCGCGGTCAGTACCACGACCGCCCCCAGGAAGAGGGCCACCTTCAGGCCACACCCGCGCACTCTGCCTCGCCTTCACCCGTTCGCCTCAGTCTGCCAAAGGCAGGACGCGGGGCGCCGGGCGGAGGTTCAATGGGCGGCGCCGAGGAAGATCGGGTTGGACATCGCCACCATCGCGTTCGGCTGGGTGGTGTTCGGGCCTCCGGACGGGCGACGGACCTCGACGCGCACCCACCGCGAATAACGCGGGTACGTCGTCCACGTCACCGTGGCCGCTCCCGAGTCGCCGATCGTCTCCGTGTGCTCCGGCCCCAGCTGGTCGAGGAACGTCACCGTCGTCCCCGGGACGCCGCCGACCGCCGCGCGCACCGTCACCGGCGTCCCGGTGCCCGCCGGGAGCCGCTCGCCGATCCCCGCCGTGCGGCCGCCGCCGGACACCGTGAAGTCCAGCTGGACCGCCGACGACTCCGCCAGCCACGACCGTCCGGCCTTCAGGCCCTCCAGGAGTTCCTTGCGGCGCAACCGGTCCGCGAGCACCACGGTGTGCGGCAGCGCGACGCGCTGGTCCGGGTTGTGCGCGTCGGAGTCGCCGATGGCCGGGATGAACCGGCCGCCGCGCAGCAGGCCGTCCCAGTGGATGACGCTCGCCTCGTCGTCCTGGGTCCACGGCCCGTTCCACACCTCGACGAGGTCGGCGATCTCGTACGCGAACTCGTAGGTGCAGCCGAAGCAGTTCGCGAACGGGTGCGCCGCGGTGACCAGGCCGCCTGCGCGGTGCACCTGGTCGGTGAAGCGGCGGAAGTCCTGCGGATCGGCGGCCCGGTAGCGCCAGTCGATCCACGTGCCGGCGGGCAGGCCGATCGCGGGCCAGTGCCCGGACCGCGTCGTCACCTCTTCGCCGTTGAGGATCAGCAGGTCGTCGGTGGCGTACTGGCCCCAGACGAGCTGCGAGCTGGACGTGTTGTGGTCCGTGGAGACGATGAAGTCGAGGCCGGCGGCACGCGCGTCGGCGACCAGCTGGTCCGGGGTGCGGCGGCCGTCGGAGTGGACGGTGTGCAGGTGGCCGTCGCCGCGGTACCAGGCGCGGCCGCGCTCGCGGGCCGGCGCGGACTCCGGCGCGGGCTTCGGCACGAACGGCGCCGCGTCCGGCCCGAAGGTGAGCGTGATGTCCACTTTGTAGTTCAGGCCCTGCGGCGCGACGGTGTACGGCCCGAGGATGACGTGCCACCGGCCCGGCTCGATCGGGCCGGCGAGGTAGCCGGGCGTCGCCTCGGACGCGCTGATCGAGAACCGGTCGCGGAAGCCGCCGGACCAGCCGCGGAAGCCGCGCGCGTTGCCCAGCTCGTGGCCTTCCGGGCCGAACATGCCGATGTCGCAGGCGTTCCCGCGGGTCCCGGCGGGCACCTGGGGCTTGTCGTAGGAGTAGACGACGTCGATCTGGCGCACCCCGCGCGGGACGTCGACGGGCAGGTAGTACCAGTCCGGCACGTCCGGTTTCAGGGTGCCGGTGACCGTCCGGGTCTGGCTGCCGGTGCCGCCCGGCTGGTCGGCGAACGCGACGCCGGGCAGCATCCCCAAGGCCGCCCCAGCCGCCCCGGCCGCCGCCACGCCGCTCGCGCGCAGCAGCGCGCGCCGGCTCAAGTCCCCAGAACTCATGCGTACCTCCGCATCGAAAGACGCTCCGACGCTAGGGGAGCAACGCGAACGCCGACAAGAACCGGCGGTGAACTTTCGGCGCGCAGCGGCAGACTCCGGTCAGGCAGTGTCCGGTCAAGCTTTGGCGCGCCGGGCGAGAATCCCGGCGAGGGCTACGACGGTGACGGCGGCGGCCAGCCCGAGCCGCGTGACGTCGACGGCGGGCACCCAGGTCACGGCGCCACCCCGGACGACGAACGCCCCGGCCGGCCGGGCGACCACGCCGAACCCGGCACCTTCCCGCACCGGCAGCGCGTCCGTGTCACCCGCGCCGCCGCCCCCACCGCCGAAGACGGTCGCGGCCGGGATCACGACGGTCCCGTCACGCTCGACCGGATCGCCGTAGACGAGCTTCGCCGTGAACAGGTCCCGCGCGGTCGACGCCAGCTGCCCGAGTTTCATCCGGCCATCATGGCGCAGGGCAAGCCGGCCGGTTCTTCATACCGCTCACCGGCACATTCATCCGACGTCTACTCATGATTTCCGCACGTCGACGCACCAGAGCGCCACTCAGCCGCGTTGACATCTGATGTATGAGCTGCCAGCGTCACGAGTCATGCGGATCGGAAGACTGGTCACGGCCCTGGGTGCGGCCCTCCTGGCCGCCGTCACGCTCACGGCACCGGCGGACGCGACTCCCGGACGTACCTTGGTCGTGGCCCCGGACGGCCACGGCACGGCGTGCGCGTGGCATCGGCCGTGCGCTCTGGAAAGCGCTTCCCGGCTGCTGGCGCGCGAACGCGGCGACGTCACGGTCCTCCTCCGCGGCGGCACCTACCGCCTGACGAAGACGCTCGAAGTGCCGCGGACCGACGCGAAGATCGCCTTCCGGGCCGCTCCCGGTGAAACGCCCGTGCTGACCGGCGCCCGCCGCGTCACCGGGTTCACGAAGACCGACGCGGCCCGCGACATCTACACCGCCGCGGTCCCCGCGGACACCGACACCCGGCAGCTGTTCGTCGACGGCGCCCGCGCCGAACGCGCCCGCACCGCGCTCTCCCCCGCGACGTTCACGGTCACCGCGACCGGGTTCAGCACCCCCGACCCGTCCTTCGCCGCGTTGACGAACCAGACGGGCGTCGAGGTCGTCCAGGAGAACAAGTGGAAGCAGATGCGCTGCCCGCTGGCTTCGATCAGCCGTGACGGCACCGGATCCGCGCTCACCGTGCAGCCGGAGTGCTGGCGGAACAACAACACCGCGGTCGTCAACCGGCAGTTCCCCTTCAACGGCAACGGGCTCCCCAAGCTCGACGGCGTCAGCTGGGTCGAGAACGCCTACGAGCTGCTCACCAGGCCCGGCCAGTGGTACCTCGACAAGAGCGCCGGGAGCCTGTCCTACATCCCGTTGCCGGGCCAGGACATGGCGAAGGCCGACGTCGAGCTGCCGCTGCTCGAGACCCTCGTGAGAGCGTCGGGCACGCCCGGCCACCTCGCGCCGGTCGACGACGACACCGCGACCTACCGCGGCGCCTGGACGACGTCCGCGAACCGCCAGGTCGGCGACTACCAGGACGGCGTCCACGTCACGTCCACCCCGGGAGCCTCAGTCAGCTACTCCTTCACCGGCACCGGGCTGGACGTCCTGGCCGAGACGAACACCGGCCAGGGCGCGTTCACCGCGACCGTCGACGGACGGCCCGACGGAAAGCCGCACACCGAAGCCGGCGACGTCCGGCTCGCGCAGCAGGTCGTCTACTCGGTCCGGGACCTGCCGAAGGGCCGGCACACCGTGACCCTGATCAGCGCGGGTGACCGGCCGTTCCTCGTCGACGCCTTCGTCGTCACGCCGGACGCGGTCCGCCCGGTGCGGGACCTGAGCTTCGACGGCCTCACCTTCACCGGGACGACGTGGACCCTGCCGTCGCGCGACGGCTACGTCGACAACCAGGCCGGCGTGCAGTGGGCGGCCGCCGCTCCGCACGCGCCGATCCGGCCACCCGCCGCACTGGAGATCCACCGCGGACGCGGGATCTCCGTCACCGGCAGCACGTTCCGCGGGCTCGGCGGCGTCGGACTGGCCCTCGCCGACGGCACCCAGGACGCCCGCGTCACCCGCAACCACTTCACCGACACCAGCGCCGGCGCGATCGCGTCCGGCGAGGTCGACGACTACTACCTCACCGACCCGGCACGGATGACGCTGGACACGACGATCGCCGACAACACGATCACGACGCCGGGCCAGGACTACCACGACGCCGTCGGGATCTGGGCCGGCCACGGCAGGCGGACCACGATCGAGCACAACGCGATCGCCGGAACGCCGTATTCGGGCATCTCGCTCGGCTGGGGCTGGGGCTGGGCGTCCCCGTGCGAACTGCAGGCCAAGCAGGGGTTGACGGCCTGCCGCCGCGGCACGATCTACTCCCGCGACAACCGGATCCTCGGCAACGACATCCACGACGTGATGCGCACGCTGCTCGACGGCGGCCCGATCTACACCCTCGGCGGGCAGGACGGCACCACCGAATCGGTCACCGCGGGCAACTGGGTGCACACCGCCCCGCACAACAACAACATGCTCTACCACGACGAGGGAAGCTCGTACTGGAACACCTACGGCAACGTCGTGAGCAACGAGACCGGCCGCTGGACCGGCATGTGGACGCCGACCATCCACGACATCCGGATCCACGGCAACTTCACCGACAACACGGTCGTCAAGAACCTCGGCACGAACGTCGTCCTCAGCGACAACACCGTCGTGACCGGCGGAAACTGGCCGGACGCCGCGAAATCCGTGATGGCTGCGGCGGGTCCGCGCTGACTTTTCCGCCGGACGGGGTGTGAACCCGGTGTATCCGGGGCATTAACGGGTGACACCTGTGCTGCACAGGGAGTGCTTTCCGAGGGGAGACCGCGATGACCTTCGACTTCGTCAGCCGCTGGCTGGGCAGGCATCGTGACCGACCCGGGGTCAGCGTCGACCTGGCCTGCGGCGGCCGGGTGACCCTCCGCGAAATCGACGGGCGGCCGGTGCTGGCCATCACGACGGCCCCGGGCCCGGACGGCCGCTGCAGCGTCGCCGCCGTGCCGCTGTCGGAAGCGGAGCAGCGGGAGCTGAGCCAGGTGCTGGAGTCGGACGTCCTCCTGGCCTCCTGACCCACCGGCCCCGAGCCGCGTCCGGGCGAACAGGGGTCCCGTACTTCCGCATCACCGGATGTTCCCCTACTTGTTCCCGCCGTAAGCTGCGCACCGTGCTTTGTGGCAGTCCTCGCGAGAAATCCGGCCCCGGCGGTGTGGCGCGGGTCGCTTTTTGTGGGGTTCCCACAACGCAGCCGCCTTGGCATGCGCCATGGCGGACATTGGTCTACCCGGCGGTAATCCAGCAGGGTAGAGACAGGTGCAGGCGACGCCCCGGAACAGGTGCGTCGCCTTCTGTGCGTGGGTACTTGGGAGGCTCAGCCGGTGTTCAATCGTGTCGCCATCGTCAACCGCGGAGAGGCCGCGATGCGGCTCATCCACGCCGTCCGGGATCTGTCGGCGGAAACCGGGACGCGGATCGAGACGGTCGCCCTCTACACCGACGCGGACCGCACGGCCACCTTCGTCCGTGAGGCCGACCTGGCCTACGACCTCGGTCCGGCGTCGGCCCGCCCGTACCTCGACCTGGCCAAGCTCGAAAAGGCCCTGGTCGAGACGAAGGCGGACGCCGCGTGGGTCGGCTGGGGCTTCGTCGCCGAAGACCCGGCCTTCGCCGAGCTGTGCGAGAAGATCGGCATCACCTTCGTCGGCCCGAGCGCGGACGCGATGCGCAAGCTCGGCGACAAGATCGGCGCGAAGCTGATCGCCGAAGAGGTCGGCGTGCCGGTCGCGCCGTGGAGCCGCGGCGAGGTCGCCACCCTCGAAGACGCGCTGAAGGCCGGCGACCGGATCGGCTACCCGCTGATGCTCAAGGCGACCGCGGGCGGCGGCGGGCGCGGCATCCGCATGGTCGCCTCCGGCGAGGACCTCGCCGACGCCTACGAGCGCACCAGCCAGGAAGCCCTGCGCGCGTTCGGTTCCGGCGTCGTGTTCCTCGAGCGCCTGGTCACCGGCGCCCGCCACGTCGAGGTCCAGGTGATCTCCGACGGCGCGACGGCGTGGGCGCTCGGCGTCCGCGACTGCTCGGTGCAGCGGCGCAACCAGAAGATCATCGAGGAGTCCGCGTCGCCGGTCCTCGACCCGGCGCAGACCGCCGAGCTGAAGACGTCGGCCGAACGGCTCGCGGTCGCCGTCGGCTACCGCGGCGCGTGCACCGTCGAGTTCCTCTACCACCCCGGCGAGAAGCTGTTCGCCTTCCTCGAGGTCAACACCCGCCTGCAGGTCGAGCACCCGATCACCGAGATCACCACCGGCACCGACCTGGTCAAGCTGCAGCTGCACGTCGCCGGCGGCGGCAAGCTCGAAGGCGACCAGCCCGCCGAGCTGGGCCACGCCGTCGAAGCCCGGCTCAACGCCGAGGACCCCGACCGCGACTTCGCCCCCTCCCCCGGCCGCATCGCGCGGCTGGCGCTGCCCGCCGGCCCGGGCATCCGCGTCGACACCGGCGTCAGCGAGGGCGACACCATCCCCGCCGACTTCGACTCGATGATCGCCAAGATCATCGCCTACGGCCGCGACCGCGACGAGGCGCTCGGCCGCCTCCGCCGCGCGATGGCCGAAACCACCGTGATCATCGAGGGCGGCGCGACCAACAAGAGCTTCGTGCTCGACCTGCTCGACCAGCCCGAGGTCATCGACGCGAGCGCCGACACCGGCTGGATCGACCGCGTCCGCGCCG
This sequence comes from Amycolatopsis sp. NPDC005961, assembly GCF_040629235.1. Lineage (NCBI taxonomy): Bacteria > Bacillati > Actinomycetota > Actinomycetes > Pseudonocardiales > Pseudonocardiaceae > Amycolatopsis > Amycolatopsis sp. NPDC005961. Next base: position 9,588 of record NZ_JBEXVF010000040.1, on the reverse strand, counting down.
AAGGCCGCCTGGTCACCCACCGGCACTCCGCCGTCGCGCTCGCCGCGGCCGCCATCGAGGCCTACGAGGACGAGGAAGAGGTCTCCGTCCGGCGGCTGCTGTCCACCGCGCACGGTGGCCGCCCGCAGGTCCAGCACGAGACCGGCCGCCCGCTCGACCTCAAGCTCCGCGGCGTCGGCTACCGCGTCAGCGTCGCGCGCATCGGCCAGAAGCGCTTCCGCGTCGGCGTTTCGGCCGGGACGTCGGAGGTGCACCACGCCGACGTCGAGATCGACCGCTTCGACGCCCACAGCGGCCGGATCCGGGTCAACGGGCAGGGGTTCCGCTTCGTGGCGGCCACGCACGGCCCGATCCACCTCGTCGAGGTCGACGGCATCACCCACCGCGTCAGCCGGGACGAAGGCGGTGTCGTCCGCTCCCCCGCGCCCGCGCTGGTGGTCGCGACGCCGCTGTCGGTCGGCGACGAGGTCGAGGCGAACGCGCCGATCCTCGTGCTGGAGAGCATGAAGATGGAGACGGTGCTGCGCGCGCCGTTCCGCGCCCGCGTCCGTGAATGCCCGGTGTCGGTCGGCAGCCAGGTCGAGACCGGTGCGCCGCTGATGCGCCTGGAGCCGGTGGCCGACGGCGCCGGCGACGAGGTCGCCGAGGAGACCGAGACCGTCGAGATCGAGCTGCCGGCGGAGGCGGCGGACGTCTCCGCGGCCGACCGCGTCGAGCGCGGTCTCCAGGACCTGCGCAGCCTGCTGCTCGGCTTCGACGTCGACCCGTCGGAGCGCAAGCGCGTCCTGTCGGCCTACGTCGCCGCGCGCGCCGAGCTGGACGGCCGTCCGGTCGAAGGCGAGCTGGAGCTGCTCACCGTCTTCGCCGACCTGTCCGAGCTGAGCCGCAACACCCCGGGCGGCGAGGACACCGTGCCGAACGGCGCGGTGCACAGCCCGCGCGAGTTCTTCCACAGCTACCTGCAGAGCCTCGACGTCGAGCGCGCGGGCGTCAGCGAAGGCTTCCAGGCCAAGCTGGCCAAGGTGCTCGGCCACTACGGTGTCACCGACCTGGAGCGCACCCCCGAGCTGGAGTCCGCGGTCTTCCGGATCTTCCTGGCGCAGCAACGGACTTCGGCCGACGTCGCCGTCGTCTCCGAGGTGCTGCGGCTGTGGCTGGCCGGGGCGCAGCCGGCGGAGTCGCTGAGCGACCGCGCCGGGCTGGCCCTGGAGCACCTGGTCGAAGCCACGCAGGTGCGCTTCCCCGCGGTGTCCGACCTGGCCCGCGGTGTGGTGTTCCGCTGGTTCGCCCAGCCGCTGCTGCGCCGCCACCGCGCCGAGGTGTACGCCGCCGTCCGCACCGAGCTGCGCTACCTCGACCAGCACCCGGACGCCGCCGACCGCGCCGAGCGGATCCAGGCCATGATCACCGGCTCGCAGCCGCTCGTCCGGCTGATCGGGCAGCGGATCGGGCGGCCGGGCCGCGACCACGCGCCGCTGCTGGAAGTGCTGACGCGCCGCTACTACGGCAACCGCAGGCTGACCGGCGTCACCGTGCGGGACGCGGGCGGCTCCCGGTGGCTGACCGCCGAGCTGAACACCCCGGACGGCGCGCTGCCGCTGGTCACCACGGCCGTCGACTTCACCGCCCTGCCCGACGCGCTGCGCGCGCTCGGCGAGGTGGCCACCGACGGCGTGGTCGCCGACCTGTACCTGCGCTGGGAGGACCAGCCGGACGTCGACGCGACGGCCGAGCGGCTCGGCGCGCTGCTGGCCGAGCACGGGGTGCCGGCGAGCGTGCGCCGGATCGTGGTCACCGTGGCCGGCACCGGCGGCGCGGTGATGCACCACCACTTCACCTTCCGGCGCGACGACAGTGGCTCGACTGCCTTCACCGAGGACCGGCTGATCCGCGGCCTGCACCCGCAGATCGCGCAGCGGCTGCAGCTGGAGCGGCTGCGCGAGTTCGACCTCACCCGGCTGCCGTCGGCGGACGAGGAGATCTACCTCTTCAAGGCCGTGGCGAAGAGCAACCCGGCCGACGAGCGGCTGATCGCGATGGGCCAGGTCCGCGACCTGACGCCGCTGCGCGAAGCCGACGGCCGGCTGGTCGCCCTGCCCGCGCTCGAGGACGCGGTCACCGCCTGCCTCGACGCGATCCGCAACATCCAGGCGCAGCGGCCGCAGAACAAGCGGTTCGACACCAACCGGATCATGATGTACGTCTGGCCGCAGACGGAGCTGACCACCGACGAGCTGAACACGCTCGTCCAGCGCATCCTGCCGACCTCCGTCGGCGCCGGGCTGGAAGAGGTGCAGTTCCTGGCCCGCCGGCGCACCGACGCGGGCAAGCTGGCCGAGCTCGCCGTCCGGATCACCTTCGACCCCGGGCACGGCGCACGGCTGCACGTCGGGCCGCCGTCGACCGAGCCGGTGCAGCCGCACGACGACTACCGGCTGAAGGTGCTGCGCGCCGCGCGCCGCGGCACGGTCTACCCGTACGAGCTGACCGGCCTGCTCGCCGGGGCGGACGGCACGTTCGTCGAGCACGACCTCGAGGCGGGCGCGCTGGTCCCGGTCGACCGGCCCAAGGGCAAGAACTCCGCGGCGATCATCGCGGGCGTCGTCACGACCCCGACCGAGCGGCACCCCGAGGGCGTCACCCGTGTCGTGCTGCTCGGCGACCCGACGAAGTCGCTCGGCGCGTTGTCGGAGCCGGAGTGCTCCCGCGTCATCGCGGCGCTCGACCTCGCCGAGCGGATGCAGGTGCCGCTGGAGTGGTTCGCGCTGTCGTCGGGTGCACGGATCTCGATGTCCTCGGGCACCGAGAACATGGACTGGGTCGCCGCGGCGCTCAAGCGGATCGTCACGTTCACCCAGGACGGCGGCGAGATCAACATCGTGGTCAACGGCATCAACGTCGGCGCCCAGCCGTACTGGAACGCCGAAGCCACGATGCTCATGCACACCAAGGGCGTCCTCATCATGACGCCGGACTCGGCGATGGTGCTGACCGGCAAGCAGGCGCTGGACTTCTCCGGCGGCGTGTCGGCGGAGGACAACTTCGGCATCGGCGGCTACGACCGCGTCATGGGCCCGAACGGCCAGGCGCAGTACTGGGCGCCGAACCTGCCGGCCGCCCGCGCGGTGCTGATGTCGCACTACGACCACACCTACGTCGTCCCGGGCGAGGCCGGGCCGCGGAAGGTGGGCACGAACGACCCGGTCGACCGCGACGTTTCGCCGTTCCCGCACGCGATCACCGAAAGCGACTTCCGGACGGTCGGGGAGATCTTCTCGGCCGAGCACAACCCGGACCGCAAGAAGCCGTTCGACATCCGGACGGTGATGCGCGCGCTGTCGGACCAGGACCACCCGGTGCTGGAACGCTGGGCGGGCATGGCCGACGCCGACACGGCGGCGGTGCAGGACGTGCACATCGGCGGCCGCCCGGTCTGCCTGGTCGGCATCGAGTCGCGTTCGGTGCCCCGCCGCGGCTTCCCTCCCACCGACGGGCCGGACACCTACACCGCGGGCACGCTGTTCCCGCGGTCGTCGAAGAAGACGGCGCGGGCGATCAACGCGGCGTCCGGCAACCGGCCGCTGGTCGTGCTGGCGAACCTCTCCGGGTTCGACGGCTCGCCGGAGTCACTGCGGAAGCTCCAGCTGGAGTACGGCGCGGAGATCGGCCGGGCGATCGTCAACTTCGAGGGCCCGATCGTGTTCACCGTGATCTCGCGCTACCACGGCGGCGCGTTCGTGGTGTTCTCCAAGGCGCTCAACCCGAACATGACGGTGCTGGCGCTGGAGGGCTCGTTCGCCTCGGTGCTGGGCGGCGCCCCGGCCGCGGCGGTGGTGTTCGCCGGCGAGGTGGCCAAGCGCACGGCGAACGACCCGCGGGTGACCGAGCTCCAGACGCAGGTCGCGGGGGCCGACGCGCCGTCCCGCGCGGCGTTGAGCGCCAAGCTCGCGGAGGTCCAGTCGTCGGTCCGCGCGGAGAAGGTCAGCGAGATCGCGGCGGAGTTCGACAAGGTGCACAGCATCCAGCGTGCCGTCGAGGTCGGCTCGGTGGACGCGATCATCAGCACGGCCGAGCTGCGGCCGCGGATCATCGAGGCCATCGAGCACGGGCTGAAGAAGTAGCGTCCCGGGGCCGGTCACCGCGGTGACCGGCCCCGGTCCGTCACGGCACCAGGTAGCGCGTCAGCAGGCTCGCGCCGTCGCTCAGGACCGTGGCCAGCTCCAGCCGAAGCGGGTCGAACGCGCCGCCGACCGCGGCGCGGTCCGCCGTGCCCGCCACGAGGTAGGGCGCGACGGTCAGCCGGAACTCGTCGACCAGGCCCGCTTCGGCCAGTGACGCGAACAGCTTCGGACCGCCTTCGCAGTCGATCCGCCGCAGGCCGCGCTCGGTCAGCGCGGCCACGGCGACGTCGAGCGCCACCGCGTCCTCCCCCGCGACGATCACCTCGGCCCCCGCGGCCACCCAGGCAGCGCGCAGGTCCGCCGGCGCTCGCTCGCAGGTCAGGACGATCGTCGGCACCGCGGCCCGGGTGAGCACCGGCGAGTCCGGCGGCAGGCTGCGGCCGGTGGTGACGACCGCGATCGGCGGGATCGGCTCGAGCCCGTGCCGGCGGCGGCGGTCCGCGGTCTCCGCGTCCGGGTGGACGCCGTCGAACTCCTCGATCACCGCGGTCCCGGCGCCGAGCAGGACGACGTCGGCGAGGTCGCTGCCCAGCTTGAACACGACCCGGTCGGGGGCGGTCGACAGCGGGCGCGACCGGCCGGCGACGGTGATCGCGCCGTCCGTGCTCGACACGAAGTTGACGACCAGCCACTTCGCGACGTCGGGGAAGCGGTAGAGGGCTTCGAGGTCGCCGGTGTCGAGTTCGCGACCGGCTTCGGGCGGCCAGATCTGCCGGATCACAGCCACCGCACCGCGTTCTTCGGCGGGCGGGTACCGATGATGCTCGCGATCATCTCGACCGTGTGCCGTGTCTCGCGCACCTGGTGCGCGCGGAACATCGCGGCGCCCTGCGCGGCCGCGAGCGCGGTGGCCGCGAGCGTGCCGGTGACCCGGTCGTCCATGGCGACGTCGAGCGTCTCGCCCACCACTCCCTTGTTGGACAACGCCATCAGCACCGGCCACCCGGTCGCGACCAGCTTGTCGACGTTCCGCAGGATCTCCAGGGACTGGTAGGTGTTCTTCGAGAAGTCGATGCAGGGGTCGATCATGATCCCCTCGCGCGGGACGCCCTTCGCGACCGCCCGTTCGGCCAGCTCGGTGGTGTCCGCCACGACCGACGCGACGACGTCGTCGTACTGCGGCTTGATCGGGTCGGTGCGCGGGTCGAGGCCGTCGACGTGGGCGCAGATGTACCCGGCGCCGTGCTCGGCGGCGACGTCGAGGATCTCCGGCTCGTAGGCGGCCCAGTTGTCGTTGATCAGGTCCGCGCCGACCCGGCAGACGGCGTCGGCGACCTCGGCGCGGTAGGTGTCGACGCTGATCACGACGTCCGGGAACGCCGCCCGGATCCACTCCACGGTCGGGACGACGCGGCTGATCTCCTCCGCGACGGTGACCTCGGGGCCCGGGCTGGCGGGCACGCCGCCGATGTCGATCACCGCGGCGCCGTCCTCGATCGCCTTGCCGACGGCCGCCCGCGCCCGGTCTTCCTCGTACGTCACGCCGTTGTCGTAGAACGAGTCCGGCGTCCGGTTGACGATCGCCATGACCAGCGCGTGGTCGCTGGTGAGCCGTCGCCCCCGGAAGACGAGGTCGTGGATCGGCATGCGCACTCCGTTCAAGATCGGATCTGGCCCCTTCCGAGCATAGTGAGGACGGTCGTCCGGGGTCCGCCGCGACCGGTTTCGCGACTTTCGGGGGTATGGCGCGTTTGTCCCGGACCGACACACTGTGCGTGCCGGTCCGGTGACCGAGAGCCCCGGGCCGGAACTCCATCCGTGCGTACGTGAGGAGATCCCCCGATGGCGTCAAGGTCCCTGTCCCGGCTCGCACTGGCGGCGACCGGTGTCGTGCTGTCCGCGCTGCTCGGCGGCACCGCGGCCGCGCAGCCCGCCGACACCCCCGTGTTCTGGCGCGTCCCGGCGACCGCCGCCCAGGCCCACGCACTGGCCGCGGCCGGGTTCGACGTCGAAGAGGGTGACGCGGGCACGGTCAGCGTCGTCGGCGGGCAGGCCGTCGCGAACCGGTTGCGGGCCCTCGGTTACCGGCCGTCGTTCTTCGACACCGTCTACAAGGAACTCCCGGCGCAGGCGAACTCCCTGGCGGCCGACACCTTCTACGGCGGGTACCGCACCGTCACCGCGCACGAGAACCACCTGACCGCCGTCGCCGCCGCGCACCCCGACCTCGCCACGAAGTACACGATCGGGCAGTCGTGGAAGAAGGCCCAGGGCCAGGGCGGTCACGACGTCCAGGCCATCTGCCTCACCAAGAAGCAGACCGGCGACTGCACGCTCTCGACGACGTCGAAGAAGCCGAAGTTCTTCCTGATGGCCCAGATCCACGCCCGCGAGCTGTCGACCGGCGAGCTGGCCTGGCGCTGGATCGACTACCTCGCCGACGGCTACGCCACCGACGCCACCGCGAAGTCCATTCTGGACACGACCGAGGTGTGGGTGGTGCCGATCTCCAACCCGGACGGCGTCGACATCGTCGCTTCGGGCGGCAACTCGCCGAAGCTGCAGCGCAAGAACGCGAACAACACCCGCGGCGGCTGCTCCGGCACGAACATCGGCGTCGACCTCAACCGCAACTCGACGTTCAAGTGGGGCGGCGACTCCAACTCGGCGTGCTCCGAGACCTACCAGGGCGTGAGCGCCGGCTCCGAGCCGGAGACGCAGGCCCTGGAGAAGCTGGCCCGCGCGATCTTCCCGGACCAGCGCGGCACCGGGAACAACGACCCCGCGCCGTCGACCGCCAAGGGCACGATGATCACGCTGCACAGCTACGGCAACGACATCATCATCCCGTGGGGCTTCACCCAGGCCACGTCGCCGAACGACGCGCAGTACCGCAGGCTCGGCGCGAAGTACTCGGCGTCGAACGGCTACCTCGTCGGCACCAACGAGGAGACCGTCGGTTACGACACGAGCGGCACCACCGACGACTTCACCTACGGCGAACTGGGTGTCGCCAGCGTGACGTTCGAGGTCGGCGGCTCGAGCGGCACCTGCGGCGGCTTCCTCCCCCGCTACACCTGCGTCGACAGCACGTTCTGGCCGAAGAACAAGGGCGCGCTGGTGACGGCCGCGAAGGCCGCGGCGGCGCCGTACCAGCAGTGAGTCACGGCCGGCAGGCGTAGATGCAGTTCTGCGGACGCGGGGAACCGAGCACGTCGACGTGCCGGAACCCCGCGTCCGCGAGCATGTCCCGCGCGGTCTCGGTGCCCCACATCGCCCCGAGCGCGGCGCCGCCCTCGGCCAGCGACGTCGTCGTGCAGTACATCAGGCTGATCGAGTAGCACAGCGCGGCCAGCGGGTTGCCGACGTTCTTCGCGACGTCGCTGGAGAAGTTGGTGTCTACCATGAAGAACAGGCCGTCATCGTGCAGCGCACCGCGGATCCGGCGCAGCACGACGTCCGGCCGGTCCTGGTCGTGGATGGCGTCGAAGGCGGTGATGACGTCGTAGTCGCCGGCCAGCTCGGCGGCATCCCTGACGGCGAACTCGACGTTCGGCAGGTCTTTCGAGGTCTCGCGCGCCTGCTCGACGACGCTCGCGTTGATGTCCACGCCGGTGAACCGCGAGGCGGGGAACGCGCGAGCGGCGACGGCGATGGCGTTCCCGGTGCCGCAGCCCAGATCGAGCACGCGCGCCCCGGCGGTGAGCCGCTCTTTCAGGCCGGGGACCGCGCCGAAGAAGCCGTCGACGAGGTGTTCGCGGTAGACGTGCTTCCAGCTGTCACCGGTCTTCGCGCCGAGGGTTTCGAGATGGGGCCCGTAGGCCGACCGCGGGACGCCGCCGCCTTCGGCGAAGCTGCGTTCGAGGTCGGGCAGGATGCCGGTGAAGGCGCTGAGCGTCAGCAGCGACGGCATGAGGTTGGCGGCGGTCTCGCCGAGCAGCAACTTCGCGTGCTCGGACGGGAAGGTGTACCGGCCGGCCTCAAGGGTGAAGATGCCCCCGGTCACCATCGCGCCGAGCCATTCACGGACGTACCGCTCGTGAAGGCCGGCACGTTCGGCGAGTTCATCGCTGGTGGCGGGCCCGCGCACGGCCGCTTCGAAGAGCCCGGTGCGATGGCCGACCCCGATCAGCATGGTGAGCGCGCTGCCGGTCATGGTCGCGGTCAGGTGCGCCGCGAAGTCCTTTTCCTCCATGCGGCCCGAGCTTACCCGCCGGGCGGACCGTCCACTGTGGACGATCCGACCGGCGGGGCAGGTCAGTCCTCGTCCTCCAGGCCGGCGTCGGCGAGCACCGCGTACACCCGGCGGCGCGCGTCGGCGAGGATCTTCTTCACCTCGGCCACCTGCGCTTCCGTTCCGCTGTACCCCACCTGCGCGGCCGCGCCGGACAGCTCCCCCAGCGCGTGCCACAGCGCGGCGAACCGGTCCGCTCCCGGCTCCTCCTCGGGCTCTTCCCACAGGGCGGCGAACTCGGCTTCCCGCCCGGCGACGTGCTCCCGCCCGGCGTCGGTCAGCTCGGCGACCCGGCGGCCACCGGTCTCGGCCGTGTGGACCAGGCCTTCGTCCTCCAGCTGCTGCAGGATCGGGTAGACCGAGCCCGGGCTGGGCCGCCACCGGTCGTGGGTGCGGCGGCGGATCTCCTGCATCAGCTGGTAGCCGTGCATCGGCTCCTCGGCGAGCAGCGCCAGCACGGCCGGCCGCACCGGACGGCTCGGCCCGCGCCCACCGCCGCGGAACTCCCGCACCCGCTGGAACGGCCCGGCCCCGCCACCCCAGCCACCGGGCCCGCCGAAGGACCCCGGGCCACCGGGAAAACCCGGAAGGCCCGGGAAGCCGGGGCCGCCCGGCGCCCCCGGCGGCTGCGGCGGGTGAGGTGGGTGCGGCGGGAAGCCGCCCGGAGGACCGCCGCGCGCCAGCTCGGGGCCGCCGTCCCAGTCCTCGTGCCCCGGCTCGCCGCGGTCGTGATCCGGGTGACCGAAGGGACCGCCGGGCCCCGGGCGCCCGAACCCGCCGCTGTCGTGGTGCCCCGGCACACCGTGGCCATGGTCCAGGTGCTCCGGCACACCGTGGCCGTGGTCCGGGTGACCGAAGGGACCCCCGGGCCCCGGGCGCCCGAACCCACCGTGGCCGTGGTCCGGACGCCCGAACCCGCCGTGAACGTGGTGACCAGGCTCGTGACCACCGAACACACCGCCGCCCCCGAAACCGCCGAACATCCGTCCCGCTCCCGCGCTCATCTCCATGACCGTCTCCTCCACTCGCCGTATCGCCGACACTACGACGATATATCGCCGTCCGATCGACGGCAACCCACCCGACGCGAGGACAGACCCTCAAGCCCCGGACTTGACCGCCAGCGTCAGCAGCTCCGCCGCCGGACCGGCCAGCCGCCGCCCCGCCGGCCACACCGCCCGCAGCACCCGGCCGAGCTCCACCCCGGCCACCGCGACCGGCACCAGCCGGCGG
>NZ_JBEXVF010000039.1:0-82094 GCF_040629235.1 Amycolatopsis sp. NPDC005961 | reverse complement strand
GCCAGGAGCTCGGCCAGCCGGCCGAGCCGCACGGGCACGTCGTAGAGCCGGCCGGGCGCGAACCGCGCCCAGAGCCCGCGCATCCCGGGGACGAGCACCTTCACGACGGGGAGGCCGATGTCCGGGCGCGTCTGATCGAGCACGAACACCTCCAGTCCGGCCCGCTCGATCTTCGCCCGCACCAGTCCCAGATCCGCCAGCAGGTCGGCCGAGTACGCGTAGCCGTGGTCCGCCGGTCCGACGGCCCGTCGCGCCGGATCGGGGAGGAGGTACCGCTGCTCGGCCACCGCGGCCTCGCGCAGCCACCGGGCCGCGTCCGGGTCGTCGCCGCCGTCCCACCCGTCGAGGACGGCGGGCATCATCTGGTTCAGCTCGGTCAGCGCGCGCCGCAGGGCGACGGCCGGGTCGAGGTGCGCACCGAAGCCCATCATGATCTTCTCGGACGGCCCGCCGACGCACCGGGACAGCGCGGCGAACACGGGTATCCCGATGTCGGAGGTCACGTCCAGCACCCAGACGTCCCGGCCCACTCCGGCATACGTGCGGCGAAGCTCGCCGAGCCACGGATCACCGAACGCGTCGAGGTCGACGCCCCGCTGGCGGGTGCGGTTGTACCACCACAGCGCGACGGCGTCGCGCTCCACGACCTCGAGCAACCCCTGCAGCGCGGCGTCTTCGAGCGTGCTTCCCGCCGCGTTGCCGTTGGAGTCGGCGAACACGGACACCGGCCCCGGTCCGGCGGGCACGCCGAAGTACAGCAACGCGGTCGGGAACAACCGGTGCTCGCCGCGGGTGAGCGACCACACCGGCGTCCAGTCCAGCTCGGCGTCGTCGTCGAACGGGTCGCAGACGAACTGGAACGGGCCGTGGCGCTCGCGGGCCCGCACCCGGCCGGGGTACTGGCGCTCGTGGAACAGCTGGCAGGTGTCGGGGTGCACCGCCGCTTCGCCCAGCGAACGGAAGCTGGCCCGTACGCGTTCTTCGTCGCCGTCGTAGTGACCGCTGTGCCGTTCGAGGGCCTCGCACAGCGCTCCCACCTCGGCCTGGACCGGGGTGACGCCCTTGCCGCCGTTCTGGCTCCGCAGGGCCGTGCGCAACCGGTCGGCGCCACGACGGCCCAGCGCGATGTTGGGCCCAGAGCGGTAGGAGGCGAACAGGGCCGGACCGCGGGTGTCGCGTCGCAGCTCCTTGACCACGCCGGTCAGCGGGCTGACGAGGTGCCGGTAGGTGCCGAGCACCCGCTCCGGCGCTACCGCGCGGTGCCCGCCGCCCGCGGTGTCGGTCTTCGTCCTGGGTTCCAGGCGCACGGGCCGGCGGGTCCGCTCACGCACCAGCTCCGGGTTCCCGCACGAGGCGCACTGCGGACGGGCGCGAACCTCGTGCCGTTCCCCGGTCAGGTCACCGCTGTCGAACGTCCACAGTGCACATTGGCCGGGATTTCGCCGCCCGGCCAGCCATTTGACCGCTTCCAACGCGACGAGGTTCACCGCGAGGGCAGCCAGCGGGGCGAGCATGACCTCCGGGCGCGGAAGCGGTCCCGGCAGGCCGAGGGTGTCCCGGACGTGCGCTTCGGCGGGCCGGTTGCCCCACAGCCGCGTGGCCAGGCAGTGCCAGCAGGGGCCGTCGCCGGGGGTGAAGAACGGGCCGATCGACAGCCGTGACCCGGTCGGCTTGGCGAGCAGCCAGGGCCGTCCGGCCGCCCGCTGCCGTGCGTCCACTTCGGACAGACCGGCCTCGAGGTAGTCCCGGCACAGCACGACGGACAGGTCCGCGTCCTCGGCTCGCTCGACCAAGGTCAGGCCCGACGCGCGCAAGGCTTCCGCCGCGGCCGGAGTGGAACCCGCACCGGCCAGCGCGACCCGGCCGCGCGCGACGGCGGCCGTCGCGGCTTCACCGTCGCCGCCGATGGCGTCCCAGTAGGCCAGCGCCGGCCGATCCGCCGCGGAACCGGCCGCGGAGCGCAGGCCGACCACCTGTGTCTCCGCGAGCCGGGCCAGCAGGCCGGCGGCTTGTTCGGCGGGGACGTCCTCGGGCAGCTCGCGGTGCACCGCGGTGAAGTCCCGGGTGCCGTCCAGCAACGGGACCAGGGACTCCAGGTGCGGACCGCGCAGGGCGGCGGCCTCGTCTTCGGACAGCACGTACACCGCGTCGCCGGGCACCACCGCGACACTCAGGTGGCGCTTGAATCCGACGAGCGGCCGGGGCGGTTCGGTCACCCGTGGATCGCGGCCACCGGCGCCTCGACCCGGCACAAGCGAGCCGAGGCCGGGTGTTCCAGCCGGCAAGGGCTGACCGACGGCCGCACCGGGTCGTTTCCGCCGAGGCCGGCCGCCGCCCGGCCGTCCAGCCGGTCGACCGTCAACTCCGTCGTCCCGACCGCCCCGGTCCCGAACGCCGTCTCGAGCGCGCGTGTGAAGTCGTCCACGAAACCCCCTCGATGTCGTATACCGCGACTTCCATCGTGCCCGGACGATCCCGGATCCACCAGGTCCGGATGAGGACAATCAGGTCAGCAGCCCGGTCAGCAGCACCGCGGTCAGCCGCCGCGCCGACTCGCCCGTCCGTGCCGACGTCAGGGCGGTCAAGGCGAGCCGGACGTCGTCGATCGTGACCCGGGGCCGGAGGACGCCGTCGGCGTGGGCCCGCTCGACCAGCCGCGCGAACGCCTCGGCGTGCGCGCGGCGCCGGCCGGCGAACTCCGGTCCGGAAAGGACACCGGTCAGCCCCGGCTCCGTGGCCTGCCACTCGCCGAAGCGGTGGAACGTGCGGCTCAGCGCGCGGCGGCTGTCCGGATCGGCCATCGCGGCCCGCAGCTGCCGCTCGCACCGGTCGACCTGGCCGTCGAGCACGGCGGCGAGGAGGTCTGCGCGGCTCGGGAAGTGCCGGTGGACGGTCGCCGGGGCCAGACCCGCGCGCCGCGCGATCTCCCGCACCGGCAGGTCCGGGCCGTGGCGCGCGAAGGCCGTGTGCGCGACCGCGACGAGGTGCCGGCGGTTGTGTTCGGCGTCCGTCCGGCGTTTCCGAGTCAGTTCGTCGGCCACGGTTCTCACTTCCCGTTCGGCGCCGCTGATCTTTCCTAGCCTAGGCGCCATGTTCGCAACCCGATTCGAGCGGTTCGGCCCGCCGGAAGTCCTGTCCGCAGGCGAGGTTCCGGAGCCGCACGCCGGCCCCGGCCAGGTGCGGATCCGCGTCCGGACGGCCGGCGTCTCGCCGGTGGACCTGGCGATCCGCGCCGGGAAGTCCCGGTCGCCGATCGCCCTCCCGCACATCCCGGGCGTCGACGCCGCGGGCGTCGTGGACGAGGCCGGCCCCGGCGTTTCGGTCGGCGACGAGGTGTTCGGCGCGGTCGACGTCGCCCGGCTCGGCGGGGCGACCGCCGAGTTCGCCGTACTGGCGTTCTGGGCTCCGAAGCCGCCGTCGATGCCGTGGGAGCAGGCGGGCGCGGCGGGTTCCGGGATCGAGACGGCCACCCGCGCGCTCGACCTCCTCGACGTCCGCGACGGCATGACCCTGCTGGTCGACGGCGCGTCCGGCGGAGTCGGCAGTCTCGCGGTGGGTCTGGCGCTCGCGCGGGGCGCGCGGGTGATCGGGACGGCAGGCGACCCGGAGTTCGTCGAAAGCCTGGGCGCCACGGCGGTTCCGTACGGTCCCGGGCTGTCGTCTCGGGTGCCCGGCCGGGTCGACGCGGCGCTCGACGTCGCCGGAAAGGGCTCGCTGCCGGAGCTGGTGGCGCTGACCGGGACGCCGTCGTCGGTGGTCACGCTGGCCGACTTCAGCGGCCCGTCGCACGGCGTGCGCGTGTCGGTCGGGGCGTTGGGCGGCGAGCCGGACGGACGTCACGGCCTCGCGGCGGCCGCGGCGCTGTTCGAGGAGGGCCGGTTCCGCGTGCCGGTCGAGGAGGTGTTCACCGACGCGGCCGCCGCGCACGCCGCCGCCGAACGCGGGCCGCGGCGCGGAAAGCTGGTCGTGACGGTCAGCGGGTAGACGTCCGGACCGTCGTCGTCCATTCGGCCGTCCGGCCGGGTTCACGCGAGCCCAGCGCGATCAGGGCGCAGTCCCGGCCCTGATCGAACAGTGACTGCGCGACGGTCGTGAGCCCGGCGCGGCCGGCGTCCGGGTCGTCGTCCCAGCCGGCGACCGCGAGGTCCTCCGGCACGCGCAGGCCGCGGCGGCGCGCGGCGTCGAGGACGGCGAACGCGAGCTGGTCGCTCATGGCGATCACCGCGTCGGGCTCGGTGTCGAGGAGCGCGTCGGCCTGCTTCGCGGCTTCGTCACGGTCGTTGCGGGCGACGACGGCCACCGGCAGGCCGCCTGGGTCGCCGAGGTGGTCGTAGATGCCGAGGAGCCGCTCCCGCGTGACCGGGAAGGCGATGGTTTCCGGTGACGGCGCGGTTTCCAGCCGGGGCCGGCGGTCGCGGTCGAAGGGGAAGCTGAGCAGGGCGGGCCGGCGCGCCCCGGCGAAGGTCCGCGCGGCGAGTTCCCGCGCGGACGCCCGGTTGTCGATGCTGACCACCCGCGCGCCGGCGAACGCGGGGCCGCCGTGGATCGCGACCGGTTTGCCGAGCCCGCCGACGACGTCGAGCACGGGATCGCCGTCGACGGTCGTCCACACGATGTAGCCGTCGACCGACGCCGACCGGACGCGCTCGACGTCGTCCGCCGCGCCGGTCGTCGGGATCAGGTTGAGGCCGCTGCCGCGCTCGCGGCAGACCTCGGCGACGCCGGCGAGGAACCGGCGGGCCTGCGGGTCTTCGAAGGCGTAGGCGAGGTGTTCGCCGAGCACGACGCCGATGGCGCCGTTGTGCCGCCGGCGCAGCGACCGCGCGGTCGGGTCCGGCCCGCGGTAGCCCAGCTCGGCCGCGACCTCGCGGACGCGGCGCAGCGTCTCGGGCGCGACCCGGTCGGGCTGGTTGTAGCAGTACGACACGGTCATCGCCGAGACCCCGCACCGGCGCGCGACGTCGGCCATCGTCGGTCTGGACATCGCCCCACCCTAGCTGTGTATCGTTAAACAATGCTCGTCGAACCTCGGACGAGGCTGGCCCTGGGCGCGCTCGGCGCCGCCTGCTTCGTGTCCGTGACCTCGGAGAACCTGCCCGTGGCGCTGCTGCCGCAGCTCGCGTCCGGGCTGGGGGTGAGCGATTCCGCGATCGGGCTGCTGATGACCGGGTACGCGCTGGTCGTGGCGGTCTCGGTGGTACCGCTGGTCGCGCTGACGTCCCGCTGGGACCGCCGGACGACGGCGCTGGTCACGCTCGGGATGGTCGTGGTGTCCAACGTCGTGCTGGCCGTCGCGCCGAACTACGGCGTCGCGATCGCCGCGCGGCTGGTGGCGGCCGCGGGCCACGGCGTGTTCTGGTCGGTCGTCGCGTCGATGGCCGCCCGCCTGCTCGGGCCCGGCCGGGGCGGCCGCGCGACGGCGGTGGTGTTCGCGGGCAATTCCCTGGCGTTCCTGTTCGGGCTGTCGGTGAGTTCGTGGCTCGGGACGACCTTCGGCTGGCGGCTCGCCGTTCTCGTGGTGGCGGCCGTCGCGGCGGTGACGGCGCTGGTGATCCGCGTGACGGTCGGCCCGATGCCCGCCGTCGCCCCCGCTTCCGGCTCCCGGATCGCCGTCGACCGCACGCAGTTCCCGGTCAACGTGACGACGCTCCTCGTGGTCACCGGCCACTTCGCCGCGTTCACCTACATCACGGCGATCATCGCGCGGTACGTCCACCTCACCGGTCCGGCGACTTCGGCTTTGCTCTTCGCCCACGGCTTGGCGGGCTTGGCCGGCCTGGTCCTGATCGGCCGCCACATCGACCACCACCCGCGCGCGACGGCGCTGGTCACGACGGCGGGTCTCGCGGTCTGCACGCTGACGCTGCTGGTGTCCCCGGGACCGGTGGTCGCGGGCACGGCGATCGTGGCGTGGGCGGGCCCGGCGGCGGGGATCGGTGTGGTGCTGCAGGCGGCGGTCCTGCGGGTGGCGAAGGACCGGCCGGACCTGGCGTCGGCGGTGTACATCGTGGCGTTCCAGATCGGCATCGCGCTGGGCGCCGCGCTCGGCGGAGTCGGCCTGGACCACGGGATGCTGCCGCTGGCGGTGGTCATCGCGGCAGCGGGCGGGTGGGCGTCGGCGGTCGTGGTGTGGCGGTCGAAGGCGTTCGCCTCAGCCGCCTGAGCCGGGCGAGTCGATGTGTTCGACGTAGAGCGGGGACGCGGCCAAGACCACGCCGTCGGCAGTCGGGATGCGCGCGGTCACTCGCGCGTAGCCGGCCATCCACGCCGCCGTGTACCCGGGCTGCAGGGTTCGGGTCAGGTTCCGGACGTCCTCCCGGATGCGGCTCGCGAGGTGTCGACGGCCTTCCCGAGGGACTGGTCGATCTCCTTCGAAGCCTTCTTCTCGAATTTGGCGCCCGTGCTCACGACGCTGATGCCGCGACCCCGGAGTATCCGACCGGCGGCCGGCTGCGACTGCTGCTGCACGGCTCCGCGCCCCACCTGCTCGAGACCCGATCTGGTCCGGATCGCGAATCCGGCGGACGACTCCGCGGCTCACGGTGGCACGAGTTCGCCGAGATGATGCGACTGTTCCTGACGGACGACGCCGCGGCGAAGGATCCGGACGCCGCGAAAATCATCCAGGACTACAGCGAATTCTACCGGTCCCTTGAGCTCGAGCGAACCTTCGAGTCCCCTGAACGCCGACGCCTTCGGCAAGCCGGGCAGCACTTGCCGCAGTTTGGCGTCGGAGACGTAGACCAGTTCGCGCATCCCGATATCTTGCCGGACCGGGCGCCGCCGAAGCAGCCTGCCTCAGCCGCCCAGCCGGTGCACCCGCAACGCCAGCTGGATCTCCAGCGCCCGGTCCGGCGCCTGCCAGTCCTCCCCCAGCAGCGACGCCACCCGCTCCAGCCGCTGCACCACCGTGTTCACGTGGACGTGCAGCACGTCCTTCGTCCGCGCCAGCTGCGATCCGCTCGCGAAGTACGCCCGCAGCGTCGCCACCAGCTCCGTGCCCCGGCGGGCGTCGTAGTCCAGCACCGGGCCCAACGTCTTCCGCACGAACCCGTCCAGGTCCGCCTGGTCGCCCAGCAGCTGGCCCAGGAACCCCAGCCCCGCCATCGCCGCGCCTTCGCCGGTCCGGCCCAGCGCCAGCAGCGCCCGGACGCAGCGTGCCGCTTCCCCGTGGGCCGCGGCGATCGCCGACGGGCCGCTCGCCGGGCCCGCCGCGCCCACCGTGACCGGGCGGCCCGTCGCCGCGCCGAGGTCGGCCGCCACCCGGCGGGCCAGCTCGTCCGGGTCGCCCGCGCCGAGCAGGACGACCTCCTCCGCGTGCACCCCGACCAGCGTCGCGTGCCGGGCGGCCGCGCTCGCCACGCGCCGCCGCGAGCCGCCGTCGGCGTGCGCGACCAGCACCGCGTGCGGGGCCGACAGGTCGATCCCCAGCCGGCGGCCGCGCGCGAGCAGCGCCCGCGGGTTGCGGTCGGGCGCGGTCAGCAGATCCGTCAGCAGCTCGCCGCGGACCTCGTCCTCGGCCCGCACCACCGATCGCCGCAGCATCAGCAGCAACGCCGTCACGACGCCCGCGCGTTCGAACAGCCGCCGGTCCGGATCGGACAGCGCGGCGCGGCCCGTCAGCACGAGACTGCCGAGCGCCTCCGGGCCGGCCTGCACCGCGCAGACCCAGGTGTCCTTTGTGGACACGGCGCGGCCGGCGGCGCGGGCCGCGGCGAGCGCGTCCGGGTCCAGCGGGGCCGGGGAAGCCGAGCTGGCCAGCAGCGTGCGGTCGGCGTCGTAGACCGTGAGGTCACCGTGCAGCACCCCGGCGACGGCGGCCGCGACGTCCGGCAGGTCGCCGCCGCGCAGCACCAGGTCGGTCAGCCGGTCGTGCGCGTCCTGGGCGCGTTCCATCGCCTCGGTGTGCGCGCGGATCGTCGCGTTGGCCTCGTTGAGCTCCGCGACGGCGCGGCGGGTCTGGTCGAGCAGGTTCGCGCTGTCGAGGGCGATCGCCGCGTGGTCGGCCAGCGACGACAGCAGCGCCACCTCGTCCGCGGAGAACTCCCGCGCACCGCGGTCCGACGCGAAGAGGACGCCCAGCACCTTCGGGCCGATGGCCAGGGGCACGCCGAGGATCGCGGTCAGGCCTTCGTCGTGGACGCCGGAGTCGATGTGCCGGGTGTGCTTGAACCGGTCGTCGTGGAAGTAGTCCGCCGTCGCGTACGGCCGCGCGGTCTGCGCCACCAGCCCGCCGAGGCCCTCCCCCATACCGAGCACGATCTGCTGGAACTCCGCCGACACCGACCCGTCGCTGACCCGGACGTAGGTCTTGTTCTCGGCCTCGTTGTTCAGCGACAGGTACGAGACGTCGACGTT
This sequence comes from Amycolatopsis sp. NPDC005961, assembly GCF_040629235.1. Taxonomy (NCBI): domain Bacteria; kingdom Bacillati; phylum Actinomycetota; class Actinomycetes; order Pseudonocardiales; family Pseudonocardiaceae; genus Amycolatopsis; species Amycolatopsis sp. NPDC005961. The sequence goes on along the minus strand of NZ_JBEXVF010000039.1, from coordinate 73,736 downwards.
GAGCAGCGCCCGCGCCCGCCGGACGATCGACCGCAGCACGGTGTCCGGATCGGACAGTGCGGCGAGCTCGCTCGCGGTGTCGAACAGCGCGCCGAGCTGGGCCTCGCGCCGCCGGTGCTCTTCCAGGGTCTCGCGGATCCGCAGGGCCAGCTCGCCCGCGCCGGCCAGCGCGGCCAGGTCGGCCGGGGCGAGGACACCCTCGGCCCGCGCGGCCACGACGACGTGCGCCAGCTGCTCGCTGCTCGCCCCGGAGGCGAGCAGGTCGAGCAGCCGGCGCACGGCCGTGACGTTCTCGGGCGGTACGGTCACGGCGGTCATGCTAGGGCGAAACGGTCGCCGACCCCGCCTCGACGGCTTCGACACCATCGTCGTGCAGCGACTCGCCCCGCGTCTCGCGGGCCGCGAGCAGGGCGATCACGGTGATCAGGCACATTGCCGTGACGTACAGCGACACCGGCACGGTGCTGCCCCAGGCGGAGAACAGCGCGACGGCGATCAGCGGGGCGACGGCCCCCGCGGCGATCGACGACAGCTGCCCGCCGACCGAGAGGCCGGTGTAGCGCACCCGCGTCGGGAACTGCTCGGCAAAGAACGCGGCCTGCGGGCCGTACATCGCGCCGTGCAGCACCAGCCCGACGGTCGCGGCCAGCACGATCACCGCCGACGACTTCGTGTCCAGCAGCGCGAAGAACGCGAAGCTCCACAACGCCATCCCGATCGCGCCGAACAGGTAGACCGGGCGCCGCCCGACGCGGTCGGAGAGCGCGCCCCACAGCGGGATCGTCACGAAGTGCACGGCCGAGCCGATCAGCACGGCGCTCAGGCCGACGCCCTTCGGCAGGTGCAGCCCGGTCGTGACGTACACGAGGATGAACGCGGTGATCACGTAGTACGAGACGTTTTCGGCCATCCGCGCGCCGATCGTGATCAGCACCTGGCGCCAGCTGTCGCGGAAGACCTCGACGACCGGCACGTGCTTGTCGGTGTGCGTCTCGGCCTGCTTCTGCGCGGCCAGGAACACCGGCGACTCGGCGACGGCCAGCCGGATCCAGAGCCCGATCAGCAGCAGGACGCCGGAAAGCAGGAACGGGACGCGCCAGCCCCAGGCCAGGAACGTCGCGTCGGACTGCATCGCCGAGAGGATCGCCAGGACGGCGGTCGCCAGCAGGTTGCCACCGGGCGCGCCGCACTGCGGCCAGCTCGCCCAGAACCCGCGACGGCGGTCGTCGCCGTGTTCGGAGACGATCAGGACGGCCCCGCCCCACTCACCGCCCAGCGCGAAGCCCTGCACGAGCCGAAGCAGCGTGAGGAGGATGGGCGCCGCGACGCCCGCGCTCGCGTACGTCGGCAGCACGCCCATCAGGCACGTCGAGCCGCCCATCAGCACCAGGCTGACGACCAGGAGCTTCTTGCGCCCGAGCCGGTCGCCGAAGTGGCCGAAGACGAGGCCGCCGATCGGGCGGGCGAGGAACCCGACGGCGTAGGTCAGGAACGCCAGCAGCGTGCCGGTCAGCGGGTTCGCCGTCGGGAAGAACAGCTTGTTGAACACCAGCGCGGCGGCCGAGGTGTAGAGGAAGAAGTCGTACCACTCGATCGTGGTGCCGATCAGGCTCGCGCCGACGATCTTGGCGATCGCCGACCGGTTCGGTTGACTCACTGCGGGCTCCACTTCCTTGTGGTGACAGGGTTTCAGGCGGCGTTACGCGGCGGTCCAGCCGCCGTCGAGCGGGATGGACGCCCCGGTGACGTGGCCGGCGTGCGGCGAGCACAGCCACGTCACCAGGGAAGCGACGTCGTCGGCTTCGATGAGCTTCTTGATGGCCGCGCGCTTGAGGAGGACCTCGGCGACGACGTCCTCGCGCGGGATGTCGTGCTCGGCGGCCTGCGCGTCGATCTGCCCGTCGACCAGCGGGGTGCGGACGTACCCGGGGTTGACGCAGTTGCTCGTGACGCCGTGTTCGGCCCCTTCGAGGGCGGCGACCTTGGAGAGGCCTTCCAGCCCGTGCTTGGCGGCGACGTAGGCGGATTTGAAGGCCGAGGCGCGCAGCCCGTGGACGCTCGACATGTTGACGATCCGGCCGAAGCCCCGCGCGTACATCGACGGCAGCGTGTGGCGGATGAGCAGGAAGGGCGCCGTGACCATCAGCGCCTGGATGCGGGCGAACACGTCCGGCGGGAAGTCTTCGAGCGGCGCGACGTGCTGGATCCCGGCGTTGTTGACCAGGACGTCGACCTCGGCGGGCAAGGCACCGATGGTGGCGGCGTCGGTGAGGTCGGCGACGTGCGCCCAGCCCCCGACCTCGGCGGCGACGGCTTCGGTGCGGTCACCGTCGATGTCGACGACGTGCACCTTGGCCCCGGCCGCGGCGAGAGCGCGGACGCAGGCCAGGCCGATGCCCGAGGCCCCGCCGGTGACGAGGGCGGTGCGCCCGTCCAGATCGCTGGTCATGGACGGGAACGGTAAGCGTGACCCGGGTCGCGGGCTATGTGCGAGAGAGCTACAGCTTGCGAAGATCCTGTGGCGACGGTGGACATAGGCCGATCAGGAAGGCCTGCCACGATCGGGTGGAGATTTCGAGGGTGCCGCCGGAGCGGTCCTTGGTGTCGCGGATTTTTGCCGCAGGTCCAAGCGCCACTTCCACGCACTTGTCCTCGCCCGAGTAACTGGACTTCCGCCACACGGTCATTGGTTCCCTCCCAGGTCGGCGATCACCTCCCCGATGAACTCCGCGCTTTCGCGTTCATCCATCGCCAGCGCCGCCATGTCCTTCGCCGCTCTGCGGTAACCGGCCACCTGATCGTCATCGTAGAGGTAAGCGCTGGCCTGGTAGAGCTCCACGAAGACGATCGACGGAAGCGCGGCGAAGTCGAGCACCGCGAAGTTGCCGTGCAGACCGGCATGGGCACCGCACCCCGCGGGCAAGACCTGCAACCTCACGTTGCTTCGGACCGAGGCCTGCCGGAGGTACCGAAGCTGCTCCACCATCACCTGGTCGCCGCCGACCCCGCTGCGCAAGGCTCCCTCCCCCACCAGCACGTGGTAGGCGAGCGGGTGATGCCGGGTGAGCACGTTGCGCCGAGCCATCCTCGCCTGGATCACCGTCGCGATCCGGTCCGGCGGCAACCCACCGGCGGCCAGGAAAGCCCGGGTGTAGTCCGGAGTCTGGAAGAGCCCCGGAACCACCGCGGGCTCCCAATCGAACATCGCCTCCGCCGCGCGCTCGTACTCGGCGTAAGCCCCCGCGCTCGGCGCTACCCCAGGCACCGCCTTCTCCAGCCAGCTCAGCTCCCGCGCGTTGCTCGCCAGCTCCAGGAGCCGGGCCCGCTCCCCCGGCTCCACGACCAACACCCCCATCAGCAACGCCACCTGCTCCACCTTGGGAATCCGCTTCCCGTACTCCCAGTTGGACAGCTCCTGCGGCAGCACGCCGATCAACCTCGCCAGCTCGCGCACGCCGAGGTCCCGGTCCGTCCGGCAGGCACGCAGCCCGAAGCCGAGCGCTCTCGCCCGGGGTGTCGCGAAGGGTGTCGCCATGACCGCATTCTGTCACCGGGGTCCGACAGTTCCGGCACCTCCACTTCGGCTGGTGTCACAAATCCGCGTCAGGTTTCCTGCAGGTCATGGACCCGGACCACGCGCTGCTGACCCGTCTGCGCGACCTGACCGAAACCCTCGCCGGCGACGTCTCCTGGCTCGCCGGCCCGCCCCTGCGCGCGGACGGGATGCGCGACCTGGGCGAGCGTCTCGCCTGCCTCGGCGCGGACCTGATCAGCCGGGCGGGCGTGCTCGACGACATCGCCGCCGCCCGCCTGCCCGCCCACGGCTGGATCCCCGAGTGCGGGCCGGATCCGCGTCGCCGTCTCGCGCACTACGTCGGCCGCGGCGAGGTCCGGCTGGGCCTCATCTACTTCTCGGGCTGCGGCGCGGGCTGCTTCCCCTTCTACGGCACCGATCCGGCGGGCAAGACCGAACGGCACGAGCGCTGCGACAAGTGCGTCAAGGAGGCCTACCGCCTCATGAGCGTTCCTTCAGCACCGCCAGGTAGTGCACGTTCGTCATGACGCCGAGGACGTTCCCGAACGGGTCGACGACCGACGCCGTCACGAACCCGGGCCCGCGCTCGGTGATCGGCTCGTACTCCTTCGCGCCCAGCTCGTGCAGGCGGGCGACGGTGGCCTCGAGGTCGTCGACGTGCCAGTAGACGATCTCGCCGCTCGCCCCGCCCATACTCGCGGGGACGTACTTGCGGTCGATGAGGCCGAGTTCGTGCTGGTAGTCGCCGATCCGGAACTCGGCGTACCCGGGCCGCTGGAAGTACGGCTCGATCCCCAGGAACTCGGTGTACCAGGCCTGCGCGGCCGCGTGGTCGTCGGCGAAGTACGAAACAGTGGCCATTCCTCGCAGCATGGCTGCTCCTCTCAAGCGGTCTGACGCCATCATGCGGAGTGAAAGTGCGCACCGAATGAGCACTTTGTTTGCGAGACTTCCCCCATGCGCGCCGACCGTCTCGTGGCCACCCTCCTGCTGATGCAGACGCGCGGCCGGGTCACGGCCGCCGAAGTGGCGGCCGAGCTGGAGATCTCCGTCGCGACAGCCCGCCGTGACCTCGAAGCGCTCTCGACGGCCGGCGTCCCCGTCTACCCGCAGCCCGGCCGTGGCGGGGGCTGGCGGCTGGTCGGGGGCGCCCGCACCGACCTGTCCGGCCTGACCGCGCGCGAGGCACAGGCCCTGTTCCTCCTGGCCGGCCCGGCCGCGGCGGCGGCGCCCGAGGTCAAGTCGGCGCTGCGGAAGCTGATGGGCGCGCTGCCCGGCACGTTCCGCGCGGACGCCTCCGCGGCCGCCGAGGCCGTCCTGGTCGACCAGGCGGGCTGGGGTGAGCGCGTGAAGGAGCGGCCGCCGATGGTCTCGCTGCTGCGGGACGCCGTCATCGCGCGCCGCCGCGTCCGGCTCACCTACGCCGGCCGCGAAAAGACGGAACGGCTCGTCGACCCGTGGGGCCTGGTCGACAAGGACGACGTCTGGTACCTGGTCGCGGGGACGGACAAGGGCCGCCGGACGTTCCGGGTCGACCGGATCGTCGAGGCGGCCGCCACCGGCGACGCCGCGGACCGCCCGGCGGACCTCGAACTGGCGAAGGTGTGGGAAGAGGTCGTCGAGGAGATCGAGAAGCGCCGGTCGCTCCTCACCGCGGACGTGGTGCTCGGCCGCCGCCACTTCGGCGTGCTGCGCGACCGGTTCGGCCGGCACTGCGAGCTGGTCGCGGAGCTGCCCGAAGACCGGGTACGCGCTCGCGTCGCCGCTCCGGCGCCGATCATGATCGCGCAGGAGCTGGCGGGCTGGGGCGGGCTCGTCGAGGTCGAGGGCCCGGAGTCCGTCCGGGCCGAGCTGGCCCGGCTGGGAGCCGAGCTGGTTGCCCGCTATACACCCTGATGTCGTGAATGCCCCATTCGGGTCAACAAAGGGACTGACCGAGTCATTCGAGGCGCGGTCGGAGGCCTGCGCACACACCCCGTGGCCGCTAAGCTCCGTGAACGGCGTTAATCACTCCACAGTGGACATTGAGCAGGCCTACTACGAGTGTCCGTTACCCTCCGGTATCTGGCCGTTCGGAGTATCCGTGATCACCCGTTTGCTGTTACTGTGACGCCTCCGTGACCTGAACGTGTGTTCGGTGACACTTCGGTGAGGGCAGACGACGATGCGTGACGATGTGGTCGAGGCGAGTGCGGTGGTCGGGCACACGCCGGACGTGGTGTGGCAGATCGTCGGTTCGCCAGAGTGGTACTCGAGGTTCGTGCCCGAGATCGCCGGGTGCGAGATCCAGGAGCACGCCGCGCGCGGCCGGGGGCCCAGGGGCGTGATCCGGATCGTGCCCGAGCGCGGGCGGGTGATGGAAGCGCAGGTCCAGGCCGTCGTGTACCGGCCGGGCGAGCACGTCGTGTGGTGCGGCGTCCCCGACGAGGGCGCCTGGGTCTCGCTCGAGCTGAGACCGCTGGCCGGCGGGAAGACCGAGCTGTTCGTCCGGATGATGCTGCCGCCGTCGCACCTGGATCTGGTGTCTTCGGTGAAGAAGGACGTCCGCGCCCTCGCGCGGCGCCTCGACCTGCACCTGGCCGGGCAGTCCGACCCCGACGCCGACCGGGACGGCAACAAGGCCACGAAGCTGCGCACCACGAGCGTCCTGGTGCGCGCCGGCGTCCTGTCCGCGGGCCGCCCGGACAAGATCGCCCGCCAGCTCAGCTCGCTCGCCCAGTGGGGCGCCACCATCGCCGGCGGCTACCAGGCCGCCGCGGCCCGCGTCCCCGACGAGCCCGCCCTGCACGACGAGCGCAGCCTCCGCACCTTCCGCCAGGTCCAGGAGCGCAGCGACCGGCTCGCGAACGGGCTGAGCGAGCTCGGCGTCGGCGAGCGCGACCGGATCGCGCTGATGTGCCGCAACCACGCCGCGATGGTCGAGTCGTTCGTCGCGGCCAGCAAGCTCGGCGCCGACCTGATCCTGCTCAACACCGGCCTGTCCGCGGCTTCGGTCAAGGACGTGCTCGCCGAGCACGAGCCGGCCGCCGTGCTGGCCGACGACGAGTTCGCGCAGACCATCGCGAACGTCCCGGGCGACTTCGCCCGGATCAGCACGTGGCCGGACGCCGAAACCGGCTACCCGACCGTCGACGAGCTGATCCACGCCGCGCCCGCCGACCCGCCCAAGCCGGTCGACCGGCCGGGCCGCGTCGTCGTGCTGACGTCCGGGACCTCCGGGACGCCGAAGGGCGCGCGGCGCCCCACGCCCAAGGGCATGGGGACGGCCGCGGCGATCCTCGACCGGATCCCGCTGCGCGCCGGCGACCGGATCCTCGTCGCGGCGCCGCTGTTCCACAGCTGGGGCCTGGCCGCGATGCAGCTCGGCATGGCGCTGCGGGCGTCGCTCGCGCTGATCCGCAAGTTCGACGCGGAGGAGACGCTGCGGGCGATCGCGGAGCAGAAGTGCGACGCGCTGTTCGCCGTGCCGATCATGCTGCAGCGCATCATGGACCTGCCCGAGCGGGTGCGGGCGCGCTACGACCTGTCGTCGCTGCGGATCGTCGCGAGCAGCGGGTCGGCGATGTCCGGCACGTTCGTCACGCAGTTCATGGACACCTTCGGCGACGTCCTCTACAACTTCTACGGCTCGACCGAGGTGTCCTGGGCGAGCATCGCCGACCCGGGCGACCTGCGCGCGGCGCCGGGCACGGCCGGGCGCTGCCCGCTCGGCACGCGCGTCGCGATCCTCGACGAGGAGCGCAAGCCCGTCCCGCCGGGCGGCGAGGGCCAGATCTTCGTCGGCAACGACATGCTGTTCGACGGCTACACGAACGGCAAGGACCCGGCGCGGGCGGCGGACCTGATGGCCACCGGCGACGTCGGCTACCTCGACGCGGCGGGCCGCCTGTTCGTCACCGGCCGCGCCGACGAGATGATCGTGTCCGGCGGCGAGAACGTGTTTCCCCGCCCGGTCGAAGAAGCGCTGGTGGCGCTGCCCGGCGTGCACGACGCGGCGGTGGTCGGCGTGGCGGACGCGGAGTACGGTCAGCGGCTCGCGGCGTACGTCGTGCCGCGGCGCGGCGCCTCGCTGCACGCCGAGGACATCCGGGCCTACATCCACCAGCGGCTGGCCCGGTTCGCCGTCCCGCGCGACGTGTACTTCGTGCCGGACCTGCCCCGCAACGCGACGGGCAAGATCCTCAAGCGCCTGCTGCACGACGACACCTGGCCGGTCAGCAGCGACTACTGATGCCCGAGCACACGCCCGACGGCCGCTACATCGTCGTGAACGGCCGTCGGTGGCGGGCCACCGATCCGGAGATCCCGGACGACGTCCGCGACCGCCTGCAGAAGCACCTCATGGCGGCGCGGCGGGTGCAGGACCGGGAGCGCACCCAGCTGGCGAAGGTGGCGCTGGGCGAGCGCGGCGAACCGTGGTGGGAGCAGACGTCCGCGCAACGGCGTGAGCGCTGGGAAAGCGGCCTGGCCGACCTCGATCAGCCGACCGGCTGACGCAGCACGGTCTTGAGCCGCGCGGGCTCGGTCCGGCGCGGGTCGCCGAGGTAGACCTCGTGGTGCAGGCCGGTCTCCGCGAGTCCGTGCTCCGTGAGGAATTCACCGTGCAGGCGGGCGAGCAGCGGACCCTCGTCGTCGTACGGGCCGACGTGGAGCACCTGCGCGCAGCGCCCCTCGTGCAGCTTCTCGAGTCTTACGGGCGCGTCGATCTTCTTCTTGCGCCGCACCGATTCCCGGGCTTCCTCGACGGCGTCCTCACCGAGGGTGCCCGGGAGCGAGATCAGCATCGTCCACTGCCAGGAGTCCTTGGCGCGCACGGTGAACGCGGCGTAGTCCTCGGCCCACCACAGGCCTTCCAGCGGCCCGACGACGAAGTCCGCACCGGTGCGCTTGGCCGTCATCTTGATCGTGTAGGCGAAGGCGTACAGCGCTTCGACGGCTTTCCGGTAGCTGTCGGCGGTGTTCGGGTTGCCGCGGCCGTCGATCGCGAGGAACTGCTGCTCGGGCACGTCGAGCAGCGCCCAGTCGGTGTTCTTCGGCGCGTACAGCTGCTTCAGGTCTTTCTTGACGTCGTAGGGCATCAGGTCAGTCCTTCCAGCCACTCGGCTTCCGCCTCGAGCTGCTTGATCGAGTAGTCGAAGATCGCCCGGACGAACGGCGGCGCCTCGGCCTCGGCCGCGCGCCGGACCTCGGCCAGCCGCTCCCGCACGGCTTCCGCGCGCCGGGCCAGCGCCGCGCTGAGCCGTTCGGGTGGGATCGAAGGGCTGTTCGCCAGCCCGGCGAGCACCGGCGGGTGCACCGGGCGCAGTTCGGCGATGGCTGCCTCCGCGGCGGCCGCGCACGCCCGCCGGCCCGCGTCCGTCGCCGTGTAGGTCTTCTTGGCCTTGGCGTGCGCCCGCTCCCCCGTGACCTCGGCGACCAAGCCGCGGTCCCGGAGTTTGCCGAGCACGTAGTAGATCGAGCTGAAGCCGAGGGCGGTCCAGTCGCGCATGCCGCGTTCCGACACGACCTCGTCCAGCTCGTAGCCGTGTCTCGGCCGCTCGACCACGAGGCCGAGCACCGTCAGTTCCGCGTCGGTCAGCACGGCACTATTCTAGTGCTGGAATACTAGCGGTCGTCAAGGTCGCCGGAAATTGTCGGTGGGTGCTGGCATGCTTCACCGGGTAAGCGTCCCCGGGCCACTAGCCTGGGGAATCCGACCGGACGGCAAGGGAAACCAGTGGGGGGACAGGTGGTGACGGCGGTGCCGTGGACCGCGGAACGCGTGGCCGGGCTCGCGCCGGATCCCGCTTCGGAGAAGGCGGGCCGGGCGCTGGCCGCGCCGGCGAAGTGGTCGGGCGCGGGTGCGTCCGAGGACGCCGTGTGGGGCTTCTGCCAGGGCAGCGGCAAGAAGCCGTACCAAACGTGCGTCGAGCTCGCCGAGCCCGCGTTCCGGTGTTCCTGCCCCAGCCGGAAGTTCCCGTGCAAGCACGCCCTCGGGTTGCTGATGCTGTGGGCCGCGCGGCAGCTGGACACGGCCGAACCACCCGAGTGGGTGCACACCTGGCTCGCCGAACGCGCCGATCGCGCCCAGCGGGCGGAGAAACGCGCGGAAGCGGCCGGCCCGAAGGACGAGGAAGCGGCCGCGCGCCGCGCTTCGGATCGGGCGGCGCGCGTCGAAGGCGGCGTCGCCGAGCTGAAGGTCTGGCTGACCGACCGGATCGGCGCGGGCTTCGCCGGTTTCGAGCGCGGCGGCGGCGAAGAGCTGCGCACGGTGGCCGCCCGGATGGTCGACGCGCAGGCGTCCGGCCTGGCGAGCGGCCTGCGCAGGGCGGCGGCGATCGTCGGCCGCCGCGACTGGCCGGAGGCGCTGCTGGGCGAGCTGTCCCTGCTGTACCTGCTGGCGGACGCGGCCACTCGGCTGGACACGCTGCCGGCCCCGCTGGCGGAGACGGTCCGCACGCGGCTCGGTTTTTCGGTGGAAACGGCCCGGGTCCTCTCGGACGGCGAGCGCGTGTCGGACGAGTGGCTGATCACGGGCGCGGCGGACGAGGAGAACGACCGCCTGTTGACGCGCCGCACGTGGCTGCGCGGCCGGCTGACGGGCCGGGACGCGCTGGTGCTGTCGTTCGCGCCACCGGGCCGTCCACTGGACGCGTCGCTGCCACCGGGGCACCTGCTGACGGCGGAGCTGGCGTTCTACCCGGGCGCGGCCCCGTTGCGAGCCATGGTGGCCGAGCGCGGAATCCCCCTGCCGGCCCCGGCGACCGAGGGCGGTTCGATCGCGGACGCACTGGCGGCGTACGCACGGGCGATGGCGGCGGACCCGTGGCTGGAGCGCTGGCCGGTGCTGCTGTCGGGGGTCACCCCGGCCGAGCACGCGGGAGGCTGGTGTCTGTCCGAAAAGGACGGCACGGCGTTGCCGTTGGTGCCGTACGCGTTCCCGTGGTCGCTGCTGGCGATGTCGGCCGGCCGGCCGCTGACGGTGGCGGGCGAGTGGAGCCAGTCGGGGTTGCGGCCGTTGATGTGCTGGCAGGACGACCGGGCGGTGCGGCTGTGATCGTTTCCGACGCGCCTCACGAACGAGCCGACGAGAAGCTTCCGGCAGTTGTAGGGGCAATCACGAGCTTTCCCATCACCTCGAGCCCGGCCACACCACCTCACGCGGCCTGCCCAGGCTTCCCGACACCACGGCTGCCGAACCGAACCGCGGCCACCGACGTCCGAGCGCACCTCCCCACCACCCCGACCCACCCACCCCGGAAGGCGGTGAAGCCGTGAAAGCCTGGGAAGACCTCGTCGGCACCGCGCTCCTCGGCACCCGCCGGCGCACCGTCGACCCCGCCACCCAGCCTCCCGCCGTCCAAAGCCTCCTCGAAGGCCGTGAAGACCCCGCCGAACAGCTGCTCGCCGCGGCGGCCGTGCTCACCACCTACCGGCGGGCCGGGCGGCGGGCCCAAAGCGATGTCCGTCCCCTGCCCGTCGCCTCGCCCGACGAGCGGCCCTTCGTTCCTCCCCTCGCGCGGGAACGGCTGGCGCGGCTGCTCGCCGCCAGTCATCCCGATCTGCTCGTCGAATGGCTCGGCATCGTCGCCGGCACGGACTACCGCGTCCCGCCCGAAACCCTCCCCCTGCTCGCCGAAGCCGCGCGCAGCAAGGTCGCGCTGCGGGGGCCGCTCGTCGCCGTCGCCGGGCCGGTCGGGGCGTGGCTCGGGCAGCGGAACCCCGACTGGGCCTTCCTCTCCGCGCCGCCCGAGGCCGGAAAGGACGTCTGGCAGTACGGCAGCCTCGCGCAGCGCCGCCGCTGGCTCGCCGCCAAGCTCGACGACGATCCCGGCGTCGCCCGCGAAGCCCTCGCGGGATCCTGGAAGAGCGAACCCGCCGACGTCCGGTCGGACTTCCTCGGCGTGCTCGCCGGGCACGTCGGCGCCGAAGACGAAGCCTTCCTCGAAGCCGCCCTCACCGATCGGGCCGCCGCCGTGCGCGAACGGGCCGCCGATCTGCTCGGGCGGCTGCCCGGCACCCGGTACGGCGAGACCATGGCCGACCGGCTGCGGCCCCTCGTCCGCCGGAAGGGCCGGGTGCTCGAAGTCACCGTCCCCCAAGGCGAACGCGGCGAAGGCACCGTCCGGCTGCGCACCCTCGCCGCCGCCGCTCCGCTGGCCTTCTGGACCGAGTTCGGGCCGCCCGCCGAGGTCGTGCGGATGACCGTCGAAGGCTGCCCGGCCGGCGTGCTGCGCGACTCCTGGGCCACCGCGGCCCTGCGCCAGCGCGACGAAACCTGGGCGCAGGCGCTGATCGGCGCCGACCCCGGCGGCCGCACCACGCCGCCGCTGCTGGGCGTGCTGAGCCCGGCGAGCCAGGCCGCCACCGTCGGGCACCTGGTGAGCCGGCTGCCCGTCGAGTCGTTCGCGCGGCTGGTGCACGAGCTGCCCCGGCCGTGGACGAAGGAACTCGGCATCGCCCTGCTCGACTGGATCGCCCGCCAGGACGACCACCGCCTGGTCTCGCACGCCGCCGTCGTGATCGCCCGTGCGGTCCCCGCCGCGTGCCTCCGCCACCCGCTCGCCACCACCCGCCTGACCATGGACGCCGGTCCGTGGCGCCGGGCGCTCACCGAAACGCTGAACTTCCGCCGCGAAATGTACGAGGAGCTCGCATGACCGCCGCCACCGTCCTCCGGCCGCACGCCGAACAGGACCACGCCGCCGAGCTGGCCGCGCTGGCCGCCGCCGACGAGCGGGCCAAGCCGCCCAACTGGAACCTGTCGCCGTGGGCCGTCGTCGAGTACCTGCTCGGCGGCACCCTGCCCGACGGCACCGTGATCACGCCGAAGTACGTCGGCCCGCGGCGGCTGATCGAGGTCGCCGTCGCGACGCTGGCCACCGACCGCGCGCTGCTGCTGCTCGGCGTGCCCGGCACGGCGAAGACGTGGGTGTCCGAGCACCTTTCCGCCGCGATCAGCGGGGATTCGACCCTGCTGGTGCAGGGCACCGCGGGCACGTCGGAGGAGTCCATCCGCTACGGCTGGAACTACGCCCGCCTGATCGCCGAGGGCCCGAGCGCCGCCGCGCTGGTCGAAAGCCCGCTGCTGCACGCGATGCGGGACGGCAAGCTCGCCCGGCTCGAAGAGCTGACACGCATCCCGGCCGACGTCCAGGACTCGCTGATCACGATCCTCTCCGAGAAGACGCTGCCCATCCCCGAGCTGGGCACCGAGGTGCAGGCGCGGCCGGGCTTCAACCTGATCGCGACGGCGAACAACCGCGACAAGGGCGTCAACGAGCTGTCGAGCGCGCTGCGGCGGCGGTTCAACACCGTCGTGCTGCCGCTGCCGGACAGCGCCGAGGCGGAGGTCGAGATCGTCAGCCGCCGGGTCGCCGAGCTGGGCACGTCGCTGCAGCTGCCCACGGAAGCCGCCGAGCTGTCCGAGATCCGCCGGGTGGTCACGGTGTTCCGCGAGCTGCGCTCGGGCCGCACCGAAGACGGCCGCACGGCGGTCAAGTCGCCGTCCGGCACGCTCTCGACGGCCGAGGCGATCAGCGTGCTCACCGGCGGGCTCGCACTGGCCACGCACTTCGGTGACGGCGTGCTGCGCCCCCACGACGTCGCGGCCGGCATCCACGGCGCGGTGGTCAAGGACCCGGTGGCCGACCGCGCGATCTGGATCGAGTACCTCGAGACGGTCGTGCGCGAGCGCGACGGCTGGGCCGACTTCTACCGGGCGGGCCAGGAGCTTTCGTGACGACGCACCTGCTCGGCATCCGCCACCACGGCCCGGGTTCGGCCCGGGCCGTGGCGACGCGGCTCGCGCAGCTCGAACCCGACGTCGTGCTGATCGAAGGCCCGCCCGAGGCCGACGTCCTGGTCGAGCTGACCGAAGACCCGGCGATGGCGCCGCCGGTCGCGCTGCTGGCGTACGCGACCGACGACGTCTCGCGCGCCGCGTTCTGGCCGTTCGCCGTCTTCAGCCCGGAGTGGCAGGCGCTCGCCTACGCGCGGGAGGCCGGGATCCCGGTGCGGTTCTGCGACCTCCCGGCCGCGAACACGTTCGCCGCGGGCCCGGACGAGCACGCGGGCCCGCCGGTCGACCCGCTGGCGTTGCTGGCGTCGGCCGGTGGCTACGACGACCCGGAACGCTGGTGGGACGACGTCGTCGAGTCCCGGCGGGACAGCGAAAACCCGTTCGAGGTGATCGCGGACGCGATGACCGCGGTGCGCGAGGACGAGGAACCGCCGCGCGGCAACGAAGCCCGGCGCGAGGCCTACATGCGCTCGGTGCTGCGCCGCACCCGCAAGGACGGCTTCGAGAACATCGCCGTCGTCTGCGGGGCCTGGCACGTGCCCGCGCTCGCCGACCCGCTGCCGCCCGCGTCGCACGACCAGGCCATCCTCAAAGGACTGCCGAAGCGGAAGGTCTCGTGCACCTGGGTGCCGTGGACCCACGGGCGGCTCGCGACGGCCAGCGGCTACGGCGCCGGGGTGCGTTCGCCGGGCTGGTACCACCACCTCTTCACCACGGCCGAGAACGTCACCACACGCTGGCTGGCCGGCGTCGCGGCGGTGCTGCGGGAGGAGGACCTGCCCGTCTCGACCGCGCACGTCATCGAGGCGGTCCGGCTGGCCGAGACCCTCGCGACGCTGCGCGGGCGGTCGTCGGCCGGGCTGGCCGAGGTCACCGAAGCCACCCGGTCCGTGCTCTGCGGCGGCGACGAGGTGCAGGTCGAGCTGGTCACGCGGCGGCTGGTGGTCGGCGAACGGCTCGGCGAGGTGCCCGACCGCGTGCCGCAGCCGCCGCTGGCCGCGGACCTGACCGCGACGGCGAAACGCCTGCGGCTCAAGAAGGATCCGATCGTCAAGGAGCTCGACCTCGACCTGCGGACCCCCGGCGGGCTCGACCGCTCGAAGCTGCTGCACCGGCTGCGGATCCTCGGCATCGAGTGGGGCAGCCGGGAGGCGTCGGCCCGGCGGAACAAGGGCACGTTCCGCGAGACCTGGGCGCTGTGCTGGGAACCGGCCTTCGAGGTCGACCTGGTGGCGGCCGCGGTGCACGGCACCACCGTGCCGTCGGCGGCGACGAGCGCGGTCCGCGACACCGTCGAGGGCACGCCCCCGCTGGACGAGGTGACCACGGCGGTCGAGAACTGCCTGCTCGCCGACCTGCCGGAGGCGCTGCCCGAAGCGCTGGCCGCCCTCGACGCGCGGGCGGCGGCGGACGCAGACGTCGCCCGCCTGATGTCGGCGCTGCCCGCGCTGGCCCGGGCGACTCGCTACGGGAACGTGCGCGGCACCGACACCGGGGCGCTGCGCGCGGTCGCCGACCGCATGCTCGACCGCATCTGCGCCGGGCTGCCACCGGCGACGCACGGGATCGACGACGACGCCGCGGCCCGGATGGCCCAGCTCGTCGACGGGGTGCACGACGCGACGTCGCTGCTGGGCGACGACCCGAAGGAGCGCTGGCTCGCGGCGCTGGCGCGGCTGGCCGAACGGCCGTCGCTGCCGCCGTTGCTGGCCGGGCGGCTCACCCGGATCCTGCACGACGCCGGGCTGCTCGACGCGCTGGACATCGAACTGCGGCTGGGGCGGGCCCTGACGCCGGGCATCGCGCCGGCGGCGGGCGCGGCGTACGTCGAAGGCTTCTTCGACGGCGGTGCGTTGCTGCTGGTGCACGACGAAGGCCTGCTGCGGGTGATCGACGCGTGGCTCGCGGGGATCCACGACGACGTCTTCACCGAAGTGCTTCCGTTGCTGCGCCGCACTTTCGGCGCGTTCAGCGGGCCGGAGAAGCGGGCGATCGGGCACCGTGCGGCCGGGCTCACCGGCACCGCGGCGGTCGTGGCCATGGCCGAAGAACTGGACGAGGACCGGGCGGAGCGCGTGCTGCCGGTCCTCGCGACCCTGCTGGGGGTGGGAGCTTGAGCACGGACACCGAGCGGACGCGGCGCTGGCGCCTGGTGCTGGGCGCCGAGGGCGCGGGTCCCGGGTCGGGACTGGCCGACGCTCAACTGTCCGATGAGGACAGTGGGGTCGACGCGGTGCTGGCCGCCCTGTACGACAAGCCGGACGAGGAAGCGACGGGCGGCCCGCGCAGCGCGAACCTGGGCGCGTCGGCGCCGCGGGTCGCGCGCTGGCTCGGCGACATCCGCCGCTACTTCCCCAGCACCGTCGTGCAGGTGATGCAGCGCGACGCCGTCGACCGGCTGGGCCTGACCCGGATGCTGCTGGAGAAGGAGCTGCTCTCGGCGGTCGAGCCGGACGTGCACCTGGTCGGGACGCTGCTGTCGCTCAACGGCGTCCTGCCGGAGGAGACCAAGGAGACGGCGCGCGAGGTCGTCCGCAAGGTGGTCGAGGAGCTGGAGCAGCGGCTGGCCGAGCGCACGCGCGCGGCGATCAAGGGGGCGCTGGACAAGGCGTCGCGCACGCATCGGCCGCGGCCGGGTGACGTCGACTGGGCGCGCACGATCCACCGGAACCTCAAGCACTACTCCCCCGAGCTGCGCACGATCGTGCCCGAGCAGCTGATCGGCTACGGCCGGCGCCAGCAGTCGGTGCAGCGCGACGTCATCCTGGCCGTGGACCAGTCGGGCTCGATGGCGGAGTCGGTGGTGTACTCGGGGCTGTTCGGCGCGGTGCTGGCGTCGATGCGGGCGTTGCGGACGAGCTTCGTCGCGTTCGACACGGAGGTCGCGGACCTGACCGAGCACCTCGCCGACCCGGTCGACGCCCTGTTCGGCACGCAGCTGGGCGGCGGCACGGACATCAACCGGGCGATCGCGTACTGCCAGGGCCTGGTCGGCCGCCCCGAGCAGACGCTGCTGGTGCTGATCAGCGACCTGTACGAGGGCGGCAACGAAGAGGAGCTCCTGCACCGGATCGCCGAGCTGGTCGGCGCGGGCGTCCAGGTGGTGACGCTGCTGGCGCTGTCCGACTCGGGCGCGCCGTCGTACGACCACGAGAACGCGGCGGCCCTGGCGGAGCTGGGGGTCCCGGCGTTCGCGTGCACGCCGGACCAGTTCCCGGAGCTGATGGCGGCCGCCGTCCGGGGCGACGACCTGCAGGCCTGGGTGGCCCGGGAGACCAGCTGAGTTGCGGAATGAAACTCGACCGCGCGCGGTTGAGAGGGGAGCGGGACGTACTCGGGGCCCGCACCGACGACCAGGAAGGGACGGCTCGCCATGAAGGTTCGCAGCTCGGTCCGTTCGCTCGCCCGCCAGCCGGGCGCCCAGGTGATCCGGCGCGGTAACCGCGTGTTCGTGATCAACAAGGACAACCCGCGCCAGAAGGCTCGTCAGGGCTGACTCGACGCGGCCGCCCGGTCTTCCGCGCGGCCGAAGCGCATCACCCCGTCGTCGACGCGGGTGAACCGCATGTCGGCCAGATCGAGCAAGTAGTTCTGGCGCATCATCCAGGGCCGCCTCTCCCCCTGCTTCGGCAGGTCGGAGGCGGCCCTCTTGATGTACCCGGACGCCAGGTCCACGATCGGGCGCGGCCGGCCCGCCGTCGATGCCGATGCCGCGTCCGGGGCGCAGTACGCGTACCCGCGCCGGTCCAGGTACGCCAGCAGCCGGCACACGTACTGGGACGTCAGGTCCGCCCGGAGCGTCCACGAGTTGTTCGTGTAGCCCACGCACCACGCCAGGTTCGGGACGCCGCCGAACATCATGCCCTTGTACGCGCGCTGGTCGCCGGGAGCGATCGCGCGCCCGTCGACCGTCAGGGCTATTCCGCCGAACGCCACCAGGCGCAGGCCCGTCGCCGTCACGATGATGTCGGCGTCCAGTGAGCGGCCCGACTCCAGCTGCACCCCGGACGCCGTGAAGCGCGCGATCCGGTCCGTCACGATGTCCGCCTTGCCCGACCGCAGCGCCCGGAACAGGTCCGCGTCCGGCACCAGGCACAGCCGCTGGTCCCACGGGTCGTACGACGGCACGAAGTGCGGGTCCACCGGGATCGACGCCGGCAGCTGCGCCGCCACCCGATCCCGCAACGCCCGCGCCGCCCGGCGCGGCAGCCGCCGCATCAGCTGGAAGAACAGCGTCCCCATGACCACGTTCTTGCCCCGCACCACGCGGTGCGCGAGCTTTTCCGGCAGCAGCGCGCGGATCCGGTCGGCGAGCACGTCCTTCCCCGGCCGCGCCACGATGTACGACGGCGAGCGCTGCAGCATCGTCACCCGCGCGGCCTGCGCGGCCATCGCCGGGACGAGCGTCACCGCCGTCGCGCCGCTGCCGATCACCACGACCTGCTTGCCCGTGTGGTCCAACGCCGGAGGCCAGTGCTGGGGATGCACGATCTCCCCCGAGAACTCCGCGCGGCCCGGAAAGTCGACGACGTGCCCGCTCTCGTACGAGTAGTAACCACTGCACAGGTACAGGAACCGGCAGGTGAACGTCGCGCCGTGCTCGGTCGAGACCGTCCACAGCGCGTCCGGCGACGACCACGACGCCCGCACCACCCGGTGGCCGAAACGGATCCGCTCGACGACCCCGTGGGCGGAAGCCGTCGAGCGGATGTACGACAGGATCGACGGGCCGTCGGCGATCGCCTTCGGGTCCTTCCACGGGCGGAACGGGTAGCCGAGGGTGAACATGTCCGAATCGGACCGGATGCCCGGATAGCGGAACAGGTCCCAGGTGCCGCCGATGGTGTCGCGCGCCTCCAGCACGGCGTACGTCTTGCCCGGCAGCCGCTCCTGGAGCCGGCAGGCCGCGCCGACGCCGGACAGGCCGGCGCCCACGATCAGGACGTCCACGTGCTCGGCGGCGCTCATGAATTCCAGCCTAACCGAGGTGGGGACCCCGCCGGACCGGGTCGGGGCACCGGCCCGGCGGGGAGGATCACGACAACCGCACGACCTGTGTCGCGCCGAAGGTGCCCTTCACCGGCACCGTCACGGACTTGCCGTGCACGGTCACCGTCACGCTGTCCTGCGTCTGCGTCGGGTCCGACACGGCCAGCTGACGCCGCCCGAGCGCGACGGACGCGGGACCCGACACGTGAACGCCGTCAACCGAGCCGGCCGCGAAGAAGTTCGCCAACGTCGTGTCGGCCACCCGGAGCGCCTGCACCACCGGCGTGTTCGCGAGAACGCGCCACGCCCAGGACGCCGTGAGCGTCCCGACCACGGAAGCGCCCGGCAGCACCGCGTACGCGTACTTCGCGTCCGTCGGCTTGACGCCGTGCTCCAGCACCAGCTTCTGGTACCGGCGCGTGTTCGGCGTCGTCGTGCCCTTGGTGTTGGCGCCGGTGTCGATGTCGCGCCACGCGCCGGTCCGGTCTTCGCGCAACGCCGTCACCGAGGCGTCGTCCAGGAGGACGTACCCGCCGACGTCTTCCAGGTGCACCCAGTGCGGCCGCCGGAGCGCGGAAGCCTTGCCGAGGTTGGTCGGGACGCGCCGGAAGTCCGCGGTCAAGGCACCGCGACCGCCTTCGCCGAGGTTGCGGTTCTCGATCGTCGTGCGCACGTTCGACGCCGACGTGCCGGTGATCCCGGCGCCGAGGCACACGATCCCGGACGGCGTGAAGAACCATGACTTCTTCGCGACCAGCGACCCGTCCCAGGACTTGAAGTCCACGGCGAAAGCGCCGAGCTTGTCGTCCCAGCGGACGCCGCCGGTGTGCGGGTTCGGGCCGACCGGCACGCCGCCGAACTTCGGGTCGACCGGGCCGTCGTTCTCGGTCGTGCCCGGCAGCAGCAGCGGGTCGACCGTCGGCCAGTAGGCGTCGGTGTAGTGGCCCTTGGCGTTGGGCAGGAACGTGTAGAGCACGCCGTCGCCGACGTGGTAGCCCTTGAGGTTCTGGCCGTTGATGGACTCGTAGCGCGAGATCCGCGTCGAGCTGACGCCCAGCGACGCCGACCAGTCGCCGGTGACGTGCACCATCCGGTCCTGCTGACCGAAGTCGCGGTGCGTCGCGACGACCCGCGCCGGGCGCGCGCCCGAGGCGAGCATGTCCTGCGCGAACTCGATGCCCGGCGTCGCCACCAGGTCCGGGCCGGGCGCGAACCGCTCCGGGTCGGGGATCTTCAGGAACGGCGCGTACGTGCCTTCCTTGATCCACTTCGCGGCCAGCGCGTTCAGATCGGTCTTCGTCTTGCCCGACGCCGTGCGGGCCAGCACGAGTGTCGCCACCGTCAGCTGGTGGCCGATGTCGTGCCCGTTCTCCCCCTGCCGCGACAGCATCCGCCCGCGCACCGGTTCCATCAGCGCGCCCGCGTAGACGAACGGCGCGAAGCTGTCCGCGACCAGCGCGTAGACCTTGTCCTTGAGCGGCTGCGGCAGCGCGTACTCCGTGCCCGCCGTGACGTGGATGGCGCCGGCGAGCGCGGTGAGCAGGACGATGCCGTAGTGCCCGGGGTACGGGATGGTGTCGTGCTGGATGAACGAGCCGTCGACGTGGAAGCCGTCACCGGCCGCGCGGTCCAGCTTGGCGACGACGCTCGCCGCGCCCCCACCGGCGACGTCGGTGAGCGCGTCGATGCCCGTCTTGATCCAGGCGGTGTCGCCGATCAGCGCGCCGGCGACGATCGAGATGAGGGCCTTGTCCGCGCGGTTCGCACCGGTCTCGACGAGCGACGTGTTGTTCGCGCGGACGTTCGGGTTGCCGACGAACCGCTTGATCGGGCTGACGTACCGGGCCAGCTCGTCGGCGGTCAGCCGGTCGGCAACCACCGAAAGCGTGTGCAGCACGTAGTACGGGACGCCGATTTCGTAGGTGTACCAGTTGCCGATCTCGCCGACCTGCGGGTTGTACTGGCTCGCGTAGATCAGCTCGAGCGCGGCCTTGATCCGGTCGAGCACCACCGGGTCGCCGGACAGCGCGCCGCCCGGCGTGCCCCAGTCGACGGCGATCGCGCGCAGCCGGGCGTACATCGACGTCGTGTAGTCGCTGCCCGGACCGAGCGGCAGGTCCGTCCACAGTGGAGCGCCACCACCGGCGACGGACAGGCTCGCGTTGTAGGCCTTGGCGACGCGGCCCAGGTTGGCCAGCGCTTCGGTGCGTTCGGGCGACGGCCGGTTGATGCCGGTCTGCAGCTGCCGGTAGGCGGCGACGATCGGCGCGGTGGCCGCCGGCACCCCGCTCCCGGCCGGGGTGACCACGGGCGCCGCGGCCGCCGCGGAAGCGAACGCGGGACGGGTGAGCAACACGGTCGAAGCGGCCGCCAGCGCGCCGCCGCGCAGAGCGTTTCTCCGGTTCACGGGCATGGCAATGCCTCCCAGGAAGACATCCTCGGCTTGCGGGGAATGGGGAACGGGAATTCGGTTGTGCGGCGGCGGATTCGGTGCTTGGCACCAGAAACTGTCGGTGCCGGGCGATAGGCTGGAAACGGGGGGCGCCCCCGCGGGCTCCGGGTCGGCGGCGCCGAAATTGTCGGTGCCGAACGATAAAGTGGAAACTGGGGGGCGCCCCGCGGGAGGCGCCCCGCCGGGTCAGCGGGAGCCGTCGGTGCGGCGGGGCAGCTGCCAGGGGTTGGCCTCCTGCAAGGGTTCGGGAAGCAACGCGTCCGGGAAGCCCTGCCAAGCGAGCGGGCGCAGGAACCGCTCGATCGCGGCGGTGCCGACGGACGTCGTGGTCGGGGCGGTTGTGGCCGGGTACGGGCCGCCGTGCTGCTGGGCCCAGCTCACCGTCACGCCGGTGGGCCAGTCGTTCCACAGCAGCCGGCCGGCGATGCGGCTCAGCGCCGGCAGCACCGGCCGGATCCAGTCCACATCGGACTCCTCGCCGTGGATCGTGGCGGTGAGCCCCGGTTCGATGACGTCGAGCAGGCGCAGCAGCTCGCCCTGGTCGGCGTAGGTGACGATCAGCGACGCCGGGCCGAAGCACTCCTCGTGCACCGCGTCACCGCCTTCGAGGAACTGCTTGCCGGTGGTGGCCAGCAGCGTCGGGGTGAACGCGGGCGACGAAGAAGCCGACGAAGACACGACCTCGACGCCCGGCACCTCCCGCAGCTGCGCCAGCTTGTCGGCGTACCCGGCGGCGATGCGGTCGTTGAGCATCGGCTGGGCCGCGGCGCCGTCCAGCGCCGCGCGCAGCGTGTCGGTCAGGTTGTGGTCCTCGGGCAGGAACAGCAGGCCCGGCTTGGTGCAGAACTGGCCGGCGCCGAGGGTGAACGACCCGGCGTAGCCCTTCGCGACGGCTTCGCCGCGCGCGGCGATCGCGGCCTCGGTGACGACGACCGGGTTGACGCTGCCGAGCTCGCCGTAGAACGGAATCGGCCGCGGCCGCGCGTTCGCGATGTCGAACAGCGCCCGCCCGCCGGGGATGGAGCCGGTGAACGACGACGCCGCGATCCGCGGGTCCTTCAGCGCGGTGACGCCCTCCTCCTGCCCGAAGATCACGTCGAAGATGCCGTCGGGCGCGCCCGCGCCGATCAGGGCTTCGCGCACGATCCGGCCGGTCAGCGCGGACAGCTCGGGGTGGCCGGGGTGAGCTTTGAGGATCACCGGGCAGCCCGCGGCGAGCGCGGACGCCGTGTCGCCGCCGGCGACGCTGAACGCGAACGGGAAGTTGCTGGCCGCGAACACCAGCACCGGCCCGATCGCGGTCTTCACGCGGCGGATGTCCGGGCGCGGGCCCATCGGCCAGTCGGCGTCGGCGTGGTCGACGGTGGCGCCGAGGTACTCGCCGTCGGTGAGGACCTCGGCGAACAGGCGGAGCTGGAACGTCGTGCGCTTCAGCTCGCCCGCCAGCCGCGGGGTGGCGGGCAGGTGGGTCTCGGCGTGCGCGAGCGGGACGAGGTCGTCCGCGGCGGCGTCGAGGGCGTCGGCGGCCGTGACGAGCCAGCGGGCGCGTTCGGCCGGGGTGGCCGCGGCGGCGGGACGGGCAGCCGCGGCGGCTCCCGCCAGGATCTTCTCGAGCGTGGCGGCGTCGGTGGCCTGGCTCATGGGTGGAACAGCTCCTCAGGCAATTTCCGGGTCCCGGGGTCCGACCCCGGATATCTCAGTTCTCGTGGGCGGCGGCGGTGGCCGTGGCCAGGTCGCCCCAGCGACCCGGACCGGCCAGTCCGAGGTGGTACAGGTGCAGCTCCGCGGCGCCCGCCTTGGCCAGCTCGCCCACGTACGCGGCGATGTCCGGCACCGGCGCGGCGGCCACCGCGGTGATGTAGCTGCCGATCGCCACCCGTTCGGGCAGCGCCTCCCGGGCCGCCGCGACGGCGTCGGCCCCGGTGGCGGGTGCCCACCCGAACAATACGACCGCGTCGGCGTCGTCCGCAGCGGACGGCGTCAGCCCGGGCAGCGCGCCGGTGACCCACGGGTCGAGCGCGCCGTGCAGCACGATCCGGATGCCCTCCGGCAGCACGGCCAAAACCGCCGCCCGCAGCTCGTCGGTGGCCCGCTGCCGGGTCCGCAGCAACGCCTGGGTCAGGTCGGGCGGCAGGTCGTCGGCCGTGACGCCCAGGTCGCCGGTCGCGACCAGCCGCCGGACCTCTTCGACGAGCTGCGCGCGGACGGTGTCCGCGTCGAGGTCCCACGAAGACGCGCACGCGTCGCAGCAGCAGATCGACAGCAGCCGGGCCACCGCCGGCGCCCAGACGCCGTCGGTCTTCTCGTGCTGGTGCTGGTGCACCGCGCCGAGCGGGCCGCAGGCTTCGAGGATCACCGACGACAGCTCCAGCCCGGCGACGGCCTCGGCGGTCAGCGTCGCGGCGTACTCGCGCACCGCGGGCTGCGACGGGCACAGCGCCCAGGGATAGCTCTCCCCGAAGCAGTTGCGCACGACGACGTCCGGGTGCTCGTAACCGAGCTGGGAGTTGTGGGTCAGCACGATCCACGCGGCGGCCGGGATCCCGGCTTCGGTGAGCAGCCGGACCGCGTCGCCACCGCTGTCCTCCGACGTCACCCAGTCCGGAGTGGACGGACGCAGCGCGCCCCACCCCTCGGAAACCGGGCGGTAGAAGGCCGCGTGCCGCGCGACCACGGCCGTCCGCGAAGCCGACCACGGTGTCGCGGCGCGGGCGCTGTGGTACGACAGCGCCACGGCCACCTCGTCGACACCCAGATCGCGCACCCGCGCGGCGAACCCGGCCTCCAGGACGTCCCAGGGGTAGGCGTATCCCGTCACCTTCACCGGGTCACCACCTCGCCGTGTTCGGCTCGAACCCGTCGACGTACTTGCGCATGTAGGTCACGTCGTCCCGCTTCGTCAGTCCACATCGGACGTAGTTCTCGTGCAGCTTGGCCAGCGCGTCCTCGTCGAGCTTGACGCCCAGCCCCGGGGTCGACGGAACCGGCACGGCGCCGTCGCGGAACTCCAGCACGCCCGGCTCGATGACGTCCTCGACCTTCCACGGCCAGTGCGTGTCGCACGCGTAGGTCAGGTGCGGGGTCGCCGCGGCGACCTGGACCATCGCGGCCAGGCTGATCCCGAGGTGGCTGTTGGAGTGCATCGACAGGCCGACACCGAAGCTCTCGCACGTCGTCGACAACGACTGCGTCGCGCGCAGGCCGCCCCAGAAGTGGTGGTCCGACAGCAGGACGCCGATCGCGCGCGCCCGGAAGCCCGGCTCGATGTCGCCGAAGTTCACCACGCACATGTTGGTGGCCAGCGGCATCGACGCCTCGGCGGCCACCTGGGCCATGCCCTCGATGCCCGGCGTCGGGTCTTCGAGGTACTCCAGGACACCGTCCAGCTCGTGAGCCACCCGGATGCCGGTTTCGACGGTCCACGCGCCGTTCGGGTCGATCCGCAGCGGGTGCCCGGGGAACGCCTCGGCCAGCGCGCGGATCCCGTCGACCTCCTGGGCCGGCTCGAAGACGCCGCCCTTGAGCTTGATGGAGCGGAAGCCGTACTGGTCGATCATCCGCTTCGCGGAGCCGACCAGCGTCTCGGGCGTGGTGATCTCGCCCCAGGAGTCCTCGCGGCCGTCGATGTGCTTGCCGTACTTGTAGAACAGGTACGCGGAGAACTCGACGGCGTCGCGGGCCTTGCCGCCGAGCAGGTCGGTGATCGGGCGGCCGAGGTACTGGCCCTGCGCGTCCAGGCACGCGACCTCGAACAGCGAATACACGCTCGCGACGGTCTTGCGGATCGAGAAGCCGCCGATCAGCCCGTGGGCGTCGGTCAGGACCGTGCCCGACAGCGCCCGCGCGACCAGCCGCTGCAGCCCGGGCAGGTCGAAGACGTCGTGGCCGCGCAGTTGCGGCAGCACCTTGCGCACCTCGCCGAGGAACGCGTCGTCGCCGTAGGACTCGCCGAGCCCGACGATGCCGTCGTCGCACTTGACCTGCACGATGCTGCGCAGCGCGAACGGCTCGTGCACGCCCATGACGTTGAGCAGCGGCGGGTCGGCGAACGCGACCGGCGTCAGCACCACATCGAGGATCTTCATCAGCCCAGCGCCTTCAGGGTCACGAAGCCGTCCTCCACGACCTTCTCGAGCCGGTGGATCTGCTCCGGCGTCGGCTCGACCAGCGGCGGCCGGACCGGGCCGACCTTGTCACCGCGCAAGCGGGCGGCGGCCTTGACCAGCGACACGGCGAAGCCCGGCGTCTCGTCCCGCAGCGCCACCAGCGGCAGGTAGAAGCCGGTCAGCAGCGCGTCCATCACGCGGGTGTCGCCCTCGCCGAGCGCGCGGTGGAAGCGGTGCGCGATCTCCGGCGCGAAGCAGTGCACGGCCGAGGAGTAGCGGGCGACGCCGATCGAGGCGTACGCCTTGGCCGAGACCTCCGCGGTCGGTAACCCGTTGAAGAACAGGAAGTTCCGCGACCGCTCGGTGTCCAGCGACCGGATCGTGGTGACGATCCGGGTCATCACCTCGACGTCGCCGTAGCCGTCCTTGAGTCCCACGATCGAGGGAATGTCCAGCAGCGAAGCCGCGGCCGGCGCGCTGAAGACGCCGGTGCCGCGGTGGTAGACGATCACCGGCACCGACGAGTCGCCGACGGCGTAGCGGACGAAGTCGACCAGTCCCGCCTGCGGCCCGGAAACGAGGTACGGCGGCAGCAGCAGGACGCCGTCGGCGCCCCCCGCCTGGGCCGCCGCGATGCCGGCCCGCGCCGACGCCGCGCCGCCACCGGCGCCCACCCAGACCGGGACGCGGCCGGCGGCCACCTCACGCGACCGGGTGAGCACCGAGGCGTGCTCGGCGGGCGAGAGCGAGCTGAACTCGCCGGTGCCGCACGCGACGAACAGCGCACCGGCGCCCGCCGCGATGTGGCTCTCCACGTTCTCCGCGAGCGCGTCGAGGTTGACCTCGAGGTTCTCGGTGAACGGGGTGAGGGGGAACGCCAGCAGGCCGTCCAGCTCGATCTCGTTCTGTGCCATCAGTTTCTGCTCTCTCGTCCTTCATTCGGTTCCGGCCGGGTGTGGCCAGGCGTCAGGCGGGCACGGTCGTGCCTTCCTTCTTGCGATCGACGTCGTCGTCGGTGTTCACGGTGTCGACGATCTCATCGGCCGCCGCGCTCCGCTCGGGCGCGAGCAGGCCGAGGCCGACGTACAGGGCGAGCGAGACCAGGATCGGCGTGGCGACGAGGACCGTCTGGTTCGCGGTGAAGACGTAGTAGCAGAGCCCGTAGGCGATCAGGCCGCCCGCCCAGGAGACCAGCGCCGCGCGCGGGCCGCACTTGCGGAACCACGGCAGCATGCCCAGCAGCAGCGGGATCGAGATCGGGCCCATCAGCGCGGCGACCCAGTTGACGACGATCTGCAGCACGCCGCCGAGGTTCTGCGCCTGCGTGGCCACGAGCATCGTCAGCGCGACGAAGACCACCGTGGTGATCCGGGCCGCCTTCAGGCCCTGGACGTCGGTCCACTGCCGGGTGCGGCGGACCATCGCCGGGATCATGTCGCGGGTGATCACCGCGGAGATCGCGTTGGCGTCGGAGGAGACCATCGCCATGGTGTGCGAGAAGATCCCGGCCAGCACCAGGCCGACCAGGCCCGGCGGCAGGAACGTCGTCGTCATGATCGCGTACGACTGCGTCGGGTCCTTGATGCCGGGGATGAGCAGCGGCGCCGCGAACATCGGGAACATCAGCACCAGCGGCCACACAAGGTACAGCGCGGACGAAAGCCGCGCGCCGCGCCGGGCTTCGTGGGTGTTCGGCGCCGCCATGTAGCGCTGCGCCAGGTTCCACATGCCTCCGTTGTACTCCAGCGTCTTCACGAGCACGTAAACGAGCAAGAAGATGGTGGTGTACTTGGACGTCACCGGGTCGAGGTGGTTCTCCGGCAGCTTGTCCCACATCGTCCAGAGCGCGGAGATCCCGCCCAGCTTGCCCAGCACCACGACGATCATCACGATCGCGGCGATGCCCTGGATGACGAACTGGCCGAAGTCGGTGAGCGCGTCGGCCCACAGCCCGCCGATGGTGCAGTAGACGAGGGTGACCGCGCCGGTGATGAGGATGCCGAGGTTGTAGTCGAGGCCGGCGAAGACGTGCAGCAGCGTAGCGACGGCGAACCACTTGGCCGCGATGTCGAAGATCTTCAGCAGGCTGCCGCTCCAGGCGAGCGCCTGCTGCGTCGGCACGTTGTACCGCTTGGCCAGGTACTCCAGCGGCGACGCGACGCCGAGCTTCGAGCGCAGCCGGTTCCAGCGCGCGGCGAACAGCCAGCTGCCGATGCCCACGCCGATGCCGATGCTGGCGAAGCCCCAGAAGTACACGGTGACGCCGCTGGTGTACGCGACGCCCGCGTACGCGACGAAGAGCACGGCGCTGTAGCCGGACATGTGGTGCGAGATGCCGGCCAGCCACCACGGCATCTTGCCGCCGGCCGTGAAGAAGTCCTTCACGTCGCTGACCCGTTTGTGCGACCACCAGCCGATCACGATCATCAGCGCGAAGTACGCGCAGACCATCGCCCAGTCGAGTGCGTGCACCGCAGGCTCCTTTCCGCGTCCACAGTGATGCGGTCTCGAACGAGATGTTCACATCCATGAACGGAGTCTGTTATAGTGATTATGTTCATCCATAAGAACGTTGTTCGGGACGCTAATATGGCCGGAGTCACAAGTCAACGGCCGGACGGAGGCACACAAATGCCGCAGAAGGTGGACAATCCGGACGCCCGAGCGGACGGTGCCCCCGCCGAATCCTCGGGAGTGAAGTCCGCGCGGCGCGCGGTCGACCTCATCGAGACCTTCGCGGCGAACGACGTCTGGCTGTCGCTTTCGGACCTGCACGCGCGCACGGGCTTCCCGCGCTCGTCGCTGCACGGCCTGCTGCGGACCCTGCTGGAGGCCGGCTGGCTGGAGGCGGACACCAACACGGCCCGCTACCGCCTCGGCGTCCGCGCGCTGATCTGCGGCACGGCGTACCTGGACCGCGACGCCGTCGTCCCGTTCGCCACCGAAGCGCTGGAGCGCATCCGGGAGAAGACCGGCTTCACCGCGCACTTCGCGCGGCGCAACGGCACCGAGGTCGTCTACCTGGAGACGCGCGAGTCGCAGCGCTCCACGCACCTCGTCTCCCGCGTCGGGCGCACGCTGCCCACGCACGCGACCGCGCTGGGCAAGGCGCTCCTGGCCGAGCTGACGCACGACGAGATCGAAGCGCTGATGCCCGCGACGCTGCCGCCGCTGACTCCCAACACCATCACTTCGCTCGAAGCCCTGCACGCCGAATGCGCCGCGACGCGCGAGCGCGGGTACGCCGCCGAGATCGAAGAAGGCACGCTCGGTGTCCGCTGCGTCGCCGCGGTGATCCCCTACCGGATCCCGGGCACCGACGCGATCAGCTGCTCGATGCCGATCTCCCAGGTGACCGACGCCGACGCCCAGCGCGTCGGCGAGCTGCTCGCCGAAACCACCGCCGAGCTCGGGCAGCAGCTGCGCCGGGCCGGAATTCGCTGACCGCCGCCCTTATCGAGAGGAACACAATGACGGACCAGCGTGTGCTCATCACCGGGTCGGCGGGTGTCGTCGGCACCCTGATGCGGCCCCGCTTGAAGCGCGACGGCCGGGTGCTGCGCCTGCTCGACCTGGCGCCGCAGACGGCGTCGGACGCTTCCGAGGAGGTCGTGACGGCTTCGGTGACCGACGCCGAGGCGATGGCGGCGGCGTGCGAAGGCGTCGACGCGCTGATCCACCTCGGCGGGCACAGCCGCGAGAACTCGTGGGAAGCGACCCTCGACGTCAACATCAACGGTACGCAGACGGTCCTGGAGGCGGCTCGCGCGGCGGGGGTGTCGCGCGTGATCCTGGCGTCGAGCAACCACGCGGTCGGCTTCCGCCGCAACGACTCCGACCTCCCGGCGGACTCGTCGCCGCGGCCGGACACGTACTACGGCGTGTCGAAGGCGGCGATCGAGGCGCTGGGGAGCCTGTACCACTCGCGCTTCGGCATGGACGTGATCGTGATCCGGATCGGCTCGTGCTTCGAGACCCCGTTGCCGCTGGGCCCGCGCGGCCTGACGACGTGGCTGTCCCCGGACGACGGCGCACGGCTGTTCGAGGCCTGCCTGTCGGCGCCGTCGCCGGGGTACCGGCTGATCTGGGGCGTCTCGGACAACACGCGCCGGATCTACTCCCTGTCGGAGGCGGAAGCGCTGGGGTACAAGTCGTTGGACGACGCGGAGGTGTACGCGGAGCAGCTGGCATCGAAGCCGGCGCCGACGGGCGCGGCGGCCGAGTACGTCGGCGGGCCGTTCTGCACCGCTCCCCTAGGCGTCTTCAACCCGCTCTGACGGTCTTGCGGAGCTGCTCGGCGAAGGATTGTTGCGTGGACTGGCTGGCACCCTGGTGCGTCGAGCAGCTCGGAGCCGAGCCGGTCGAGGTGCTGTTCGAGCGGACGTCCCTTTCGGCGGTGGTCGGGCTGCGGCTGGCCGACGGGCGCGAGGTCGTGGTGAAAGCGAGGGAGGACGACGGCCGGGCCGGCTCGTGCGTCGCCGCGCAGGCCCGGCTGGCGGACCGGGGGTTCCCGTGCGCCCGGCCGATCACCCCCGTGACCGTCGTCGACGCGCTGGCCGTGCACGCCGAAGAGTCCTTGCCGGGCGGCGAAATGCTGCGCGGTGACTCGCCGGACATCGCCGTGCGCTGTGCCGCGGTGTTCGCCCGGCTGATGGCCGAGCTGGCCGACGTGACCGTCGCGCCGCCGCTGCCCAACCCGCGCTGGGTGCGCTGGGACCACGGGGGTTCCGGGCTGTGGCCCGCGATCGGGTTCCTCGACGAGCGGGACCAGAGCGCCGTGCCCGCGCA
The DNA here is from genome assembly GCF_040629235.1 of Amycolatopsis sp. NPDC005961. Taxonomy (NCBI): domain Bacteria; kingdom Bacillati; phylum Actinomycetota; class Actinomycetes; order Pseudonocardiales; family Pseudonocardiaceae; genus Amycolatopsis; species Amycolatopsis sp. NPDC005961. The sequence continues at coordinate 44,085 of NZ_JBEXVF010000039.1, read as the reverse complement.
CGTCGTCGACACCGCCCGCCGGGCCCGCCAGCGGTTGCTGGCCACCGACCTGCCGTGCGTGCTGGGCTACGCCGACTTCGAAGCCCAGAACCTCCGCTGGCAGGACGGCGAAGTGCTGGCCGTGCACGATTGGGACAGCCTCGCCTGGCAACCGGAAGCGGCCCTCGTGGGCGCGGCTTCCGGCGCGTTCGCCAGTGCCACGCCGCCGACCCTCCCTCCGATCGAGAGCTCCGAGGCTTTCCTGACGGCCTACCAGGACCTCCGGGGCCGCGAGTTCACCGCGGCGGAGCGGGAAATCGCCTGGGCGGCCGGCCTGTGGACGGCCGCGCACAACGCCCGGTGGGAAGCCCTGCACGGCGATCCCCGGTGTCCGGTGAGGCCGTCCGCGCCCAGGCGGCGGAACGACTCCGCCGGGCGAGCGCCTGACCGCCCTTGCGCAACCCGTGGCTCACCCCCTGACGTAGCGCGTCAGCATCGCGACCATCTCGTCCTCCAGCCGATCCGCGTCGACCGGCTCGTGGTCGGCCACGAGCTGGTGGATCACCAGCTCGACCGTCGTGACGATCAGCCGCGCGGCCGTCTCGATGTCGGCGACCCGGACTTCGGGGTGTTCCTCCAGGAGCGCCCGCATGTAGGCCTCCAGGGACCGCTTCATCCGTTCGGCCTTCTCCAGCAGCTCGTTCGTCTGCGGCGCCTGCTCCCGCAGCATCCGCAGCAAGCGGGGTTCGCCGAGGTGGGATTCGATCGCACCGCGGATGAAGACGCGGAAGACCTGGTCGATCGGGCCGGGCAGCTGCTCCCGCTGGACCCGCTCGACGATGGCCATGCCGTCGTCGAGGTGGCGGACCAGCAGCTCGGCGAGGATCGCGTCCTTGTTCGGGAAGTACTGGTACAGCGAGCCGATGGAGATCCCGGCCTGCTCGGCGATGCGATTGGTGGTGCCGGCGGCGTAGCCGTGTTCGCCGAAAACGTGAGCAGCCGCGGTCAGGATCCGCTGCCGGGTCAGCTCGGCGCGGACCTGGCGCGGCTGTTTACGTGGCTGGATGCGGCGCTGGTCCGATGACACGGCGCTCCCCTCCGCGCGCCTCGAAAAGCGAGTAGCGCAAGACCTGAATATTTGCTCATAATTATGGCATGACCAGCACAAATACGCTGAGCACTCGGTACCGGCGGGTCTCCATGGCCGAGGTCAGGAGCCGACTGGGCGCCCCCGAAGAGATGATCGAGGGCAAGAAGCTCGACCACGTCGACAAGCACGCCCGCCGCTTCATCGCGCACGCCCCGTTCCTCGCGTTGGCCACCGCCGACGCGACCGGCCGCACGGACTGCTCGCCCCGCGGCGACTACCCGGGCTTCGTGAAGGTCCTCGACGAGCACACGCTCGCGCTGCCCGACCGGCCCGGCAACAAGATCGCCGACTCGTTCCGCAACATCGCCGAGAACGACGGCGTCGGCCTGATGTTCCTCATCCCCGGCATGCGGGAGGTGCTGCGGGTCAACGGAAGCGCGTACGTCACCGACGACCCGGACGTGCTCGCCCGCATGCGCACCGAGGCCAAGGCGCCGATGCTGGCCATCATCGTCGAGGTCGCCGAAGCGTACTTCCACTGCGGCCGGGCGCTGCTGCGGTCGAGGCTGTGGGACCCCGCCAGCCAGGCGCTGGCCGCGGAGATGCCGTCGGCCGGCGAGATCGTCACCGACCAGCTGCGCGTGGCCGTCGACCCGGCGGTGTTCGACCAGATCCTCGAAGACAGCTACCGGAAGTTGTACTGATCATGCAGAAAACGATGCTGGAGAGCGTCGAGCACGTCGCCGATGACGTCGTCTCGCTGGTGCTTCGCGGGGACGAAGGGCCACTGGAAGCGTGGGAGCCGGGCGCGCACATCGACCTGGCGCTGCCGAACTGGCTGACGCGGCAGTACTCGCTGTGCGGCGACCCCGGCGACCTTTCGGCGTACCGGATCGCGGTCCGGCTCGATCCGCTGAGCCGGGGCGGCTCGGAGTACGTCCACTGGTACCTCAGCCCGGGCCGGACGCTGGAAGTTTCCTCGCCGCGCAACCACTTCCCGCTCGTTCCCGCGCCGGAATACCTGTTCCTGGCGGGCGGGATCGGGATCACGCCGATCGTGCCGATGCTGCGGGCGGCCGTCGCCGCCGGGGCCGCCGCTTCGCTCGTCTACGTGGGACGGTCGGCTTCGACCATGCCCTTCGCGGCGGAACTCGTTGCCACGTATGGCGAACGCGTGTCTCTGTTCTCCCACGGCCGGCCGGATCTGGCTTCTTTCGCGGAGTTCGCGGGCGAGGTCTACTGCTGCGGACCGGCGTCGATGCTCGCCGCGGCGGAAGCGGTGTTCCCGCGGGTGCACGCCGAACGCTTCGAGCCCACCCGCCGCGTTTTCGGCCCCGACACGCCGTTCGAAGTGGTGTGCGCCCGGTCCGGTGCGACGATCCAGGTCCCGGCCGACGAGTCCCTGCTCGACGCGCTGAACCACGCCGGAAAGCCGGTGCCGTCCGGATGCCGCGAAGGGGTCTGCGGGAGCTGCGAGCTGTCGGTGCTCGACGGCGAACCCGAGCACCGCGACGACATCAGCGCCCCCGCCGGGCGGATGTACGCGTGCGTGTCGCGGGCGTCGTCGCCGCGGCTCGTGCTGGACGTTTGATGATCCCGAAGGTGCGCCGCCCCGCGTCGCGACGGATGATCACCCTCGAAGTCCTGGCGAACACCGCGCCCAGCCCGGCGTTCCGGACGATCACCCTCGGCGGGCCGTCGCTCGGCGACCTGGAGGTGGCGGGCGGCGACCAGGCCGTGCGGCTGTTCTTCCCCCGGGTGGGCCAGGACGGGCTGCGGATGCCGACCCTGGACCACGAGGGCTGGATGGCCGAGGTGCTGCTGCTGCCGAAGTCACGCCGTCCCTGGGTGCGCAACTACACGGTCCGGCGCGCGCGGCCGGGTGAGATCGACATCGAGTTCGCGCTGCACGACGGCGACGCCCCGGCGGCCGAGTGGGCCCGGCGGGCGCGTCCCGGCGACCCGGCGGGCATCTTCGACCTGGGCGTGAGCTACCTGCCGCCGCCCGGGGTGGCGTGGCAGCTGCTGGCCGGGGACGAAAGCGCGGTGCCGGCGATCCTGGCGATCCTCGAGAGCGCCGCGGACGACCTGGTGGCCGAGGTGTTCCTGGAGGTGCCGTCGGCCGCGGACGTCCGGGTCGTGCCGGCGCCGCCGGGGGTGCGGGTGCACTGGCTGCCGCGGCCCCGGCCGGGCCGCCCGGGGGTCCTGGCGCTGGAGACGGTCGTCGCGGCCGACCTGCCACCGGGGCGGGCGTACGCGTGGGTGGCCGGCGAGGCCGCGCTGGCGACCGGGGTCCGCCGTCACCTGGTGCGGGACCGCGGCTGGGCGAAGTCCGACATCGCGTTCCTGGGCTACTGGCGTCACGGCCGTTCCGCCCCGGGCTGACACCGACGGACGACACGCGTACCTACGCGGACGACACGCGCACCCAGGTGGACGACACGCGCACCCAGCGAGTCGTCCATCCAGGTACGCGTGTCGTCCCTCTGGGTACGCGAGTCGTCCGTCTGGGTACGCGGGATGGCTGTCCAGGCGAGTACGTAGGCCCGCCCACGGACGAGGTTCGCGTACCATCGCGAGCAGCCTCGACGTCGAGGAGGCAGGCGTGGGCGAACTCGGGCTGACCGACACCAACGGCATCCTCGCGCTGCCCTGGGTCCGGCCCGAACGCACCAGCGCGGGGCTCGGCTGGGACCGCGTCTACGTCTCCCGGCAGCGGGAACGTCCCTACCGCGCCGAGTTCGCGCCCGCCCGCAGCCACCAGCTGATCCTGCACCTCGACGGGCCGGTGACGGTCCGGCGCGGCGTCGGGACCCCGCGCGAACGCAGCCGCCGGATGCCCGCCGGCGGCCTGTTCCTGCAGCCTTCGCACGCCGACCTGTCGGTCGAGCTGGGCGGGGAGCTCGAGACCGTGCACGTCTACGTCGCCGACGACGCCGTGCAGGAGGCCGCCGGTGACCACGCGCCCGTGCGGCTCGCCGAGGAGCTCGGCAGCTCCGACCCCCTGCTCGAACAGCTGGTGCTCAGCCTCGACGGCGTCGTCCGCGACTGGGAGCCGAGCGCCCGCACCTACGCCGACCAGCTGGGCGCGCTGGTCGCGGCGCAGCTGGTCCGCCGCCACCACGCCGGCCCCGCCCACGAGCCCGCCCCGGCGCGCGGCCTGTCCGACCGGCAGTTCACGCGCGTCCGCGACCTGATGGCGGAACGCCTGGCCGAGCCGGTGCCCCTGGCGGAGCTGGCCGTGCTCGCTGGGCTGAGCGTCAGCCAGTTTTCGCGGCAGTTCAAGGCCCGCACGGGCCTGCCCCCGCACCGGTTCCTGCTGCGGCTGCGGGTGGAGCAGGCGGGGCTGCTGCTACGCACCGGCGACGACCCGATCGCCGAGATCGCGGCCCGCTGCGGCTTCTCCCACCAGGAGCACCTGACGCGGGTGCTCCGCGCCCAGCTCGGCACCACCCCGGCGGCGCTGCGCCGGGCGGGCTGACCCGACGCGCGTTTCGTGCCGTCGCGCAGCACGAACGTGCAGGACCGCGCACCCCGGCAGCCGGATACTCCCTCGCATGACCTCGTTCACCTACGCCGCGAACCCCGTCCGGGTGGTCTTCGGTTCGCTCGACGCCGTCGGTGCCGAAGCCGACCTGCTCGGCCTCCGGCGGGTCCTGCTGGTCGGCCGCCCGCGGTACGCCGACCGCGCCGCCGAAGCGCTCGGCCCGCGGCTGGCCGCGCGCTTCGAAGACGCCGCGATGCACACGCCGGTCGACGTCACCGAGCGCGCGCTCAAGGTCGTCGCGGAGTACGACGTCGACGGCGTGGTCGCGATCGGCGGCGGCTCGGCCACCGGGCTGGCCAAGGCGATCGCGCTGCGGACCGGCCTGCCTCAGCTGATCGTCCCGACGACGTACGCGGGTTCCGAGCTGACGTCGGTCCTGGGCCAGACCGAAGACGGCCGCAAGACCACCCAGCGGACCCCGGAGGTCCGGCCGGAGACCGTGCTCTACGACGTCGAGCTGACGCTGTCCCTGCCGGCGGCGGTCTCCGCGGCCAGCGGGCTCAACGCGCTCGCCCACGCCGTCGAGGCCCGCTACGCCCCCGACGCGAACCCGATGACCGATCTGCTCGCCGCGGAGGCGGTGAAGCTGCTCACGAGCGCGCTGCCGCGTATCGCCAAAGATCCGTCCGATGTGGACGCTCGCACCGACGCCCTGCGCGGCGCCTGGCTGGCCGGCACCTGCCTCGACGCCGTTTCGATGGGCCTGCACCACCGGCTCTGCCACTTCCTCGGCGGCAAGTTCGGCCTGCCGCACGCGGAGACGCACGCCGTCCTCCTCCCGTACGTCATGGCCCACCAGGGACTCGAGGACGCCGGCGAGATCTTCGAACTCGCCGCGAGCCTCCCGATCCCGCATTCGCTGGCCGAACTCGGCCTCACCGAAGCGGACATCGCGGACGAGCCGGAGGCGGACCTGCTCCGCGCGGCGATCACCGGCACCCGCCCGGCCGCTCCGCCCAGTCTCAAGGCACTCACGAAACAGGTCGTCGACAGCTTCGCCGCCGCACCGGACCGCATCCGCGAACTCCTCACCGACCTGGTCGAGACGTTGCACGGCTACGCGATCCGCACCGACCTCACGCAGGACGAGTGGGAGTACGCGATCGGCTTCCTGACCCGGGCCGGGCACATCACCACCGACACCCGGCAGGAGTTCATCCTGCTGTCGGACACGCTCGGCGTGTCGAGCGTCGTCGACGTCCTGACCAACTCACGGACGCCGGACACGACGCCGTCGGCGGTGCTCGGGCCGTTCTACGTCGAAGGACCACCCGAAACCCCGCAGGGCGCCGACATCGCGGAGGGGCTACCGGGAACTCCATTGTGGACGGTCATTCGCGTTACCGACACTCAGGACCAGCCGGTTCCGGACGCGATCGTCGACGTCTGGCAGTCCAATGAGGACGGTTTCTACGACGTCCAACTGCCCGACGTCGACGGCCCAGTGCTGCGGGCCCGCTTCCGCACCGACGCCGAGGGCAGGCTGCGCTTCCGGACGATCGTGCCGAGCGCGTACCCCATTCCGGCGGACGGGCCCGTCGGGCAGATGCTCGACGCCGTCGGGCGCCACCCCTACCGGGCCCCACACGTGCACTTCATGATCGCCAAGCCCGGGTACCGGACGCTGATCACCCAGCTGTTCGTCGCCGGTGGCGAATACCTCGACTCCGACACCGTGTTCGGCGTCAAGGAAGGCCTGATCGTCGACTTCGCCGAGCAGCGGCTCGAGTTCACCTTCCGGATCTCAGGGAGCAGCGCATGAGCTACGACACCGACGTCATCGTGGTCGGCAGCGGCCCGGCCGGCGGGTCCGCCGCGCTGCTGCTCGCCACCTACGGCGTGCCGACCGTACTGGCCACCAAGTACGGCTGGACGGCCAACACGCCCCGCGCGCACATCACCAACCAGCGCACCATGGAGGTGCTGCGCGACCTCGGCGTCGAGGACAAGGCCCTGGCCGTCGGCACGCCGCCGGAGCTGATGGGCGACACCGTGCTCTGCACGTCGCTGACCGGGCCGGAGATCGGCCGCATCCGCAGCTGGGGCACCGGCGACTCCTCCGCGGCCGAGTACGCCGCGGCCAGCCCGTGCCACATGATCGACCTGCCGCAGACCTACCTCGAGCCGATCCTGGTGAGCGAGGCTGCCGCCCGCGGCGCGAAACTCCGTCTGGACACGGAGTTCCTGGACTTCACGCAGGACGAGGACGGCGTCACCGCGCGGTTCCGCGACCGCGTGCGCGGCGACGAGTTCACCCTGCGCGCGAAGTACCTGATCGGCGCGGACGGCGCGCGCAGCCGGGTCGCCGAGCAGGCCGGCCTGCCGATCGCCGGGCAGACCGGCAAGGCGGGCAGCATGAACATCACGTTCACCGCCGACCTCGCGCCGTACGTCGCGCACCGCCCGAGCGTCCTGTACTGGGTGATGCGGCCGGGCGCGCACCTCGGCGGGATCGGGATGGGCCTGGTCCGGATGGTGCGGCCGTGGAACGAGTGGCTGTTGACCTGGGGTTACGACATCGCGCAAGCGCCGCCGGAGGTCGACGTCGAGGAAGCGACGCGGCTGGTGCGCGACTTGGTCGGCGACGCCTCGCTGGAGGTCGAGATCACCTCGACGTCACTGTGGACGGTCAACCACAACTACGCGACGGAATACCGCAGCGGCCGGGTGTTCTGCGCCGGGGACGCCGTGCACCGGCACCCGCCGTCCAACGGGCTCGGCTCGAACACCTCGATCCAGGACTCCTACAACCTCGCTTGGAAGCTCGCGATGGTGCTTCGCGGCGAAGCGGGCGAAGGGCTGCTGGACAGCTACAGCGCGGAACGGGCACCGGTCGGCAAGCAGATCGTCGACCGGGCGAACCTGAGCCGCGACCAGTTCGGGCCGATCTTCGCGGCGCTGGGCATCGCCGGCGACACCGACGCCGACGGCATCACGGCCGGGCTCGAGACCTGCCTCGCGCCCACCGCCGAGGGCACGCGGAAACGGCGTGAGCTGGAGAAGGCCATCGAGCTGAAGCACTACGAGTTCAACGCCCACGGCGTCGAGATGGACCAGCGGTACGTCTCGGGCGCGGTGCTGCCCGACGGGGTCGTGGCGCCCGCGGAGCGCGATCCCGAGCTGTTCCACCGGCCGAGCACCGAGCCGGGGGCGAAGCTGCCGCACGCGTGGCTGGTCGGCCCGCACGGGCATCGGGTGTCCACTTTGGACCTGGTGGGCGGCGGCCGCTGGACGGTGCTCACCGGCCTGACCGGCACGGCGTGGCGCGACGCGGCGGCGAAGGTCGGCGCCGAGCTGGGCCTGGACCTGCGCGCGGTGCGCGTCGGCGACCCCGAAGGTCGCGACGCCTACGGCGACTGGTCCCGGCTGAGCGGCGTCGACGAGGCTGGCTGCCTCCTGATCCGCCCGGACGGCTACGTCGCCTGGCGCCACGCCACGGCAACCCCGCAAGCCGCGAACGCACTCCTCACCGCCCTGAAGTCCCTCCTCGACCGTGCTTGAGGAGTCGACACGCGTGATCAGAGGGTCGACACGCGTGATTGAAGGGTCGACACGCCGGAAGCGGCCGTGCCGACGCGTGTCGACCTCTCAATCACGCGTGTCGACCTCTCAATCACGCGTGTCGGCTCTTCCGTCACGGGGTGGTGACGTGGGTGAAGGTGACCGGGACCGTCGGGGGGCCGCTGCCGTCGCCGATGCCGGGGCGGGACGGGTCGATGCCGCCGCGGGCGACGTCGTCCAGGACGCGGAGACCCGCGTCGTCGATGCTGCCGAAGACCGTGTACTCCGGTGAGATCTCGACGTCGCCGAAGACCAGGAAGAACTGGGACCCGCCCGAGTCGGGCTGGGCCGTCTTCGCCATGGCGAGGACGCCGCGGCCGTACGTCAGCTCCGGGAACACCTCGTCGCGGATCGAGTAGCCGGGGCCGCCGGTGCCGTCGCCCACCGGGTCGCCGCACTGGAGCATCTGCAGCCCGGCCGTCACGGACAGCCGGTGGCACGACGTGCCGTCGTAGAACCCCTGCTTCACCAGGCTCACGAAGTTGACCACGGTGCAGGGGGCGAGGGCGCGGTCGAGCGTGAGGCCGATGTCGCCGGCGCTCGTCGCGAGGGACACCGGGACCGTGCCGGACGACGACGCCGGGCCGTCAGGCGGCAGCGCGACCTTCTTCGGCGCCGGCGACGTGGGTTCCGGGGTGAAGGCGCACGTCACCGGGTCGGCCAGGGGCTTGCTGCGCTTCGGCATCGGCGCCCGGGCGCCGGCGGGCAGCGAAACCGGCGCGCTCGTGGTGGCGGTGGTCGGCGACGGGGAGGGCGATGGCGATGACGACGCCGGCCGGGCCCCGGCGACTCCCTTGACGTCCTGCTCGCGCAGGAAACCGGGATAGCCCCAGGCGAGGAAGGCCAGCGCCATCAGGATGACGACGACGACCGACCCGACGATCAGCACGACGGCGGCGGGCGAGGTCCGCTTCGGCGGCACCGGCGGCTGCCACTGCGGGTACTGGGAGAACTGCTGGTAGTGCTGCGGACCGGGCGGCGGTGCCCCGTCCGGCCTGCCCCCGTCCGGCCGCTGCCCCGGCTCGCTCATCCCCGCTCCCCTCGTCAGCCGCCCATTGTGCCGCGAACGACTGCGCCCCGGGCGGGAATCCGGGAAGAAGGACGAAGCGGACGTCGAGTGAGGCTCGCCATCCCCAGCCGACAACCGACCGAGCGCAGGCAGCCGCCGTTCTACCCGTCCCCGCGACCGGCGGCGACCCGCCCAGCGCGCGGCCGCCAACTCGGCCCCGCAACCGCCCCCAGCGCTGACAGCCGCCCGCTCCGCCCGTCCCCGCGACCGGCGGCGACCCGCCCCAGCGCTGACAGCCGCCTGCTCAGCCCCTCACGGCAGCCCCCACGGTGCGCTCGCTCCGCCGGGGGCGACCGGGCGTACCCCGAAGTCCGGCCGGTCCCCCTTCCGGTACACGAAGGCGTCCTCACCGCGCCCCACCTCCACCTGCACGTCCCCGTTGCCCAGCCGCCGCCACCGGCGCGCGCGGCCGCGGGCGTCCGTCACCGTCAGCTCTCCCTCGATGCCCGGCCGCAGCACGCAGGGCGCTCCCGCTTCGCTGTGCACCTTCAGCCAGCGCGTCTTCCCACCCGACCGGGACGCGCTCAGCAGGAACGCCCCCTCGGTCCGGAAGTCCCGCAGCGCGATGTCGCCCCAGGCCGCGGGCACCGCCGGGAACAGCCGGACGACGCCGCCCCAGCTCTGGACCAGCATGTCCTGCATGGACTTCGCCGCCGACAGCGGCGTCTCGATGACCGGCCCCGACTCCTTGTACATCGTGTTCGGCTGGATGTACCGGCGCTGCAGCTCGCCGAGGTAGAACGCCGCCTGCTCGCCGCGCAGCATCTGCGCCGAGATCGACGCGGCCCCGGTGAACGTGTACCCCTGCAGCGCACCCTCGAAGCCGACCCAGTGGTTCAGCGACGTCTCGATGATCGCCCGGTGCTCCGGCTGCTCCCACGTGACGTCGTAGAGCGGGTAGATCTGCAGCATGTGCGAGTAGTGCCGGTGCGACTTCGCGAACGGCACGCCGGCGCCGATCATGTACCCGTTGCCGTCGGCCGGGTAGTCCACCAGCGTCGCCAGGACGTCCCGCCAGCGAGGCGCCAGCGGGTCACCCGGCGCCGTCCGCAGCAGCGTCTTGCAGCCCCAGCGGATCAGCGAGAGGTCGTAGTTGCAGTCCGGGGCGTCGACGCCGTACTCGGGCGAGAACGTCGGCGGCAGGTGCAGCTTCCCGTCCGGGCCCGGCGCGAGGAAGTGCAGGTAGTAGTTGATCGCCTTGCGCAGCAACGGGAACAGCGTGTCCCGCAGCAGCGCGGCGTTCATCGTGTGCCGGTAGGACAGCCACACGTTGTGCAGCGCCCACGTCAGGTTGCCGACCTCCGGCGTCGGCGGGTCCTGCCCCGGGACGCCGACGGGGAACCCGCTCGTGGCGTTCGAGACGCCGTTGAGCAGCGTCATGTCGGTCGTGCGCGGGATGCCCGCCGAGTCGGCCTGGTACGGCGTCGCCACCTGGCTGCTGAGATTCGCGCGGTACTTGTCGAGGGCGTGGCTGACGGCGTCCAGCTCGAGGTGGTTGGAACCGTGGATGAGCCAGTACTCGAGCTGGACGTTGAGGTTCCACCACGTCGCCGGCCACGGCGTGTTCTCCAGCCACGGCCCGGACGTCGCCATCACCGGCGCCTCCCGCCGGGCCGCCGACGCGACCTTGTACAGCTGGATCCAGTAGAAGCTCTGCAGCCGGGTGTCCGGAATGGACAGGAAGCTCGCCCGGTAGTGGTCGTGCCACCAGCGCCGGTGGTCCGGGGTCAGCGCGGCGAACGAAGAAACCCGGCGCACGGTCCCCAGTGCCCGCGCCACCGACGTCTTCGCCGGGTGCGACCACGCCACCGACGTGTACAGCGTGCGCGCGCCGCCGCGGGTCACCTCCCGCCAGGCCGTCACGTGCTCGCCGCCGGCCAGCAGCGGCTGGACGGCCAGCCGCGCGTCACCGCTGCCGCTCAGCTGCACCGGCGGGTTCGCGGTGTAGCCGGCGGGCGGCGGCTTGTTCCACACCGGGTCGGCGCGCGGGCTGACCGCGGCCGCCGGGTGGAACACCCACTTGAACCCGCGTTCCCCTTCCGACGGCCGGATCTCGACGGCCAGCAGCGACTGTCCGGTGTGGACGATCGCGCGGAGGCTCAGGCTGCCGGCCGCGGTCGTGATCGTGCCGGTCAGCTCGGCGTTCCACAGGTCCATCCGCCAGTCGATCGCGGTGATCGCGCCGACCGGTTCGAGGGTGAAGTACCCGATCGGCAGCCGCGCCAGGCCGAACAGCGAGCCGAACTCCGGGCGGTGGTCCTGGACCTGGCTGTGCTGGACGTTGAAGCGGATCGCGTTCTGCCCCGGCTCGGCGTAGATGCCCGAGCCGAGGAACCCGTTGCCCAGGAACGGGCCCTCGTACCAGGTCTTCGGCAGCCGCCGCCAGTACAGGTCGGCGGTGCCGAGGAACCCGGCCCAGGCGAAGTCGTCGCTGCCCGGTGTGTCGGCGAACGCGGGCGTGACGCCCGCCGCGCCGGCCGCGATCCCGGCGAGCGCACCGCCGAGCACGGTTCTGCGAGTGATGTCCATGGCGACCTCCTTGTCGACAGCGGATTCAGCTCGGCAGGCCCCACGCCGGGGCCGGGCCGAGGGCGGGGACGTCGCGGGGCGCGCAGTCCGGCCGGCCGCCGCGCGGGGTGACGACGGCGGTCCCGCCGCGCCGCAGCCCGATCGCGATCCGGCCGGGCCCGGCCGGGCGCCACGGCAGCCGCCGGCCGTGCTCGTCGCGGACGTCGATGTCCCCGGCGACGCCGTGCTGCAGCACCAACGGCTCGCCGGCTTCGCTGTGCACGCGCACGAACTCCGTCTTCCCGTCGCGGCGGGAGGCGTCCACGAGGAACGCGCCCTCCGCGCGCAGGCCGTCGACCGAGGCGTCGCGCCAGGTCGCCGACACCGACGGGAAGATCTTGAGCACGCCGCCGGACCCCTGCACCAGCATGTCCACCACCGACTGCGCGGCGGTGATCGGGCTTTCGATCGCGAAGTTGGACCCTTCGCGGTACATCGTGTTCGCGGTCAGCTCGGTGTCGGCCACGACGTTGCGGTCGAGGAAGAACTTCAGGTAGCGCAAAGCTTCCTCGGGCGCGTCCATCACCGAAGACATCGACGACGCGGCCGCGTAGCTGTAACCGTGCCAGGCGGCCTGGTCGGCGATCCAGTGCCGGAACGTCCGCGTCATGAGGTCACGATCGCCGGGCGCGTCCCACACCTTCTCCCGCAGCGGGTAGAGCCACAGCAGGTGCGAGAAGTGCCGGTGCGACGCGGAGAGCGGGACGCCGTCGCCGATCAGCACGCCGTCAGCCGCGGTTTCGTGGTAGGGCACCAGTTTCGCGCTGATCTCCTGCCAGATCGGGACACGCGGCTCGTTCAGGCGCAGGATCCGCGCGGTGTCGACGAGCGTGCGGGCGGCCCATCGGATCAGCGAAAGGTCGTAGGTGCAGTCGGCCGCGTCGGCGTACTCCGGCGAGCGGGTCAGCGGCAGGTGCAGGAACCCGTCCGGGCCGGCGAACAGGAAGTGGCGGTAGAAGTTCAGCGCCTTGGCCAGCGTCGGGTACAGGACGTCGCGCAGCACGCGCCGGTCCAGGTGGTGGCGGTAGGCGAGCCAGACGTTGTGCAGGCCCCACAACAGGTTCCCGGTCTGGTCGGTCTTGGACGTCGTCCCGGGGACGCCCACCGAGCGCGTGCCGCCGGGCCGCAGCCGCCAGTCGCCCGGGTGCGAGAGCGCGTAGGTGTCGCCGTCGCGGTAGGCCGGCGGCACGGACGTCTCGAGGTTCGCGTGGTCGCGCCGGAAGGTCTCGGTGACGGCGTCGAGCTCGGGGTGGTTGCTGCTGTTGACGATCGGGTAGGTGACCTGGACGTTGAGGTTCCACCAGACCGCGGTCCAGCTGTTGCCGACCTCGGGGAACCACGGTCCCCACTCGGACACGACCGGCCCGCCCGCCCGCGTGGCGGCCGCGATCTTGTACAGCTGGATCCAGTAGAACCGCTGGACCTGCTTGTCCGGAACCGAAACGAAGCTGCGCTCGTGGTAGTCGTTCCACCAGCGGCGGTGGCGGGCGAGCAGGGCGTCCGGGTTCGCGGCAAGCGCTTTCCGGACGCTCGCCAGGGCATCCGCCGTGTGCGTCGTGCCCGGGAAGCTGTAGGCGACGGTCGCGGCGAGCAGCCGTCGCGCGCCGATCCGGCGTTCGCGCCACGCCGTCGTGTAGCCGCCTCCGGCGAGCATCGGCTGTGCGCAGTACCCGTCGGCCACTTCGGGCGCGGGGTTCGCGACGTACTCGGGCGGCTTGCGGACGGTGCGGGTGGTCGCCGACTCCAGCGGCTGGAACGCCCACGCCGCGCCGGTCTCCCCCGCGCTCGGCGTCAGCGAGACGAGCAGCACGCCGAGGTCGTTGTGCACGACGGCGGAGAAGGCGACCGAGCCTTGGGTGGTGGTGATCGTGCCGCCGAGCTCGGCGTTGTAGAGGTCGAGCGTCCAGTCGACGGCGGTGATCGCGCCGGCGAGCGTGAGCGTGAGGTAGCCGATCGGCAGCCGGGACAACCCGATGCCGGCCTCCCACTGGATGCGCTGGTCCTGCACCTGGGTGTGGCTCAGCATCACCTTGAGGACCTGCGGCGTCCGACCGGCGTAGACCTGCGCGCCGAGGTAGCCGTTGGCGAGGAACGGGCCTTCCTGCCAGTTCTGGGGGAGCCGCTTCCAGACCATGCGAGCGTCGGCGGCGACGTCCCGGTGCGGGTTCCCGGCGGCCAGCGCCGGCGAAGCCCCCTCGGCCCACAGCCCGCCGAACGCGGCGGCCCCCACCGCGACCGAGGCAGAGCGGAGCACGGTACGCCGCGACACTGCGTCCATGAAGCGTCCTTTCGGATTCATACTACGTTTCGCGAGGTCTGCAGGCGGCGTGCGGCCATGTTTACAGACAGAGTCGCGAAAGACCAGAGCGGTTCACCCAGAAAGCGGCAGATACATCCGATGTATTCGGCGCAACGGGAAGTCAGGCGGCTTGACAGAGCTGGGCGGTCAGGGTGTCGGCCGCCCAGGCCTCCCACCGCTCCGGCGACCAGCCGCGATCGCGGACGAACACCTGGTAGAGCTCCGGGCTGAGCACACCGAACAGCAGGTCGGCGGCGTGCTCGGCGGTCATCCCGGAGCGGGCCCGCGGCTTGGCCATCAGGGACCGGGCGGCTTCGAGGTGGACGGCGAACCGCGGGTCGACGTCGTCGTCCCACTGCCCGGCGAGCGCCGGGTCGGCCGCGGTGGCCGCGCGCAGCATCTCGACGATCGGGGCGACGCGCTCCAGGATCCCGCGGGTGCCGCGGACGTGCAGCCGCAGGTGCGCTTCGGCGGTCGGGGCCGCGAGAGCCTCCTGGAACCACGGCCGGTCCATCGTCGCGACCGGTTCGAGGTCGCCCGCGATCGCCACGTCGACCAGTTCCTTGAGCAGCACCCGCTTGTTGCCGAAGGTGAAGTAGATCGTCTGCACGGCGACGTCCGCCCGGTCGGCGATCTCCTTGAGGGTCGTCGCGCCGTAGCCGTTGCGCAGGAACAGGTCGCGAGCCGCTTCCAGCATGCGCCTGCGCGTCCGCGGAGCGTCACGGACGCGTTTCTTGCGCTCTTCCATCACTGGAGTGTACATCTAGAGTACGACTCTAGTAACGGAGGAACCCATGCAGGCCATCGTCAACGCCCGGCAAGCCGAAGCCTGGAACGGCTGGGAGGGCGTCCACTGGGCACAGAACCGCGCCCGCTACAACGCGATCGTGGGCGCCTTCAACGACGACCTCTTCCGCATCGCCGCGATCGCCCCGGACGACCACGTCCTCGACGTCGGCTGCGGCACGGGCCACGTCACGCTGCTGGCCGCCCGGCGGGCGGTCCGCGGAACCGTCGTCGGCGTCGACCTCTCGGCCCCGATGCTGGAGCGCGCCGGCGCCGACGCGGCCGCCCAAGGCATCGCCAATGTCCGGTTCGAGCAGGGAGACGCCCAGGTCCGCCCGTTCCCGGACGCCGGCTTCGACGTCGCGATCAGCCGGGGCGGGGTGATGTTCTTCGAGGACGCGGTGGCCGCGTTCGCCAACATCCGGCGCGGGCTGCGTCCCGGCGGGCGGCTGGCGTTCCTCGGCCCGCAGGGCGGCGGCCCCGACAGCGCCTACGCCCGCGCCACCGCGGCACTCAAGCCTCTGATGCGCGCGCCATCACCCGCGTCGCGGGGCATGGGCTCGTTGGTCGAGCCGGCCCGAATCCGCGAAGTGCTCGACGCGGCCGGGTTCACCGGCATCCGGATCGAGCCGGTGACCGCGCCGATGGACTACGGCCGTGACGCCGCCGACGCGGCCGGGTTCATCCTCGGCCAGGGCCCGGTCCGCACCAACCTGGCGGGACTCGACCCGGACGTCGTGGCGCGGACGCGGGAACAGCTGCGGGCGGGGCTCGAAGCGTTCGAGACGCCCGAAGGGGTTCGCATCCCGGGCGCGGTCTGGCTGGTCGACGCCACCCGCGGCGGGTCCTAGGCCCCCGGTAGCGGGGGCAGCGCGGGCGTCTCCAGCCAGCGCGTGAAGAACGTGCTCAGCGACCGGCCCGCGTACGCCTCGGCCATCGTCACGAACCCCGCCGTCGTCACCAGGCCGTGCCGGTGCTCGACCGCCCACGCCTTCAACAACGCGAAGAACGCCGGGTCACCGATCTCGGCGCGCAGCGCGTGCAAGGTCAGCGCGCCGCGCTTGTAGACGCGCTCGTCGAACATGCGGGCCACGCCGGGGTCGGCGATCCGGACGTCGGCCGGCTTGGCCTTGATCCGGGTGTGCCAGCTCCGGGCCAGCGCCTGCGCGGACTGGCCGCCCGACTCCTCCGACCACAACCACTCGGCGTAGGTCGCGAAGCCCTCGTTCAACCAGATGTGACGCCAATCCGCCACCGTCAGGCTGTTGCCGAACCACTGGTGGGCCAGCTCGTGCACCACGAGCCGCTCGTGGGTGCGGCGGCCGTCGACGTGGTTGGCGCCGAAGATCGCCATGCCCTGCGCCTCGATCGGGTCGTCGAGCTCGTCGTCGGTCACCACGATGACGTACTCGCCGAAGGGATACGGGCCGAACAGCCGCTGCAGCATCTCGACCATCCGGCCCTGGCGGCCGAAGTCGCGCTCGAAGAGGCGGCGCAGCCGCGGTGGCACGGCCGCGCGCTGCGGCACCGCTTCGAGGACCGAATCGACGCGACCGTGGCCGAAGCCGACCATCAGCCGGCGCGCGCTCACGCCCGTGTGCGGGAACCAGCCGCGGCCGGACAGCTCGAGCTCGTCGTAGCGACCGATCTGCACGCTCATCAGGTACGTCGCCGTCGGCTCGGGACGCTCGTACACCCATCGCGTGGTGCTGGCCGCGGTGTAGCGGTCCACCAGGTTGCCGGTGACCGCGACCAGGTACGGCGACGCCGTCGTCACCGTCACGCGGTAGGTCGCCTTGTCCGCCGGGTGGTCGTTGCACGGGAACCACGACGGCGCGCCGACCGGCTGGCTCGCCACGAGCACGCCGTCGGTCAGCTCGTCCCAGCCGACGTCGCCCCAGCGGCTGCCGACCGGCCGCGGGTTACCGACGTAGTGCACCTCGATGACGAACGCGGCACCCGCCGCGATCGCCCTCGCGGGCCGGACGTGCAGCTTCGCGCCGCGCTTCAGGTACTTCGCGGGCTTCCCGTCGACCAGCACGCGGTTGATCCGGAACTCGCCGAAGTCCAGGCTGACGCGGGAAAGCGCCTGCGTCGCCTCGGCGGTGATCGCCGCCGAAGCCGAGAGCCGGTTCGGCGCGACCTTGTAGTCGAGGTTCAGGTCGTAGTGCCGGACCCGGTAGCCGCCGTTGCCGTGTGCGGGCAGGTAGGGGTCACCGGAGGTATCCGCGCCGGGTGCCGGAGCCGGAGCCTTCGAAATCACCCGTGCCGAACCTTTCCTCGTACCGACGTACCAAACCAGGCTCGCACGGACGGGTGAGTCCGGCGAGCCAGGCGGGTACTTCGTGACCTTCTGCTTACTTGCCCGTCCACGCCGAGATCGGGTTGCCGAGCCAGCGCGTGTCGGCCGGCACCTCGTCGCCGCGGGTCACCAGCGACCCCGGGCCGACCGTGGTGCGCGCGCCGATGCCGGCCCCCGGCAGCACGATGCCGTGCGGGCCGAGCGTCGCACCTTCGCCGAGCACCACCCGCGACATGCTCATGATCCGGTCGTGGAACAGGTGCGTCTGCACGACGCAGCCGCGGTTGATGGTCGCACCGTCGCCCAGCGACACCAGGTCCGCCTCGGGCAGCCAGTACGTCTCGAGCCACACGCCGCGGCCGATCTTGACGCCCATCGTGCGGAGCCAGGCCGACAGCAGCGGCGTGCCGCCGATCGAGCCGATCAGCCACGGCACCGCGAGCGCCTCGACGAAGGTGTCGGCCAGCTCGTTGCGCCAGACGAAGGAGCTCCACAGCGGGTGGTCGATCTCGCGGAACTTCCCGACCAGCAGCCACTTCATGACCGTCGCGGTCAGCGCCGCGACGATCCCGGCGCCCAGCAGGGCGGGCCCGGCCAGCAGCGCGGCGACCGCGAAGCCGAACGCCGACGCCGCCCACAGCAGCCCGAAGGCGACCGAGACGGTCAGCGCGACCCCGCACATGACCGGGATGATCCGGCACAGCTCGACCAGCGCCCGCGCCGCCTTCAGGTGCAGCGCCGGGGTGTAGGTGCGGCTCGTGTCGGCGTCGCCGATCGCGCGGCGCACCGGCAGCGGCGGCATCCCGAGGTACGACGAGCCCTTCTTCGCCTTCAACGGCGTCGAGGACAGCACACCCACGAGCCCGCGCTTCGGCACCGAACGGCCGGGCGCGGTCATCCCCGAGTTGCCGAGGAAGGCCTGCTTGCCGATCCGCGCCGGGGCGACGTGCAGCCAGCCGTGGCCGAGTTCGTAGGTGGCGACCATGGTGTCGTCGGCCAGGAACGCGCCGCTGTCGACCTTGGTCATCTTCGGCAGCGCCAGGACGGTCGACGCCTCGACGTTGCGGCCGACCTTCGCGCCGAGCAGCCGCAGCCACACCGGCGTGAACAGGCTGGCGTACAAGGGGAACAGGCCTTCGCGGGCCATGCTCATCAGCCGTTCGGTGGCCCAGACCTGCCACGCGACGCGGCCGTGCACCGGGTGGTAGCCCTCGACCATGCCGATGCTCAAGCACCGGACACCGGCGAGCACCAGCAGCATGTAGGCGAGGAAGTACGCGGCCGTCGCGACCGGCACGAAGATCAGCGCCTGGACGAACGCGGCCAGGAGCGTCGGCGCCCCGGCGATCGCGTAGCCGAGCACCACGACGCCCGCCAGCGCGGCGATCCCGGGCAGGAACCCGAGCAGCAGCGACGTCGCGCCGTAGACGGTGGCCCAGAAGTGCGACCGCGGCGGCCGGCTGGCCGGCCACTTCAGCGCGTCACGCTCGTCCTTGGCCACGCGCGCGGCCGGCGAACCGGCCCAGCGCTGCCCGGCCGGCACGGCGCCGCGGACGGTCGAGCCGGCCGCGATCTCCGCGCCCTTGCCGATGCGGACGCCGGGGAACAGCGTGCTGCGCGCGCCGATGCGGGCTTCCGCGCCGACGCGGACCTTGCCGATGTGCACGACGTCGCCGTCGACCCAGTGACCGGTCAGGTCGACCTCGGGCTCGATGGCCGCGCCGCGGCCCAGCTTGAGGAAGCCGGTGACCGGCGGCGGCGAGTGCAGGTCGACGTCCTTGCCGATCCGCGCGCCGAGCGCTTTGGCGTACGTCGTCATCCACGACGCGCCGGCGACGCTGTCCGCGCCGCTGAACTCCGCGAGCTTCTCGGCCGTCCACAGTCGCAAGTGGACACTCCCGCCGCGGGGGTAGGTGCCCGGGCGCACGCCCGACAGCAGCACGCGGGCACCGCCGGCGGCGATCGCGATCCGGCCCGCGGGGCTGAACAGCACCACCCAGGCCAGGCCGATCCACGCCCAGTTCAGCGTCGGCGCCCAGGCGAACCCCAGCAGCGACAGGATGTTCGACAGCGCGGCGGCGAGCGTCGCCCAGCGCAGCCCGACCAGGCCCATGAGCGGAACCGTCAGCAGCGTCTGGACGACACCGGCACGACGCGGGGTCGGCGCGATGTCCCGGCGCTCGGTGGCCTGGCCGCTCAGCGCGTCCAGCATCGCGGCCAGCGCGCCCAGCCTGGGGTGGGCGTAGATGTCGGCGACCGACACCTGCGGGTGCCGGGTGCGGATGCGCGCGACGACCTGCGCGGCGGTCAGGCTGCCGCCGCCGTGGGTGAAGAAGTCGGCCTTCGGGTCGTCGACCGACACGCCGAGGATCTCGGCCCAGCCTTCGGCGAGCCACGTCTCGGTCGGCGTGAGCCCGGTGGCGTCCACTGTGGACAGCGGCCACGGGAGGGCGGCGCGGTCGACCTTGCCGGAGGTGCGGGTCGGCAGGTCCTCGACGACGGCGAGCAACGGCACCAGGGCGGCGGGCAGGTGCTCGCGCAGCCGGGTGGCGGCCTGGTCGTGGTCGAAGTTGTCGTCCGAAGGGACGACGTACCCGACGAGGACCTGGTTGCCCGCCTTGGTGCGGCGGATCGCGGCGGCCGCCCCCTGCACGCCCGGGAGGGCCTGCAGCGCGGCGTCGACCTCGCCCAGCTCGATGCGGCGGCCGCCGAGCTTGACCTGCTCGTCGAGGCGGCCGAGGAACAGCAGACCTTCCTCTTCCGCGCGGACCATGTCGCCGGAGCGGTAGGCGCGCTGCCAACCGAGCGACGGCAGCGGCGCGAACTTCTCGGCGTCCTTCTCCGCGTCGAGGTAGCGGGCCAGGCCCACCCCGCCGATGACCAGCTCGCCGGTCTCGCCCATGGCGACCGGCTCGCCCGCGTCGTTGACGACGGCGAGCTGCCAGCCGGCCAGCGGCAGGCCGATCCGCACCGGGCCCTCGCCGGTCAGCTGCGCGGCGCAGGCGACGACGGTGGCCTCGGTGGGGCCGTAGGTGTTCCAGACTTCGCGGCCTTCGACGGCGACGCGCTCGGCCAGCTCCGGCGGGCACGCTTCGCCGCCGAAGATGAGCAGGCGGACGTCTTCGAGGGCGTCGGCGGGCCACAGCGCGGCCAGCGTCGGCACGGTCGAGACGACGGTGATCCCCTGCGCGACCAGCCACGGGCCGAGGTCGACGCCGGTGCGGACCAGCGCGCGCGGCGCCGGCACGAGGCAGGCGCCGTGGCGCCAGGCCAGCCACATCTCTTCGCAGGAGGCGTCGAAGGCGACGCTCAGGCCGGCCAGGACGCGGTCGCCCGGGCCGATCGGTTCCTCGGTGAGGAAGATCTCGGCCTCGGCGTCGACGAACGCGGCGGCACTCGCATGGCTCACCGCGACGCCCTTGGGCTTGCCGGTGGAGCCGGAGGTGAAGATGATCCAGGCGTCGTCGGCCGGGCCGGGGACGCCGTGGCGGCCGCCCGGCGTGCTGTGGACGTTGATCTTCCCGTCGGTGGCGACGGCGGCCACCTGGGCCTCTTCGAAGACCAGCTCGGCGCGCTCGTCCGGGTCGTCCGCGTCGACCGGCACGTAGGCGGCGCCGACGGACAGGGTGGCGAGGATCGCGACGTACAGCTCGGCGGTGCCGGAGGAGATCCGGATGCCGACGCGGTCGCCGAGGCCGACGCCGTAGCCGCGCAGGCGGCGGCCGTAGGCGTCGATCTCCTCGAGGAGCGCGCGGTAGGTCAGGGTGGTCGTGCCGTCGTCGATCGCGGCGGCGTTCGGGTGCCGCTCGGCGGTGGCGGCGAGGACGTCGAGCAGGGTGCGCTCGCCGGCGCCGAGACCGGACCAGAACAGGGCCCGGTCGGCGACCGGGGTGGCCGACGGGGCGTGCGTCACTTCGGCGACGCAGGCGAGCGGGGCGGTGATCTCCGCGGCGGATTCGGCGGGTTCGATCGTGACGGTCATCGGGTTGCCCCCTCGACCGGGTAGAAGACGTGCAGGGACGAACTGTGGGCGCGCAAGCCCATCACTCACCTTCCGCGAGCCTCACCGGGCTTGCACTCCTGAATGAGGCGCCCGCAACGACCCTTCACCATACTCGCAGATGAAGGAACCATATCTTCCAGATCACGACGGAGTGTCGGACCTCACCAGAACCGCCCTGACCAGCGTGATCCAGGTCGCACTCAGGGGACCACGCCGGCCGGGCGTCAGGCTGGGACGTCAAGAAGTCACCGGGTTTTGGCGGGCCTGGCCGCTTTTCCGCCGACCTTCGGTTTCGCGTTCTTTTCGCGGACGCGCACATTCACCCGGACGGGGCTGCCTTCGAAGCCGAACCGCTCGCGGAACTTGCGCTCGATGAACCGGCGGTAGCCCGCCTCGAGGAAGCCGGTGGTGAACAGCACCAGCGTCGGCGGCCGGATGCCCGCCTGCGTCGCGAACAGCACCTTCGGCTGCTTGCCGCCGCGGACCGGCGGCGGGGTGGCCGCGATCAGGTCGGACAGCCAGGCGTTGAGCTGGCCGGTCGGCACCCGCTTGTCCCACGACGCGAGAGCCGTCCGCAGCGCCGGGGCGATCTTGCGCACCGAACGGCCGGTCAGCGCCGAGACGTTGACCTTCTCCGCCCACGGCACGCGGACCAGGCCACGCTCCAGCTCGCGGACCATCGCGTGCCGGCGGTCCTCGTCGACCAGGTCCCACTTGTTGAACACCAGCACACAGGCGCGCCCGGCCTCGACGACCATGGTCAGCACCCGCAGGTCCTGCTCCGAGATGGGCTCGCCGGCGTCCAGCAGCACGACCGCGACCTCGGCCGCGTCGATCGCGGTCTTGGTGCGCAGCGAGGCGTAGTACTCGGCGCCGGCGGCGAAGTTGACGCGCTTGCGCAGGCCGGCCGTGTCGATGAACCGCCAGGTCTCGCCGTCCAGCTCGACCAGCGAGTCGACCGGGTCGACGGTGGTGCCCGCGACGGAGTCGACGACCGAGCGCTCCTCGCCGGAGAGCTTGTTGAGCAGGCTCGACTTGCCGACGTTCGGCTTGCCGACCAGCGCGACGCGCCGGGGGCCCGACGTCGCGGCGACGCCCTCGCGCGGCGCCTCGGGCAGGGTCTTGAGGATGGCGTCGAGCAGGTCGCCGGAGCTGCGGCCGTGCAGCGCGCTGACCGGGTGCGGCTCGCCGAGGCCGAGCGACCACAGCGACGCGGTGTCCGCGAGCAGCCGGTCGTCGTCGACCTTGTTCGCCACGAGCAGCACCGGCTTCTTCGAGCGGCGCAGCACCTTGGAGGCGGCTTCGTCGGTGGCCGTGGCGCCGACCGAGGCGTCGATCACCAGCAGGACCGCATCGGCCGTCTGCATGGCCAGCTCGGCCTGCGCCGCGACGGAGGCCTGCAGCCCGGTCGCGTCCGGCTCCCAGCCGCCCGTGTCGACCAGGGTGAACTTGCGCCCGCCCCAGTAGGCGTCGTAGGCGACGCGGTCGCGGGTGACGCCCGGCACGTCCTGGACCACGGCTTCGCGGCGGCCGATGATGCGGTTGACCAGCGTGGACTTGCCCACGTTGGGCCGGCCGACCACGGCGAGCACCGGCTGCGCGAGCGCCGCCTCCTCAGCCGCTTCCGCCGCGTCGATCTGCGCGTCGAGCCTGGCGAACTCGGTCTCGTCCGACCAAGTGCCATCGACTTCGCCGACGCTGTCCAACTCTTCCATGACTACCTGTTTCCCTTATGGCGTAACGAAACCGTTTTCGGTACGCCAATCGTCCAAAGTCCTGACGAGCGCCGCGAGCTCGCCGCGCAGCTCTTCGGTGCCCTGGTCGAGCCCGGTCTTCCCGGGTCCGACTTTCGGCGTGAACGGCTCCCCCACGAGGATGTCCACGCGCGGGCGCCAGCGCCGCTTGCCGTCCGCGGGCTTGCGCGTGCCCCGCGTCGCGACCGGGAGCACGGTCGCGCCGGAGGCCCGGACCAGCCAGGCCGCGCCGCGTTCGGCCGCGCCGACGTCCCCCGCACCGCGGGTGCCCTCGGGGAAGATCCCGACGACGCCGCCGTCCTTGAGCACGCCGGCCGCGGTCATCAGCGGCTTGCGGTCGATCTCGCCGCGCTTGACCGGGATCTGCCCGATGGCCACCAGGAACTTCCCGGCGAGCCCGCCCAGCCAGTCGTACAGCTCGGCCTTGACCAAGAACGCCGAACGCCGCGGCAGCATTCCGAAGATCAGCTGCGGCTCGATCATCGAACTGTGGTTGGCGATCACCACCACCGGGCCGGTGGCGGGCATCCGCTCGCGGCCGTGCACGCGGATGCGGAAGGCCGAACGCAGATGGTACCGGCCGAAGATCCGGCCGGCGTCGTGGAGTGCGCCGACGGAGCCTTCCGGCAGTCCGTCAGCTTTCATCGAGCGACCTCGGCGTTGCACCCCGCCAGCAGGCCGCGGTGGCTGGCCAGTTCGCTGAGCGCCACGATCACCTGGTCGATCGACAGTTCCGAGGTGTCGACGTGCACGGCGTCGTCGGCCGCGCGCAGCGGCGAGGCGGTGCGGGTGGAGTCGAGGTGGTCGCGGCGCTCGACGCTCGCGAGGGCATCGGCGACCGACGACTTCCGCCCGGCCGCGCTGTCCTGGGTGCTGCGCCGCGACGCGCGGACGTCGGCCGAGGCGGTCAGGTAGACCTTCAGCGGCGAGTCCGGCGCGACGACGGTGCCGATGTCCCGGCCTTCGACGACGATCCCGCCGCGGTGCTCGACCACGTCGTCGATGATCCGGCGCTGCCGGGCGACCAGCAGCTCACGCACGTGGGGCACGGCGGAGACGGGCGAGACGGCCTTGGTGACCTCGGGACCGCGGATGTCGGCGGCGACGTCCTCGCCGGCCAGCCGGATCTCGAGCCGGTCGGGGCTGGTGCCGATGCCGAAGTCGGTCTTGTCGGCCAGCGCGGCGACGGCGGGTGCGTCGGCCGGGTCGACCCCCGCGCGCAGCACGGCGAGGGTGACCATCCGGTACATCGCACCGGTGTCGAGGTAGCCGGCGCCGAGGCGCTGGGCGAGCTTGCGCGCGACGGTGGTCTTCCCGGTCCCCGACGGGCCGTCCAGCGCGACCACACCACGTAGGGCTCCCGTCACCGGCACTCTCCTCGCGTTCTCGTCTCGTTCGGCTTTGGTGTCCATTCTGCCGGTCGGGGTGCGGAGGAGATCAGTCGGCCCGCGCGCGGAAGCGGCCGACGACCAAGGCGAGGCGCTCGTCACGGTTTTCCGGGGACAGGCGGTGCCCGCGATCCAGGGTGATCAAGCCGTGCAGCGCGCCCCAGAAGACCTCGGTGAGGATCCCGGCCTCCTCGTCCCCCGCCACGGGCTCGACCACGGCGAACAGCCCGGCGAACGCCTCCTGCATCACCGCGGGCGTGTCGTCCTGGGCGAACGGCAGCTCCGAGGCCAGCGTGAACATCGCGTCGTAGAGCGCGGGCTTGACGTCGGCGAACTCGACGTACGCCCGCGCGACTCCCGCGATACCGCCCTCGCGGGCCGCGGCCAGCACCGAGGCCAGCTCGGCGAAGCCCTCCAGCGCGGCCGCCGCCATGATCGCGTCCTTGCCACCCGGGAAGTGGCTGTAAAGCACGGGCTGGCTGTACTCGATCAGCGCGGCGAGCCGCCGGGTCGTGACGGCGTCCCAGCCCTCCGCCTCGGCCAGCTCCCTGGCCGCGGAGACGATCCGCTGCCCGCGCTCGGTCCGGTCGCGCACACGCCGCTGTCGCTGGGTCATGCCACTGATACTAGCACTGCTAGACAATCTAGCGCCGCTAAGCTAGCGTTGCTAGTATCGCTAGCAACGCTAGAAAACTGGAGGGAACACCATGCTCATCGCCGGCTACGTCCTCGTCGCGATCGTCTCGCTGGGAATCATCTACGTCGGGCTCAACTACCTCTTCGCACCGGTCAAGACCGCCGCCGGGTTCGGCTTCACCGAGGTCCCCGAAAACGCCGAGAGCTTCCTCAACGTCAAGGGCGGCCGCGACGTCGGGGCCGGCCTGGTCCCGCTGACCCTGATGATCTACGGCGACCCGCACGCGCTGGGCTGGGTCATCCTCGTCGCGGCCGTCTGGCCCCTCTTCGACATGCTGATCGTCCTGCGCCACCGCGGGAAGAAGGTCATCGCCTACAGCGTCCACGGCGTCACCGCCCTCGTCATGGTCGTCGCGGCGGCCCTGCTGCTGCTCGGCTGAACGTCGCGAATCGGACACGTGGGTTACGGTGGCTGGGTGAACGTCGAAGTAACTCCCCTGCCCGGCATCGGGGTCCGCAAGGACTTCAGCACCCGTACGGGCCGCCGCATCGGCGTCGTCACCCAGCGGGACGGCCACACCGAGCTCATCGTCTCCAAGACCGACGACGCCGACGCCTGCGCCGCCTCGATCCCGCTGACCGCGGACGAGGCGGGCACGCTGGCCAACCTGCTCGGCGCGCCGCAGCTGGTCGCCCAGCTCACCGAGGAGCACCGGGACCTCCCGGGGATCAGCACCCGGCAGCTGCCGATCAAGCCGTCCGGCCCGTTCGACGGCCGGACGCTCGGCGACACGGCGATGCGCACGCGCACGGGTGTTTCGGTGGTCGCCGTCGCACGGGCGGGCCAGGTGCACCCCTCGCCGGCGCCCGACTTCACCCTCACCGGGGGCGACCTGCTGGTCGCGGTCGGCACGAGCGACGGCCTCGAAGCCGCCGCCAAGATCCTCAAGTACGGCTGAGCGCTCGATGGACCACACCGCGCTGTCCCTGATCGAACTGGGGGCGGTCTTCTTCGTGCTGGGCGCGCTCGGGCGCCTGGCCGGGAAGATCGGCCTCTCCCCCATCCCGCTCTACCTGCTCGGCGGCCTCTGCTTCGGCTCCGGCGGCCTGATCCCGCTGACAGACATCGGCGGGTTCACGCACCTGGCCAGCGAAATCGGCGTCGTGCTGCTGCTCCTGCTGCTGGGGCTCGAATACTCCGCGGCCGAGCTGTTCACCGGGCTGCGCCGCTCGTGGACCGCGGGCCTGCTCGACATCGTCCTCAACGCCGCCCCCGGTGCGGCCGTCGCGCTGCTGCTGGGCTGGGGCCCGGTCGGCGCGATGGTGATGGCGGGCGTCACGTACATCTCGTCGTCCGGGATCGTCGCGAAGGTCCTCGGCGACCTCGGCCGGCTCGGCAACCGCGAGACGCCGGTGGTGCTGTCGATCCTCGTGTTCGAGGACCTCGTGATGGCGCTCTACCTGCCGATCCTGACCGCGGTCCTCGGCGGCGTCTCGTTGCTGGGCGGCATGGAAGCCGTCGGGATCTCCCTGCTGGTGATCACCGTGGTGCTGGTGATCGCGCTGAAGTTCGGCCGGTACGTCTCGGCCGCCGTCGACAGCCCGGACCGCGAGGTGTTCCTGCTCAAGGTCCTCGGCGCGGCGCTGCTGGTGGCCGGGCTCGCGTCGGCGATGCAGGTGTCGGCCGCGGTCGGCGCGTTCCTGCTCGGCATCGCGATCTCGGGCTCGACGGCGGAGAACGCGACGCACCTGCTCGAGCCGCTGCGCGACCTGTTCGCCGCGGTGTTCTTCGTGGTGTTCGGGCTCAACACGAACCCGGCGTCGATCCCGCCGGTGCTCGGCTGGGCGATCGTGCTGGCGGTGGTGACGACGCTCACGAAGGTCGGCACCGGCTGGTGGGCGGCGCGGCGGCAGGGCATCGGGAAGATGGGCCGGGCCCGCGCCGGAGCGGCGCTGGTGGCCCGGGGCGAGTTCTCGATCGTCATCGCGGGCCTGGCGGTGACGGCGGGCGCGGTGGACGGCGAGCTGGCGGCGCTGGCGACGGCGTACGTGCTGCTGATGGCGATCCTCGGCCCGACGGCGGCCCGCGTCGTCGAGCCGATCGCCCGCGCGCTGCAACGGAAAACGGCCACGAAGACCGCCCCGGCCGAGGCAAACTGACGCGATGACCGTCAACACCGCCCTGGCCGCCGTCCTCGACCGTCCCGAACGCGAAGGACACGAAGTGCTCGCCGCCTTGGCCGACCACGGCGCGTA
Source organism: Amycolatopsis sp. NPDC005961 (assembly GCF_040629235.1). NCBI lineage: Bacteria > Bacillati > Actinomycetota > Actinomycetes > Pseudonocardiales > Pseudonocardiaceae > Amycolatopsis > Amycolatopsis sp. NPDC005961. The sequence continues at coordinate 16,847 of NZ_JBEXVF010000039.1, read as the reverse complement.
CGTTCCGGTCACCGCGGACGGCAACGTCGTGTTCATCAAGGCCGAGGACGGCAGCCCCGCGCTGCCGGGCTACGTCAGCGAAGAGTTTTGCGCACAACATCTGCCTTCGGCCGGGGGCGCCGTGCACTGCGACGTGCTGCGGCTGCTCGACATCGCCGAGCAGACCGGGGTGGCGGACATCGTGGTGTTCTCCCCCGGCGGCTGGGCGCGGGTGCCGGCGCCGCTGCTGAAGCGGACGCTGGCCGAGCGTGGCGTGCGAGGCGAAGGTCAGCCGATGAAGCTCAGCTGGTCGCAGCACCCCGCGGCAGTCGCGATGCGGGACGCCGCGGTGCAGCGGATCCGGGAGTTCCCGGCCGTCCGCACGGTGTGGGTCTCGCAGGCGCGGTGGCTCGACACCGGGGTGGAGCACCTGATGGTGCACATGGCCGTCGACGAAGAGCTGCCGTCGGAGTCGGCGGGGCAGCTGATGGAGGCCATGCTCGGTGGGGGCGCGGACCGCCCCCAGGTGGGCATGCTCGCGCTCAACACGACGACGCACGCGGCCACGATCACCGAGCTGGCCGGGATGGGCCTGGACACGGTCCGGGCCGACCCCGCCACCGGCCGCGTCGACGTCCTCTCCCGCGAGTACGACTAGCGCAGGTCCGCCCGGCCCTGCGACGGCACGAACGCGCCGCCGCCGAGGGCCGGGTGCGTCGCCGCCGCCGGCACGACTCCGGCCAGCGGCACCGACGCCGACGTCCGGGCCAGGTCCAGCGTCACCCGGCCCGGCTGGGCCGGCCCGCGGATGAAGCTGCCGTCCGTGCCCCCGATGATCAACGCCAGCGCGTGCCCCTTCGGCACGATGTGGTCCGTGGACGCCAGATCGAACGTCATCGTGTAAGCCGTACCCGGCGTCAGCGGCCGTTCCTGCGAAAGCGACGCGTAGTTCGCCAGGTCCGCCCAGCCGCGGCTCAAGATCGTGTAGTTCACCTTCTTCACGTCCGCCGACGCGATCCGGTAGCAAGCGTCGTCGCCCGTGGTGGACGAGCCCCAGCAGTTCTCCGTCGTCCCCGTCTTGATCCCCTCGCCGCTGCCGGCGAAGTTGCGGATCGTCGCCGGGCCGAGGTCCACCAGCAGCGCCGAAAGCCGGGCCGATGCCGTGCTGGGCGTAGCCGTCACGGTCACCGCGGACGTCCCCGAAACCTGCAGGTCCGTCTTGAGGGTTCCGGTCGAGTAGGTCAGCGCCGCGCTGCCCGGGTTCGTCACCCAGGTGTCTTCGCCGAGGTTCGGGTTGTCGGTGAACGACGCCGTGCCGGACGCCGCCGCGGTGCCGAGCGAGCCGCCGGTGTGCGGGCGCAACGTCGTGGCCACCGCGTTCGCCGCCGGGTACGCGCTCTGGTCCACCCACTGGTCCGGCTGCCGCTCGACGCTCGCCTGCGGCCCGTTCTGGACGCCGTTGTCGACGCCCAGCAGGTAGTGGTCGAACCAGCGGTGCAGCAGGTCCACCCAGCCGTCGCGCCGGTAGTCGAACGGGTCGACGTGCCCGGTCTGCGACAGCCAGATCTTCTTCTCGACGTTCAACCCGCTCCACCACTGTCCGAAGTGGATCGTCTTGACGTTGAGATCGTTGACGCCGTGGGAAAGCAGCACGCTGGCCCGCACGTTGCCCGCGTGGGTGACGTAGTCGCGGTCCGCCCAAAGCGGCCCGTAGTCGCCGTCGGCGGTCGCGCCCTGCTTGAGCACCTGGTTCTGGGCCGCGCAGTTCTGGCCGCTGTTGCGTGCCTCGACGGTCTGCGCCAGCCCGTCCGGGTTGAAGCCGAAGGTCGCGCCGTCGGAGCGGTAGTAGTCGTACCAGGAGCTGATTGCCGAGATCGGCACGATCGTCTTCAGGCCCGCGACGCCGGTCGCCGCGACGCCGTTGGCGATCGTGCCGTCGTAGGACTTCCCGATCATGCCGACGTTCCCGGTGCTCCAGCCCGCGGTCACCGCGCTGCCGCCGGTCTTCGCGCTGTACCCCGTCGCCCGCCCGTTCAGCCAGTCGACGACCTTGCGCGCCGAGTCGACGTCCGAAGCGCCACCGACGTCCGCGCAGCCGGCCGAGCGGTTCGTCCCGGCCAGGTCGACGAGCACCACGGCGTACCCGCGCGGCACGAAGTAGTTGTCGTAGAACAGCGGGAACTTCACCGGCTTGCCGGCGCTGTCGTACGACTTGAGCTCACTTTCGTTGCCGCGTCCGCAGCACGAGTAGTACGGGCTGGCGTCCATGATCACCGGAACGGGTGACGTCGCCTCGCTCGGGCGGACGATGTCGGCGGCGACGCGGTCGGGCTTGCCGTCGCCGTCGCCGTCGTGGCCGATGTCGACCCAGACGGTCTCGCGGACCGCCTTCGCGTAGTCGTAGACCGGCTCACTCGCCCGGGGCGCCGCGTGGGCCACCCCGGGGAGGAACGCGGTGAAGAGGATGGTCGCGAGAACTCCGCCTGCCAGACGCGATCGCATGGCTCCACGCTGGCAGCGGCGGAATGTTCGCGCCACGGCGGAAAGTCGGGACTGTGCCGACCGGGGCCGGGGGCTTCGCCACCCGGACCCCGAAAGGCGGCGTCAGAGCTCGACGGCGCGGTAGAGCGAGCCGACCTCGCCCTTGGTCAGCCGCCGGATCGAGCCGACGCGCTGGTTGCCGAGCTGGACGTCGCCGATCGCGGTGCGGACCAGCTTGAGCACCGGGTGCCCGGCGTCCTTGAGCAGGCGGCGCACGATGTGCTTCTTGCCCTCGTGGATGACCAGCTCGACCAGCGACTTGCCGGAGTGCATGTCCTTGACCCGGAACTGGTCGACCTTGACGATGCCGTCCGGCAGCTCCCAGCCGTTGCGCAGCTCCTTGCCGAGCCCGCGCGGCACGAGACCGTCGACCTCGGCGAGGTAGGTCTTGAGCACCTGGTAGGACGGGTGCATCAGCCGGTGCCCGAGGTCGCCGTCGTTGGTGAGCAGCAGCAGGCCCTCGGTGTTCTCGTCGAGCCGGCCGACGTGCACGACGCCGGGCGTCTCCTCGTAGCGGCCCATCAGGTACTCGCCGACGCACGGGCGGCCGCGGTCGTCCGACATCGTCGAGTGCACGCCCTTGGGCTTGTTCAGGGCGAGGTAGATCAGGTCGTCGCGCAGGTTCACGCGGGTGCCGTCGACGTGGATGATCGCCTCGTCCGGGTGCACCCGGCGGCCCAGCTCGGTGACGACCTGGCCGTCCACCTCGACCCGGCCGGCCGCGATCAGGTCCTCCGCCGCCCGCCGGGAGGCGACCCCGGCTTGCGACAGCACCTTCTGCAGGCGGATGCCGTCGGGGTGTTCACTGGATGTCATCGATGGTGTCCACTTCGGGTAGCAACGGAGCGATGGCCGGCAGGTCGTTCAGTGACGACAGCCCCAGTCGCTCCAGGAACAGCTCGGTCGTCACGTACAGCGTGCCGGTCGTCTCGGGGTCGGTCCCCATCTCTTCGATGAGGCCGCGCGCGAGCAGCGTCCGGATCACGCCGTCCACGTTCACGCCGCGCACCGCGGCGACCCTGGCACGGGTCACCGGCTGCCGGTACGCGATCACGGCGAGGCTCTCGAGCGCGGCCCGGGTCAGCTTCGACCGCTGGCCGTCCAGCAGGAGCTTCTCCACGAACGGGGCATAGACGTCTCTAGTGTAGAACCGCCACCCTTCACCGACGCGCCGCAGGTCGATCCCGGAGGCGCGGTCGGTGAACTTCTGCGCCATGGTGCGGAGGGCGACGACGATCCTGGCCTTGGGTTGGCCGACGGTATCGGCGAGCAGTTCCTCGCTGGCGGGCGAGTCGACGACGAGGAGAAGCGCTTCGAGGGCGGCTTCGAGGGTCTCGTCGGACGTGACGTCGGGGAGGGAGTCGACGTCACCCGCGGCGACGAGGTCGGACTCGGGGTCGTCAGCGCCCGGGTCGGCTTCAGGCTCAGGTTCAGTCGCTTCCGCGGCTACAGCGGCGGAAGTGTCTTCAGTGACTGTAACCGGCGCCCCGACCGAAGCCTCCCCAGCAAGACCACGCTCGCCAGGCTCGACATCAGTCACCTCAGTCAGGTCCGCAGCTACAGCGGCAGAAGTTTCTTCAGTGACTGTAAGCGGCGACTCGGCTGAACCCTCCGCAGCAAGGCCACCCTCGCCAGGCTCGACTTCAGTCGCTTCAGCCACGTCCGCAGGTACAGCGGCAGAAGTCTCTTCAGTGACTGTAACCGGCGCCCCGGCGGAAGCCTCCGCGGCGACACCACCCTCGGCGGGCGCGGCTTCAGTCACACCCTCAACAACACCGGCAGAACTATCTTCAGTGACTGAATCCAGTACCGGCGCAGAATCGGCGGGCTCGGCGGAATCCGCCCCGTCCACGGCCACCTCGACCAGCGGCTCCACCGGCTCACCATCGTCCGTCACCGGCTCGCCGGAGAGCGCCTCGTCCAGCGCCAGTTCCGCCGCGCCCTCGACGTCGTCCGCCGCCGGCAAAGCCGGCTCGGCCGGCACCGCCGGCGCCTCGGCCGGCTCGTTGTCTTCGGGGCTCACCCGTACTCCTCTTCGTCTCCGGCGGTCCGGTCCAGCTCGGCCGCCGCGGAGGCGTCGGCCATCGAGCCGCCCGTCCAGCGGACGTGCAGCTCCGCCAGCGCCTCCGACTGCTCGAACTGGACCGTCGCCTCGCGGTAGAGCTCCAGCAGCGCCAGGAAGCGCGCCACGATCTCGACCGTGTGCTCGCAGTCGTCCACCAGCTCGCCGAACGTCGCCTCGCCCGCCGCGGCCAGCTTGACCCGCAGCAGCGCCGCGTGCTCGCGGACCGACACGCGGCCCATGTGGATGTGGGCGATCGACACCGTCGGCGGGGGCTTGGGCCGGAACACCGCCACCGCGATGTCGGCGAACTTCGCCGGCGTCACGCCCAGCATCACCTCGGGCAGCAGCCCGATGAACCGCTCCTCCAGCGCCACCGACCGCGGGTAGCGCCGCAGCGCGTTCTGCTCCAGCTCGCCGAACAGCGCCGCCACCTGCTTGTACGCGCGGTACTGCAGGATCCGCGCGAACAGCAGGTCGCGGGCTTCGAGCAGCGCCAGGTCGTCTTCGCTCTCCACCTCGGCCGAAGGCAGCAGACGCGCCGCTTTCAAGTCCAGGAGCGTCGCCGCGATGACCAGGAACTCCGTCGTCTCGTCGAGGTTCCATTCGGTGCCCAGCGCGCGCGTGTACGCGATGAAGTCGTCGGTGACCCGGTGCAGCGCCACCTCGGTGACGTCGAGCTGGTGCTGCGAGATCAGCTGCAGCAGCAGGTCGAACGGCCCCTCGAAGTTGGCCAGCCGCACCTTGAACTTCGACGTGCTCAGCTCTTCGGTGTTGACGCCTTCGGGGATCATCCCGCCGTGCACCGTCTGGTGCTCTTCGGGGACCTGTTCCTCCGGAGCCGATGCCGGGGCCGGTTCCGGCTCGTCCATCAGCCCTCGGTTTCGCCGCCGTCTGAGCCGACCACCCGCAGCCGCTGCACCAGCACCGACTCCTCGCCGTTCTGGTCGAAGTCGGCCAGCAGCACCGCGACCGCTTCGCGGACCAGCCGGCCGCGGTCGACGACCAGGTCGTGCTTCGCGCGCAGCGTCAGCCGGGCCTGCTCCATGGCGACGAGCTCGTCGCCGGAGACGTACACGGTGATCTTCGCGTCGTGCTTGGTCCGGCCCGACCCGTGCGGGGCCACGCCGCGAGCGAGCTGCTCCGACCGGCCGTTGCCGGCGGGCTTGGCCTTTTCGACGGGTTCGGGCGCCGCCTGGGGCGGAAGGTCGAGAGCGGGGCTGGAGGTGATGCGGAAGAGTTCCGACGCTCCGGGCAGGGAAGCACGCCTGCTCACCGAGCGATCACCTCGCGGGCCAGCTGGCGGTACGCCGCGGCGCCGGCCGACTTGGGCGCCCAGGTCGTGATCGGCTCACCCGCGACCGTCGTCTCGGGGAACCGCACGGTGCGGTTGATGACCGTGTCGAACACGGTCTCGCCGAATGCCTCCACCACGCGAGCCATGACCTCCTTCGAGTGCAGGGTTCTCGGGTCGTACATGGTGGCGAGAATCCCGACTATGTCCAGTTTGGGGTTGAGGCGTTCCTGCACCTTCTCGATCGTGTCGATCAGGAGCGCGACGCCTCGCAGACTGAAGAACTCGCACTCGAGCGGGATGATCACGCCGTCCGCGGCAGTCAGCGCGTTCACCGTGAGCAAGCCGAGTGAGGGCTGGCAGTCGACAAGAACATAGTCGTAGTCGTTCATGACCGGACGAAGGACCCGTAACAACGTGTGTTCGCGCCCTACCTCAGCGACGAGCTGGACCTCCGCCGCGGACAGGTCGATGTTGCTCGGCAGCAGGTCAACGCCGTCCACGCGGGTTTTCATCAGCACGTCGGTGGCGCTGACCGACCGCTCCATGATGGCGTTGTAGACCGTCTGGTCCAGTTCGTGCGGCTGGATGCCCAGACCGACGGCGAGCGCGCCCTGGGGGTCGAAGTCGACGAGCAGCACCTTGCGGCCGTACTCGGCGAGGGCGGCACCCAGGTTGATGGTCGACGTCGTCTTGCCGACGCCGCCCTTCTGGTTGCACATCGCCATGATCTTCGCCGGGCCGTGCTTGTCCAGCGGCGCCGGATCGGCGTGCTCGCGGATCGGGCGGCCGGTCGGCCCGATACCCTCGAGCTTGACCTTCTTGCCGTTGCGCTCGTGCGGTTCGTCGCCGTCGTGGACCGCCGGGGTCGCGATCTTGACGTCGCTGAGGTTCGCCGCCGCCGACCCGGCGGACTCGGCCGCGTGGGCCGGCTGGTTCGGTGTCGACATGGCGAGAAGACTCCTTGTTCGTCGCGTCCGACGCAGCCTATGCGCGGAGCCGGAGCCCCGGCAAAGCAACGCGCCGGACTCGACGGGGCAATGTCACTCGACCGTCGGTGCAGCGTACGAAGGCCCTTCGCCCGCTACGGGGCCATCTAGCCCAACGCCCGCGGGTGCGCCGTCGCGTACACCTCGCGCAGGGTGTTGACCGTGACCAGCGTGTACACCTGGGTCGTCGTCACCGAGGCGTGGCCGAGCAGTTCCTGGACGACCCGGACGTCCGCGCCGCCCTCGAGCAGGTGCGTGGCGAAGGAGTGGCGGAGGGTGTGCGGCGAGACCGCGGCGGTGATCCCCGCCCGTTCGGCGGTGTCCTTGAGGACCTGCCACGCGCTCTGGCGCGAAAGCCGGCTGCCGCGGGCGTTGAGGAACAGCGCCGCGGTGCCGCGGCCGTGGGCGGCGAGCGCCGGGCGGGCACGGACCGTGTAGGCGTTCAGCGCGGCGAGCGCGGGGCGGCCGATCGGGACGAGCCGCTGCTTGCCGCCCTTGCCGTCGAGCAGGACGGTGCGTTCGACCTCGTCGACGTCGTCGATGTCCAGGCCGACGGCTTCGGAGATCCGGGCGCCGGTCGAGTAGAGCACCTCCAGCAGCGCCCGGTCCCGCAGCGGGCGTTCGCCGTCCGGCGGCGGGGTCTCGAGCAACCGCAGGACGTCGTCGACCGGCAACGCCTTGGGCAGCCGCTTCGCGGGCGTCGGCGGCCGGACCTCGCGGGCCGGGTTGTGCTCGGTGAGGCCTTCGGCGTGGGCGAACTTGTGCAGCCCGCGCGCGGCGACCAGCGCTCGCGCGGCCGACGACGCGGCCAGCGGCCGGTGCTCGCCGTCGCCCTCGCGCAGAGCGGCGCCGAACGACGTGACGTGCGCGGACGTGACGTCGGCGATCTTGCCGACGCCCATGCCGTCCAGGTGCGCGGCGTACCGGCGCAGGTCACGGGCGTAGCTGTCCAGCGTGTTGCGCGCGGTCCCGCGTTCGACGACCAGGTGGTCGAGGTACGCGGCGATCACGCCGTCCGTGCTGTGCGGGCTGGAGGCCACGCGGGACACCTTAGGCCGTGCGGGCACCGTGACCCGGGAGAAACCCCGTTCTCAGCTTGGCGCGGTTACCTTGGATTCATGGAGTCGGACCAGCTCCGCATCGGCACGGCCGAACGGGAAGAGGCGGCGAGGCTGCTCGCCGACCACTTCGGCATGGGCCGCATCACCCCGGACGAGTACGAGACGCGGGTGACGGACGCCTACGCGGCGACGACCCTCGGCGACCTGCGGCCGCTGTTCCAGGACCTGCCCCAGCCGCACCCGGGGTTCTTCGGGCCGCCGCCGGTGTACGCGCAGACGACGATGCAGCTGCCGGCGTACGGGCCCCCGATCGACCCGTACGCGCCGCCGCCGGCCCCGATGCCGTACGCGCCGGTCCCGTACTCCTACCGGTCCAAGACCGTGGCCGGGGTGCTGCAGATCGTGCTGCCGTTCGGCGTGGGGCGGTTCTACACCGGCCAGGTCGGGCTCGGGCTGCTCCAGCTGCTCGTCGTCATGCTGACCGGGGTCGGCGTGATCTGGCCGATCATCGACGGCATCACGCTCCTGAAGGACGGCGGCCTGGACGCCCAGGGCCGCCCGCTGCGCCCCTGAACCGAGGCGCAGCGGACTTCCTCAGGCTTCCTTGCGCTTGGCGAACGCCGTCGGGCGGTCCTCCCACGGGGCGTCCGCCGGGCGAGCCGGAGCCCCTCCGGTGACCACCGCGTGCGCGGCGAGCACGCCGGACACCGTGGCGCCGTTGATCAGCTCGCCCGCCAGGGCCATCCGGACGGCTTCGGCGAGCGGGAACTTGCGGATGACCAGGTCCGCCTCCTCCTCGCCGAGCACCTCACGGTCCACATCGGACAGTCCGCGGGCCAGGAAGATCCGCACGACCTCGTCGGTGAAGCCGGGCGACGCCGCGACGTCGACCAGCGTCACCCAGTCCGCCGCCGCCAGGCCGACCTCCTCGACCAGCTCGCGCTTGGCCGTCCCGACCGGGTCCTCGCCGAGGTGGTCGATCAAGCCCGCCGGCAGCTCCCACAGCCGGTGCCCGATCGGGTGCCGGTACTGGTGGATCAGCGTGACCTGCTGCTCGTCGTCCAGCGCGACGATCGCGACCGCGCCGAGGTGCTCGATCACCTCACGGACCGCGGTGTCCCCACCCGGCATCACGACGTCGTCGATCCGCAGGCCGACGACCCGTCCGATGTGGACGTCCCGGCTGGACGCGACGGTGAACTCGTGCTCGCCCGGCGCGGTCACCGGGCCGCCACGGGGGCCTCGGGCAGCTCGACCGGCAGCCGCTCGGCGACCTTGCGGTCGACGACGGCCTTGACGAACGCGCTGAACAGCGGGTGCGGCCGGGTCGGGCGGCTCTTGAGCTCGGGGTGCGCCTGGGTGCCGACGAAGAACGGGTGCTTGTCGGCCGGCAGCTCGACGAACTCGACCAGGCGGTCGTCCGGCGACGTGCCGGAGAACACCAAGCCCGCGTCGGAGAGCTGCTTGCGGTAGGCGTTGTTCACCTCGTAGCGGTGGCGGTGCCGCTCGGACACCTCGGTGGTGCCGTACGCCTTGGCGACCTGCGAACCCGGCTTGAGCTTCGCCGGGTAGGCGCCCAGGCGCATGGTGCCGCCCATGTCCCGCTCCCCCGCGACGACGTCGCGCTGGTCGGCCATCGTCGAGATCACCGGGTGCTTGGTGTTCTCGTCGAACTCCGACGACCCGGCGTCGACGATCCCGGCCAGGTGCCGGGCACCCTCGATGACCATGCACTGCAGGCCGAGGCACAGGCCGAGCAGCGGCACGCCGCGGGTGCGGGCGTACTCGATCGCGCCGACCTTGCCCTCGATGCCGCGGATGCCGAACCCGCCCGGGATCAGCACACCGTCCACATCGGACAGCACCGACGCCGCGCCGGACGCGGTCTGCGCGTCGTCCGACGCGACCCAGACGATCTCCACCTTGGCGCGGTGGGCGAACCCGCCCGCACGCAGGGCCTCGGTGACCGACAGGTAGGCGTCCGGCAGGTCGATGTACTTCCCGACGACGGCGATCCGCACGACCTCGCTCGGGTTGTGCACCCGGTCGAGCAGGTCACCCCACACCGTCCAGTCGACGTCGCGGAACGGCAGCCCGAGGCGGCGGACGACGTAGGCGTCGAGCGCCTCGCGGTGCAGCACCTTCGGGATGTCGTAGATCGACCGCGCGTCGGGGCAGGCGATGACGGCCTCGTTGTCGACGTCGCACATCAGGCCGATCTTGCGCTTGAGGTCCTCCGGGATCTCCCGGTCGGCCCGGCAGACCAGCGCGTCCGGCTGGATGCCGATGTTGCGCAGCGCGGCGACCGAGTGCTGGGTCGGCTTCGTCTTGAGCTCGCCCGACGGCGCCAGGTACGGCACCAGCGAGACGTGCAGGAAGAAGCAGTGGTCGCGGCCGACGTCGTGGCGGACCTGGCGGCAGGCCTCCAGGAACGGCAGCGACTCGATGTCGCCGACCGTGCCGCCGACCTCGGTGATGACGACGTCCGGCGTCTGGCCGTTCTCGTCGGGTTCGGCGGCCGCGGTGATCCGGGACTTGATCTCGTCGGTGATGTGCGGAATGACCTGGACGGTGTCGCCGAGGTACTCGCCGCGGCGCTCCTTGGCGATCACCTCGGAGTAGACCTGGCCGGTCGTGACGTTGGCCTTGCCGTCGAGGTCGCGGTCGAGGAAGCGCTCGTAGTGCCCGATGTCGAGGTCGGTCTCCGCACCGTCGTCGGTGACGAACACCTCACCGTGCTGGAACGGGTTCATCGTCCCGGGGTCGACGTTGAGGTACGGATCGAGCTTCTGCATCGTGACGCGAAGCCCGCGCGCGGTAAGGAGTTGTCCCAGGCTGGAAGCCGTGAGTCCTTTACCCAGAGAGGAGGCGACGCCTCCGGTGACAAAAACGTACTTGGTAGCCCGTGACTGAAGTCCCACGGGCCGCCAGCATATCCGAAGACCGTGGAACCGCGCGCCGGGACATGCCGGAACTCTCTTTTGTGCGGTTGACCACCCGACGGGGTGACCTACGCGGCGGCCTTCGCGAGCCGCAGCCGCGGCCGTCCGGTCAGCGCCTGGCTGCCCGGCAGCCGCCGCAGCACCTCGACCATCACGATCGTCAGGGCGATCGTGGCGAAGTAGATGATCACGCTCAGCCAGGGCGCCCCGAAGCGCTCGGCCACGTGCGGGATCAGCGGCCCGAGGAACGCCAGCGCGAGCGGGTGGACCAGGAAGATGCTGAACGACCGGTTCGCCGCCCAGGAGACGAGCCGGGCCCCGCCACTGCCTTCGCGACGGCGACCCGACCACCACGTGCTGAACGCGTAGATCGCCGCGATGACCGCGAGGAACCACGGGATCAGGTACGGCTGGAACGGGTCGCTGGCCACCTGCGGGAACGTTCCACTGTGGACGGTCCGGAGGTAGTACCACTCGGTGCCCGCCAGCACCGCCACGAGGGCGCCGCCGAGCAGCAGCCGGTGCCGGCCGACCCAGGCGTGCACGGCCTCGAAGTGCATGGCCACCACGGCCCCGAACAGCGTGTAGAACTGGTACGGCAGCACGGTGGCGTACAGGTGGGTGATCGTCTCGTAGCCGACGCCGAACGGCTGGTACGTCATGAACAGCGTCACGCCGGCCTGCAGCACGCCACTGCCGAGCAGCAGCCACTTGTGCTTGCCCTCGGTCGCCCGCAGCAGCTTCATGATCCACGGGAACAGCAGGTACACCTGCATCGTCACGAGCAGGAAGTACAGGTGGTACCAGGCGCCGCCGGTGACGAGGTCCTTGAGCAGCAGGCGCATCGACGCCTCCAGCGAGTCCGGCTGCTGCGTGCCGGTGACCAGCGAAAACGCCCAGAAGAACATCGACCACGCCAGGTACGGCGTCGCGACCAGCGGGAGCCGCTTGCGCCAGAAGTCGGACGGCGCGATCTCGCGGCCGCGGTTCTGGAACACCAGCACGAATCCGGTCAGCGCGAAGAACGCCTCCCGCGTGAAGTGCAGCGGCGTCTCGACGGCGTTGGCGCCGACGTCCTGCGCGAAGTTCGTGGCGCCGACCACGTGGATGAGGATCACGCACGCGAAGGTGACCAGCCGGAACAGGTCGACCTGGTGCAGGTACGGCGCTTTTCCACCCGGTCTCGCGATCCGGGAGGGCGCTTCGAGAGTGGCCTGGGCAGTCGTCATCGTGCCGCCGTTCCGGCACCGTCGTCGGCGTGGTTCACGTTGTCAGACTTGCCACCCATTCTGTGAATTTCCCATGAAGGCACTGGGAAGCGCCTGTTGGCCGGGGCCCATCGGGCTGTGGAATATGCCACTCCCGCTCACGGAGCGAAGACCCGCCGATCATGTTAATACGTAAGCTCTCCGGTACCGAGCGTGACCTTCGTCATCTCGCCGTGATCAGCGGAAAACATCCCGCTCGACCTCCTCGCGGACCGCCGCGAGCGCGTCGCGCAGTTCGGCGTGTCCCACCGAACCGAGCGCCAGCCGGAGCGCCTGCGGCACGGCCGGCGTCGTCGCGAACGGCTCGGCTGTGGCCACCGCGACGCGCCGCCGGGCGAGCGCCGCCACGATCCGGTCCGGCCGGGAGTCGCGGGCGAGCGGCAGCCACCGGAAGTACGACGACGGGTGCCCGATCCACGGAAGCCCGGCCAGCACTTCCGAAGCGAGTGCCTGACGCCCTCGCGCGTCGTCGCGCTTGCGGGCCTCCAAGCGTTCGACGGTACCGTCGTCGAGCCACCGGCGCGCGATGGCCGCGGTCAGGGCGGGCGTGTTCCACGTCGTCGCCCGGATCGCGCTCTCGAGCGCCGGCACCAGCTCGGGCGGTGCGACAGCGAACCCGACGCGCAACCCGGTCGCGACGCTCTTCGACAGCCCCGAAACGTAGACGGTGGTCTCCGGCGCGAGCACCGCCAGCGGCGGTGGTGCGTCCTTGGCCAGGTAGGCGTACGACGCGTCTTCGATGATCGTCACGCCGTGCTGCCGGGCGATCTCCACGAGCCGCGTGCGCTGCCCGGCGGAGAGCACCCAGCCCAGCGGGTTGTGCAGGGTCGGCATCGCGTACACCGCGCGCACCCGGCGCCGGCGGCACAGCCGGTCGAGCGCGTCGAGGTCAGGCCCCTCGTCGGTCACCGGCAGCGGCGCGAGGTCGAGCCCGAGCGTGCGCGCGAGCACCCGGAAGCCGGGATAGGTGAGGGCGTCCACCGCGACGACGTCGCCCGGGCTCAGCAGCGCCATCGCCGTCACCGCCAGGCCGTGCTGGGCGCCGTCGACGATCAGCACGCGTTCGCGGCCGACGTCGAGCCCGCGCCGGCGCAGGTGGCGGGCGACGGCGGCCCGGTCCTCGGCGCGTCCGCGGTGGGGCTGGTAGCGCAGGAGCGCGTCGAGGTCGCCGGCCGTGGCGAGGTCCCGCAGCGCCTCCCGCAGCAGGTCGGCCTGACCGGGCACGGCCGGGGAGTTGAAGCTGAGGTCGACGGCGTCCGCGGCGACCGCACGCTCGTCGGCGCCCTCACCGGCGGCGAGGTCCCGGACGAACGTGCCCCGCCCCTGCTCGCCGCTGACCAGCCCCATCGCTTCGAGCTCGGCGTACACCCGGGACGCCGTCACGACGGCGATGCCCTCGTCGGCGGCCAGCCGCCGGTGCGTGGGCAGCCGCGTCCCGGCCGGCCACTGCCCGCCGCGGATCTTCGCCGCGAACGCGTCGACGACGGTCTTGTACTTCGGCACCCGCACACCGCGATTGTAGGCAGGACAATTTGTGGACTGTCCTGGATCGGCCGTCCTAGCGTGCGGTTATGCACACCGCGATCCTGACCTTCGACGGCTACAACGAACTCGACTCGCTCATCGCCCTCGGCGTCCTGAACCGGCTGCCCGGTTCGCGGGTGTCGATCGCGAGCCCCACCCCGCGGGTGACGTCGATGAACGGCGTCACGATCGACGCGGCGATCGGGCTCGAGGAGGCCTGCACGGCCGACGCCGTGATCATCGGCAGCGGCGCGAAGACCCGCGAGGTCGTCGAGGACCCGGCGATCATGGACGTGCTGCGCGGGCTCGACCCGGCCCGGCAGCTCCTGGGCGCCCAGTGCTCCGGCACGCTCGTCCTGGCGAAGCTCGGGCTGCTCGCCGATGTACCCGCCTGCACCGACCTGACGACGAAGCCGTGGGTCCTCGCGGCCGGCGTCGAGGTGTTGAACCAGCCCTTCTTTGCCCGCGGCCCGCTCGCCACCGCGGGCGGCTGCCTGGCCTCGACGTACCTCGCCACCTGGGTCCTCGCCCGGCTGCACGGCCTCGAAGCCGCCGAGCACGCGATGCACTACGTCGCGCCGGTCGGCGAGAAGGACGAGTACGTCGAGCGCGCCCTGCGGAACGTGACGCCCTACCTCGAGCCGGCCGCGATCTCCGCCTGATCCGGCTCGTCACCGAAGAGGGACTTCAGCGTCACCTCGCGGTTGACCCGCACGTGCTCGACGGCTTCGGCGTGCGCGCGGTCGGCGTCCCCCGACGCGATCGCCTCGTAGAGCCGGCGGTGCTCGTCGAGCAGTTCGGTCCAGTGCTCGTTCTGGCTCGTGAGCCAGCGGAGCCTGCCCTGCAGGGGCTGCAGCATCGTGGTGAGCAGGGCGTTGCCCGCGATGGCGACGATCTCGTCGTGGAAGCGCGAGTTGAGCACGGTGATCCGGGCCGCGTCGCCGCGGGCCGTCGCGCGGGCCGAGTCGGCGAGCATCCGCTCCAGCCGCTTCAGCTCGGCCGCGCCCGCCCGTCCGGCGGCGCGCCCCGCCGCGAGTCCTTCGAGGGCCTCGCGGACGTCGAACAGCTCTTCGACGTCGACGCGCGCGAGCTGCCGGACGACGATCCGGCGGGCCGACTGCTCGACGAGGAAGCCTTCGGCCTCGAGGCTGCGGATGGCCTCGCGAACCGGCACCCTGGACACGCCGAGGTCCTCGGCCAGCTCGCGCTCGACCAGCCGGTCGCCGGGGCGGAGGCGGCCGGTCAAGATCCGTTCGCGCAGCTCGTCGCGCACCCGCTGGCGGGTGGCCGCGAGGGGCTGCCGCTCGCTCGCCGTCGTCACCGGTCCCCTCTCCTCAACACGCTCGTAACAAGAGTTTACGGGCCGGAGGGTTGACGACGGCGGACATCGGGGTGATATTTGGGATGCCAAATTTTGGTATCCCAAATCGCCGTCGCAGCACGTCGATCGGAGGCCTCTCTTGACCGCCGCCCCGCTCACCGATTCCCAGCAGGAAACGAGCCCATCGCCGGATCCTCGGCTCTGGAACGAAGACCTCGCCCCGGCGAAGGATCGCCGCTGGAAGGTCTACGACATCTTCGCGCTGTGGATGTCGGACGTGCACAACCTCGGCAACTACACCTTCGCGGCCGGGCTGTTCGTGCTCGGCCTGTCGGCCTGGCAGGTGTTCACCGCCCTGCTGTTCGGCTTCGTCATCATCTACGTCGGCATGAACCTGATGGGCCGGATCGGCCAGCGCACCGGCGTCCCGTTCCCGGTCGTCGCGCGGATCAGCTTCGGCACGTTCGGCGCCAACCTGCCCGCGCTGATCCGCGCCGTCATCGCGATCTTCTGGTACGGCATCCAGACCTACCTCGCGAGCGTGGCCATCACGCTGCTCGTGCTCACCATCGACCCCGGCCTGAAACCGTTGACCGAACACGGTTTCCTCGGCCTGCACGCGCTCGGCTGGATCTGCTTCATCGCGCTGTGGGCGGTCCAGGCGCTCATCCTCACCCGCGGCATGGAGTCGATCCGCAAGTTCCAGGACTGGTGCGGCCCGGCGATCTGGGTCGTGATGATCGCGCTCGCGGTGTGGATCCTCGCCGCCGGGCACTGGAACATCTCCTTCACCAGCAGCCCGAAGCAGCTGTCGACGGGCGAGCAGATCCGGCAGTGGTTCGGCGCGGCCGGGCTGATCCTGGCCACCTACGGCACGCTGATGCTCAACTTCTGCGACTTCTCCCGCAACGCCCCGGACCAGAAGACGGTGCGGCGCGGCAACTTCTGGGGCCTGCCGATCAACTCGACGGCGTTCGCGCTGCTGTCGGTCGTCGTCACCGCGGGCAGCATGCAGGTGTTCGGCGAGGCGATCACCGACCCGGCCGAGCTGCTGGCGAAGGTGCACAACACGCCGGTGCTGATCATCGGCGCGCTGACGTTCGCCGTCGCCACCATGGGCGTCAACATCGTCGCGAACTTCGTCTCCCCCGCCTACGACCTGGCCAACATCTGGCCGAAGCGGATCTCGTTCACCGTCGGCGGGATGATCAGCGCGGTCGCCGCGCTGTGCGTGCTGCCGTGGAAGCTGTACTCCTCACCCACCGTGGTCAACTACTTCCTCGGCGGGCTCGGCGCGTTCCTGGGGCCGCTGTTCGGGATCATGATCGTCGACTACTACCTGATCCGGCGCGGCAAGGTCGACGTCGCGCAGCTGTTCGTCGACGGCGGGATCTACCCCCGGGTGAACCCGCGCGCGCTGGTCACGTTCTTCCCGACCGCCGCGCTGGCCGCGGTGATCGCGCTGGTGCCGTTCTTCGCCCCCGCGGCGCCGTACTCGTGGTTCATCGGCACGGCGTCGTCCGCGGCCCTGTACTTCGCGGTCTCGAGGAAGCACCGATGAGGATCGTCGTCACCAACTGCAACACCACCCAGGCGATGACGAAGGAGATCGAAGCCGGGGCACGCGCCGCCGCGAGCCCCGGCACCGAGATCCTCGCCCGCACGCCCCGCTGGGGACCGGAGTCCGCGGAGGGCTGGCTCGACAGCTTCCTGTCCGCCGCGGCGGTGCTGGACCTGTTGCGGGGCATGGAAGAACCGTTCGACGCGGTCGTGCACACCGGAGTCCTTCAGCTTCTGCAGCGTGGCGAGGTCGGCAGCGTCGAGTCCCATCCCTTGTGGACGGTCACCCTTGCCCTCCGCGTACGG
>NZ_JBEXVF010000038.1:0-82634 GCF_040629235.1 Amycolatopsis sp. NPDC005961 | reverse complement strand
GTCGTCGCGGGGTCGACCTTCACCTCCGACGGCCGCCGTCCGGTGTTCATCTTCGGCTCCCGCGGCGATGGCCGCCGGAGCCGACAGACTGCTGGTGCCGCCGGGCAGGTGAGTGTGTTCGAGTACTTACCTGCCGGGGCGCATCATGCGCACGCGCGACCGGTCGCTCGGATCGGCTTCTCTGCTACTGAGAAAGTGTTGCCTTCATCGTGATGTCCACCGCCGAAAGAGCCTTTGAGAACGCGCACCACGCACGGGCGCCTTCGGCGATCTGCTGGAACTTCTCCTCGGACGCACCGGGCAGCGTGGCTTCGACGGCGAAGTGGATGGCGGCGATGGAGGGCCCGTGGTCGTCGGTGCCCATCGTGAGCTGGACGGTGGTGTGCACCGCGTCCAGAGTCAGGTCGTTCTGTCCGGAGATGTTGGCCAATGCGTGGTTGAAGCACCCCGCGTGGCCGGCGGCGAGCAGCTCCTCCGGAATCGCGCCGGGTGCACCCTCGAACCTGCTGGCGAAGGTGTAGGGCGCATCCCGGAGGGTATCGGTGGTTGTCGAGACGATTCCGGTCCCTTCCCTGAACGAACCGCTCCAGTCGGAATAAGCATTGACGATCATTCTTTCCCCTTGCTTGGTTTATCGAGGTGGTCGAGACCTCACAGTACCCATCTAAGTTGGCGACCCCAACTCAGATCGGTGATGTCGGAGAAACTACGTTGCGGAGACACCGCCGTCGACGAACAGGACGGTTCCGTGGACGAATGACGCGTCGTCGGAGGCGAGGTAGGCGACCGCGTCGGCGATTTCGTGCGGCTGTCCGATACGGCCTGCGGGAGTTCCTGTGTAGTACAGCGATCGGTCGTCACCCACGACGCGGTCGACGCCTTCCGTCTCGATGATGCCGGGCGATACCGCGTTGACTCGTACGCCGCTGCTTCCGAACTCGGCCGCCCATGACTTCGTCAGCAGGTTGATGGCGGCCTTGCTCGACGAGTAGGCGGCTGCGCCCGCCGTGCCCTTGACCGCGAGCGACGTCGATATGTTCACCACGGCGCCGTTGCCTCGGATTGCCATCTGGGGGGCCAAAGCGGCGACCAGGAAGTACGGCACTTTGACATTGATGTCGTAGGTCGTGTCGAACTCCGCCTCGGTCGTGTCGGCCGTTGCCGAGAAGCCGTAGATGCCCGCGTTGTTCACCAGGATGTCGATCTTGCCGGTGACGGCCGCTGCTGCTGCCGCCAGGGAGCGGGCGCTGGCGGCGTCGGACAGATCCGCTTGGACGAAGTCGGCCTTGCCGCCGGTGGACCGGATTTCGCCGACCGCCTTCGCGCCACGGTTCGCGTCCCTCCCGGACACGATGACGTGGGAGCCGAGCTCGGCCAGCCGGCCGGCGATGGCGCGGCCGAGGCCGCTCGTGGATCCGGTGACCAATGCGGTCGTTCCGGTCAAAGATGCAGACACGGTTTCTTCTTTCTGCTCAGGGATGCCGTCGCGCTGATCACCGACGTGGCGCTGTCTCTTGGGAGTGCAACGGAGGAGGCCCCGCGCAGACGGCTGGGATGCGTTGCTCTACAACGAATAAGCTAGGACGACGTAGGCCGGGGCGCATCCACTTGAGAGGTTGACGACAGCGGATGCCGGGCGATTCCGCAGAATCGCCGCAATTCCCGATAGGAGTGACGCGTCTGCTTGCTGGCCCGTTGTGCCCCTGGGTACTGTCTCCTGAGTTGTGAATGACAACGTAGGCGACGTCGCTGGACCTCGGAGGAGAGCATCGTGCCGGAAGCCCCGAAGCTGAACCTCGGTGCCCTGACGCTGGCGGCGCCTGCTTTCGGCCACGGCGAGCGGATCCCGGACGAGTACGCGGACACGGCATTGTGCGCGGATCTCTTCGCGAAGAGCCGGTCAGCTGGATCACCGCTCTGGGGCGACCGCTCCGGCTCGAGATGTGAATGAGAGGTCCTTGTGGCCATTACTGCCACACGTCAGGCGCTCCAGTCGCCGCGGAGAACGGCCTGGTGGACGGGAATTGCTCTCATCCTCTTCGCCGTCAACCTGCGGGCAGCGGTCGTCGGAGTCGCGCCGTTGCTCGGCGAAATCAAGCTGTCCGAGGGGCTTTCGGGCACCACTGCCGGGATCCTGACCGCTCTTCCGATTCTGTGCTTCGGATTGCTGGCACCGGCCGTTCCGCGGCTGGCCGGTCGAGTCGGCATGGAACGCGCGCTCGTCGTCGCATTGCTGCTGCTGTGTGCGGGTATCGCGGTCAGAGCCCTCGACGGCCGGGTCGCGCTCTTCGCCGGCACGGTCTTGGTGGGTGGCGCGATCACGATCGGCAACGTCCTCCTGCCCGCGATGATCAAGCGCGATTTCGCCGACCGGGCCGGCCTGATGACCGGCCTCTACACCATGGCGATTTCGGCGGGAGCCGCGCTCGCGGCCGGTCTGACGGTCCCGATCGCCCGGGCCGGCGGCATGAACTGGCGCGGGGCGCTCGCGGTGTGGGGTGGCTTGGCAGTCCTCGCCCTGTTCGCGTGGATCCCGCGAGCCCTGCGTGCGGGGCTGCCGGGGCGAGGCGCACGATCGGGCAAGGCCGTGCTGAGCCGGCAGCCGCTGGCCTGGCAGGTCACCGGCTTCATGGCGCTGCAGTCGCTGAGCTACTACTCGCTGGCCTCCTGGGTGCCGCAGATCCTGGCCTCGCGCGGCGTCGATCCGGCGGTCGCCGGGCTCATGCTCTCGATCGCCAGCCTGACGGGTATCGCCGGGGCGCTGGTGGCTCCGGTGCTGGCGACCAAAACGCGGAAGCAGAGCTGGGCGGTACTCGCGATCACCGGGACGACTGCCCTCGGTGTATTCGGCATCCTGGTGTTTCCGGGTCTCGACGTCGTGACGACTGCGGTCATGGGGTTCGGCCAAGGGGCGGCGCTCGCCCTGGCATTGACGCTGATCGTCCTCCGGTCCCCAGACGGCGCCACGGCGTCTCAGCTGTCCGGAATGGCGCAGAGTCTCGGGTACACGTTCGGCGCGACCGGTCCGTTTCTGCTGGGTGTGGTGCACGACGCGAGCGGCGGGTGGACGGTTCCGCTCGTCGTGCTTCTCGTGCTGTTCGTTCCTCAGGCTGTGGTGGGCGCCGTGGCCGGCCGGGATCGGCAAGTCGAGCAGGGAAGAAGTTCTTGATGGTGGAGGAGAGAGAAAACATGCAAACCATTCCCGGGATCGAGCCGGCCGTCGCGCCGTCAGGTACTGGATGCGTCGAGTGCCTCGCGGAAGGGGGGTGGTGGTTCCATCTGCGGCGGTGCGCGGCGTGCGGCCACATCGGCTGCTGCGACAACTCACCGTCGCAGCACGCCACCCGGCATTTCGAAGACACCGGACACCCCTTCATCCAAAGCTTCGAGCCGGGCGAAGAGTGGTTCTGGAACTACGCCGAACAGACGGTGTACGAAGATGGGCCGGCGCTGGCGCCCCCGCGGTCGCACCCGCTTTCCCAGCCCGTGCCAGGGCCGGCGGATCGTGTCCCGCGTGACTGGCAGCAGAAGCTCAACCCCTGATCGGAAGGTGAACGAGATGAATCCCTACACCACACTGCGAACAGATCTGGTCGATGGCGTCTTGACGGTCGATTTCGACTCCCCGCCGCTGAACCTGGTGGGACCGGAACTCGTGCGGGACCTCGTCAGCCTGGTGCTGAGCCTGCCGGAACGGCCGGAAGTGCGAGTAGTGGTCTTCGGCTCGGCCGACCGGGAGTACTTCCTTCCCCACGTCGACCTGACGAAGGTGCCGCAGTACGTCGCTGAGGCGGGCAAAGCGGGCGGCGGTCCCGAAGACGCGTCGCTGGGGGTGCTGTGGCGCCGGTTCAGTGAGGCGGGTGTCGTCACGATCGCGAAGATCCGGGGCCGGGTCGGCGGCGCGGGCAGCGAGTTCGTGCTCGCTTGTGACATGCAATTCGCGTCGCGCGAATCCGCGACGTTCGGGCAGCCGGAGGTCGGCATGGGCGCCCCACCGGGGGCCGGCGCGCTGCAGCACCTGACGCGGTTGCTCGGTCGCAACCGGGCGCTGGAGGTCGTGCTGACCTCGTCGGACTACTCCGCGGAGCACGCCGAGCGGTACGGGTGGATCAACCAGGCGGTTCCGGACGGCGAGCTGGACGACCTCGTCTCCGCCATCGCGAGACGCATCGCTTCCTTCCCCAGGGAGGCGGTGCTGAGCGCCAAGCGGGCGATCAACGCCCTCACGCTCCCGCCGATCGACCAGGTGCGCGCGGACGCGGCGCGCTTTCAGGAGTTCGTGCGGACCGACCAGCTGCAGGGTCGGGTCGCGGCACTCTTCGCGCAGGGGCTGCAGAAGCGTGGCGATCTGGAGTCGAACCTGGGATCGCACCTCGAAGATCTGCCGGGGGAACAGTAATCCCGTCAGCCGTGCATCAGGCTCCGTTCTTCGTCGCTGGGGACGTACCCGTGTTCCCGGGTCAGCGCGCGGAGGTATTCGAGGACGTCCGCGCTCCAGGAGTCGGGGTCCTGGCGCGCCCCGAGTTCGAGCCGTGCCCATCCGTAGGCGACGGCGGCCTGCTCCCTGACGCGCGTGTCCGTGCTGGTCCGGACGGCACGCTCCCACCCTTCCGCGGTGGCCCCGGCGGGTCCGAAGCCGAGAGATCCCAGCCATCGATGCGCCAGCGCGCGGACTTCCGCGTGCTCGGTCTCGCGGAGCACGTGGTCGGCCAGGACCTTGGCGGCCTCCGCGGCGCTCGGCCGTTGCCCGACCAGAAGCCGGCAGATCGACTCCCGCCGACGCGCGGCCACGACCCGCGCATGCGAAGGGCTCGAGGAGGGATGCGCGGGGAGCTGCCGGTGGCGAGTGCGGTCGCGGGCCGCGGGGTCCTCGGTGCCGATTTCCGCGGCGTCGTTCGACGCGGTGCCGGCAACCGGGCGATCGGTCGCCGGTTCGTCTGTCGTCCGGCGGTGCCATGCCAGGTGAGCGATCGCGCCCTTGGCCGTCCACTTGTTCTCACGCATGAGTCGCCAGGCTTCCTCCTGCGCGGCCCAGCGGGCCTCGTCGTCGGCGTCGTCTTCGGGGATCACTGCTTGAGGTGCCTTGACGAGCGCCAGCGCCTGCCCGACTTCCAGCTGGTCGGTGTTGACGGCCGCTTTCAGCGTGTCCGACAGGGCGAGAAGGCTGAGGCGTTTGCTGATGTGGCTCTGGCTGAACGGTGTCGCGGCCTCGATCTGCCGTTGTGACATCCCCAGGTCCACCAGGACCTGGAACTGCACGGCCTGGTCGATCGGGCCGAGATCTTGCCGTTCGGCGTTCTCGATGATGGGGATCAGCGCCGAGGTGAGCTTCCCGCCGTGGTTTTCCCGGAGCACCGCGGAGATCGAACCCAGCCCGGCGATCTGGTGCGCCAGGTGCCGCCGGTTGCCTGCCGATACGACGAAGCCGGTACCGGCCAGGTCGGGGTGCCCGGCGTGGGCCGGGTGCTCGGCGAGCCAGGCGTCGATCGGGACGACGGCGATCGGCTGGATGAGTCCCCAGGTCTGGACGCTGTTCGCCAGGCGGTCGATGTTGCGGTACCGGGACGGCGGGTTGTCGGGGTTTCGGCCCACCTGCGCGAGCGGAAGCTCGACCCC
This sequence comes from Amycolatopsis sp. NPDC005961, assembly GCF_040629235.1. Taxonomy (NCBI): domain Bacteria; kingdom Bacillati; phylum Actinomycetota; class Actinomycetes; order Pseudonocardiales; family Pseudonocardiaceae; genus Amycolatopsis; species Amycolatopsis sp. NPDC005961. The sequence continues at coordinate 77,018 of NZ_JBEXVF010000038.1, read as the reverse complement.
GCCGAGCGTGCCTTCGAACGCCCCGGTGCCTTTCCGGCGGAGCAGGCTGACGACGTCCTGTCCGCCGCTCGGCATCGTCTCGTCGGTGGTCCGGGTAGCGGTGACGCTCATGGTGATCTCCTGCGTGCTGCCGCGGGCTGGAAGGTGCGAAGGGGTGCAGAGCATCTGAATTGGTAAAACCAAGCTAGCAAGACTGCGTTCGGTGGGCAATAGGCGCCCAAGAGCGCACTTCATCTGTTCACTGTGGGCGGACTCATCTGAGTTGGTTTCTGCAACTCACCTTGCTAAGTTGGAAACTCCAGCTCAGAGGGACTTCGGGCGCTGCCCAGCGGCGGCCGGCACCGTCCGACGACGAATCAGGAGCGACATGTCGGCACCACAGGCGAACCCCGCCTCCCCGACCTTCACCCGCACTCAATGGGAGCGGCTGAAGACCTACGGCGAAGCCCACGATGTCCAGGCCGGCGAATGGCTGTTCCGCGCCGGCGAGGTGTCCTGCGACCTGATCCTGGTCGAGCGGGGACGCACCGAAATCCTCCGTCGCGGCCAAGGCGACGATCCGGGCACCGTGGTCGCGAGCTACGGCCCGGGCCAGTTCAGCGGCGAGCTGAACCTGCTGACCGGGCAGGCGACCTATCTGGACTCACGCGTCGCGGAGGCCGGAGCCGTGTATCGCGTCGGCCCGGACGCGTTCCGCAGGCTGATGAGTTCCGATGGCGAACTCTCGGACGTCGTTCTTCGCGCGCTGCTGGCCCGCCGGCAGGTCCTGCGCGCGAACGAGGGCGCGCGGAGTGTCGAGCTCCTGGGCGCGGAGACGTCGGCCGCGGCGCTGGCCCTGCGCACTTACGTCGCCCGCCAGCAGCTCCCGCACACCTGGACGGACATCGAGTCGCCCGCAGGGCGTGCTCTCGCCCTCGCGGCGAACCTGACGGCCGACGATCTCCCCGCGGTGGTGACGGCCACGGCGGTGCTTAAGCGGGCGACTCCCGGTGAGCTGGCCGAGCACCTCGGCTACTCCTACCACCCCAGGCCCGGTCAGCTGCTGGACGTGGTGGTGGTCGGGGGTGGGCCCGCCGGTCTGGCCGCGGCCGTCTACGGCGCGTCCGAGGGGCTGGACACGCTCCTGCTCGACACGGTCGCCACGGGCGGCCAGGCGGCCGCGAGCTCGCGGATCGAGAACTACCTGGGGTTCACCTCGGGCATCAGCGGCGCCGAACTGACCGGGCGCGCGACGATCCAGGCGCAGAAGTTCGGCGCGCGCATCGCGAGCCCCTGCCAGGTCGCCCGCCTGGACACCGAAAGCGGGGACCACCTGCGGGTCGTGCTCGAGGACGGCACGCCGATCGACACCCGCGCGGTGGTGATCGCCAGCGGGGCCCGGTACAAAGCCCTGCCGCTGGAGCGGTGGAGCGAGTTCGAGGGCGCCGGCATCTACTACGCGGCGACGGAACTCGAGGCGCGAGCGTGCGGCCCGAATCCGGCGGCCGTGGTGGGCGGGGCGAACTCGGCCGGCCAGGCCGCGCTCTACCTCGCCGAGCGGGGAAGCCCGGTCACGCTGGTCGTGCGGGGCGCCGACCTCTACGCCGGCATGTCCGCCTACCTGGCCGACCGGATCGTGGACCACCCCCGGGTCAAGGTCCGGACGAGCGCGCAGGTGACCGCTCTGCACGGAGACACCAGCCTGGAGCGCATCGACATCAGCGGCACCGACCCGGACGGCAACGCCTACACCCGGGAGCAAGCCTGCGTCGGCCTGTTCTGTTTCATCGGCGCGACCCCGGCCACGGAATGGATGACCGGCATCGCCGCGGACCGGCGGGGTTTCATCCTGACCGACGCCCGGGTCGACGACACCGAGCTGGGGGAGGCCTGGCAGAAGCTCGGGCGCCGTCCCCTGCCCTTCGAGACGAGCCAGCCGGGGGTGTTCGCCGCCGGAGACGTGCGAGCCGGATCGATGAAGCGCGTCGCGGCCGCCGTCGGCGAAGGGGCCAGTGCCATCAGCTCCGTGCATTCGGCGCTGGGCACGACCGGCGTGTGAACCACCGAGCCGGCGTGGTCCGCCCAGCGGGCCACGCCGGCTCGGTTCGTCAGAGAAGGACCTCTGCCAGCGCTCGAGCGAGGGCCAGGGGGTCTCATCGAGGACCTGGATGTTCACGTGGTCGGCACCGGCGTCGAGGTGCGCGGTGATTCCTCGGGCGATCTTGTCGGTGGTTCCGTGCAGGATCAAGGCGTCCACCAGCCAGTCGCTGCCGTCACCGCCGACCGAGAAGCGGCTCGACGCCGGGGACCCGACGAGCCCGCTGGGAGTGGGGCAGGTACACCACGGCCACCGCGACGGCCGAGGTCGCCGCCAGGGCGATCAAGTCAAGCGGCCAAGCGCGGTCGGTCATGACTGCTCCAGTGGGTGAATCCTCAGTTGAGTGGCCGGGTGCCGGCGGGAATGCGGCCACCGTCGCGAATGGACTCGGTGAGCTCGGCGAGGGCGGTCAGCGCGACTCGCTGGGAAAGGGGTCCGTAGGAGATCCGGGCGACACCAAGTTCGGCGAGACGGTCCTGAGCCGGCAGCCCGGGCAGGCCGACGACGGTCAGCCGCCGGGGACCGAACGCGTCGCTCAGCGTGGCGATCTGGTCGTCGGACAGGTTCCCGGGCACGAAGACGACGGGCGCACCGGCGTCGAGGAACGCCCTGCCGCGCCGGACGGCGTCGGCGAGCACGTCCGCCGGGTCGCGGTCGCCGGCCTTGGCGAACGCGTCGGTGCGGGCGTTGAGGACGAAGTCCGGCACCCCTTCGGCCGTCGCGGCTTTCATGATCGCCTCGACCTGGGCCGCGGCCTCGGCGAGCGGCTTCATCTGGTCCTCGATGTTGGCGCCGGCCACCCCGACGGCGATCGCGCGGCGGACGGTCTCCGGCGCATTGCCGTAACCGCCTTCGAGATCGGCCGTGACCGGCAGCTCGGTCGCGGAGGTGATCCTCCCGACTTCGTCGAGCATCTCGGCCACGGGGATGTTCTCCCCGTCCTCGTACCCGCGGGATGCCGCGATCGAATGGCTCGCGGTCGCGAGCGCCGTGGTGCCGTCGGTTCCACTGACGACTTTCGCGCTGATCACGTCCCAGACGTTGACCACCCTCAGGAGCTGGGGATCGCGGTGCAGCCGGAGCAGCTCGGTGGCTTGGGCCGCAACGTCTTTGCCGGTCATAAGGGCCCTTCTCGGAGTGGGGAAGTGACGTCACGTTAGCCGATAAGTTGTCATTACAAACTTAGCCAGAAGTGGAATCGCAATACTCATGGGTATCGGAATCACGATGCGAGACGCTGACTTGGTTTGACAGAGTCAGCTAGCGATGTTTGTCTGCAAGAGGGAGAACAAACGTTCTTCGTGAAAACGCCCCCTCCCCAGGAGAACCCCGATGTCCCTCTTCCCGATCCGGCCGCGCGTGCGAACCGCCGCGCTCACCGTCGTCGGCCTGGCCGCCGCCGCGGTGGTTGCCAGTGGCCCGGCGAGTGCCGAGCCGTCCGCGTCTCCCGATACGTCGAGTCCTCCCGCAGCCGGCAGGCCGACCGTCGTTCTCGTGCACGGCGCGTGGGCGGACGCGTCGAGCTTCGCGCCGGTGACCGAGCGGCTGCAACGCGACGGCTACACCGTGCTCGCCGCACCCAACCCGGTACGCGGTCTCGTCGGCGACGCCGCGACCGTCGCCGCGTTCGTCAACCAGGCCACCACCGGGCCGGTGGTGCTCGTCGGCCACTCCTACGGCGGCGCGGTGATCACCAACGCGGCCACCCAAGCGCCGCGCGTCCAGGCCTTGGCCTACATCGACGCGTTCGCGCCCGCGGAAGGGGAGTCGACCGCGCAGCTGAGCGCGGCCAAGCCCGGTTCGCGGCTGGCCGGTGACCCGGCCACCGTCTTCGACGTCGTCCAGGACCCCTCGGCGCCCGCGGGCGACCCCGACCTGTACGTCAAGCGCCCGCTGTTCGCCCAGGCCTTCGCCGGCCGGCTGCCGCGGCAGACCGCCCGGCAACTGGCCGCCGCACAGACGCCCGCCGCGGCAGGCGCGCTCGGCGAGCCTTCGGGCGTGCCCGCGTGGAAGACCATCCGCAGCTGGTTCCTCGTCGGCACCGCCGACCAGATCATCCCGCCCGCCGAACAGTTCGCCGAAGCCGCCCGCGCACACGGCGTCGTCGTCACCGCGGCGACCGGGCACCTGGCCATGCTGGAAGTGCCGGCGGCCGTGGCCGCACTCATCGAGCGCGCCGCCTCGGCGCGATGAAGGAGAAAGAGTCCACAGTGGCCATTCCCGTCGTTTTCATCCACGGCCTGTGGGTGCACGCTTCGGCGTGGCAGCCCTGGGTCGACCTGTTCACGGCCGAGGGCTACCAAGCAGAAGCCCCTGCTTGGCCCGGAGAGTCGGACACCGTCGAGCTGACCCGGCGTGACCCGGCGCGAGTGGCGGGCTTCGGCGTCCGCGAGATCACCGAGCACTTCGAGCGGCTCATCAAGGGGCTGCCCGAACTTCCGGTCGTCATCGGACACTCCTTCGGCGGCCTCGTCGCGCAGAAACTGCTCGCCTCGGGCGCGGCCGTGGCGGCGGTCGCGATCGATCCGGCGCCGGTCAAGGGCGTCCGGGCACTGCCGTTCCCGCAGATCCGCTCGGCACTTCCGGTGCTGCGCAAGAAGTCCAACGCGACGGGCGCGGTCACCTTGAGCCGGCGGCAGTTCCGCTACGGCTTCGGCAACGCCCTCGAGCGCGCCGAGTCCGACCGCCTCTACGACCGGTGGATCATCCCCGGACCGGGAAAGCCGGTCTTCGACCTCACCGGGGCGAAGAAGGACCCGCTGTCGCCGACCGAAGTCGACCTCGACGACAGCGGACGCGGGCCGCTGCTGATCCTCGGCGGCGAGCGCGACCACACCATCCCCGAGGTCGTGGCCCGCCAGGCCGCCGAGCTCTACCGGCCCGGCACGAACACCGAATACCGGGCCGTACCGGGACGCGGTCATTCACTGGTGTTCGACAGCGGCTGGGCTGAGGTCGCCCGGATCACGCTCGAGTGGCTCCGGCACACCGAATCCCGGCTGAGGGGCTGAAGAACGCCGGCGGTGGCCGGCCCGCTACCGGCGTCGTCCACTTCGACCGGCCCGGGTGGTCACTTCGGTGGCCACCCGGGCCAGGGCGACGTCCACTTCGGCGGTGAGCGCGGCGATGTCGTAGGCCCCGTGGTGCCGCCGGCCGTTGACGAAGAACGTCGGCGTGCCGGAGACGCTGCTGCGGTCGGCCGAGTCGATGTGCTCCGCGATCACGTCCTGCCCGTGGCGCTGCGCGAGATCTCCGCGGAAGCGCTCGACGTCCAGGCCGGCTTCCCCGGCGTAGCCGACCAGCGCGGGGAACGTGAGGTCGTCCTGGTGGGCCAGCAGCAGGTCGTGCATCGCCCAGAAGGCACCTTGCCGCCCGGCGGCCTCGGCGGCGTAGGCGGCGAGCAAGGCCTGCGGGTGGACCTCGGCCAGGGGGAGGTGGCGCCAGACGTACCGGACGTCGGCACGCTCCGCGAGCAGCTCGCGCACCGCGCCCTCCGCCCGGCCGCAGAACTCGCACTGGAAGTCGCCGTACTCGACGACGGTGACCGGCGCGTCGGCCGGCCCGCGGACGTGGTCACGGCCGGGGTCCACCGGGTCCGTCAGGTCGATCAGCGCCGGAGCGGTGCCCAGCAGCGCCCGCGAGCCGAGCCGGCTCCCGACGGCGAAGACCAGCCTGCTGATCGCGAAGGCGAGCACGGCGGCGGAGAGCACGCCGAGCTTCGCCTCGTCGAGCTCGGGACCGCGGAACGCCAGCGTGGCGATCAGCAACGTGACCGTGAACCCCACGCCGGCGATCGCGCCCAGCCCGGCGACCGCCACCCAGCCGACCGGCGGTCGCAGCCGGCCCCGCGAAACGAAGGTGACCACCGCGGACATCCCGAGCACGCCGAGCGGCTTCCCGGCCACATAGCCGAGCACGATCCCGAGGACGATCGGCGACGTGACGGTCTTGGCCAGCAACTCCGGCGTCACGGTGACGCCCACGTTGGCGAGCGCGAACAGCGGCACCACCACGTAGGTCACCCAGCGGGAGAACTGCCGCAGCATCCGGTCGTTGGGGGAGATGGCCGACCGCAGTCCCAGCCGGGCCGAGCGGGCCAGGTCGGCGGTGGGCTGCTCGCGGAACGCGCGCACCAGGCCGATGGCCTCCTCGAGGTCCGTGCGGGCGGCCGGGTACGCCCAGGTCAGCAACCCGAGTACCAGGCCGGCGGTCACCGGGTCGATGCCCGATTCGAGCAGGCCGATCCACCCGGCGATGCCGATGACGAAGTAGACGACACCGTTGCGGACCCCGGCCGTCCGGACGACGACGAGCACGACCACGACGGCGACGACGAACAGCAGCGCGGTGACCCGGAGCCGGTCGGTGTAGGCGACGGCGATCACGACCAGGGCCACGATGTCGTCGACCACGAGGATGGCGAGCAGGAACGACCGGAGCGGCTTCGAACCGACCCCGGACAGCGCGAGCAGACCCAGCGCCAGCGCGGTATCGGTCGAAATCGCGGCGCCCCAGCCCCGCGCGGCGGGGCCGCCGGCGGTGACCAGCAGGTAGACGAGGGCGGGCACCGCCATCCCGGCGAGCCCGGCCGCGAGGGGCAGGATCAGCCGGCTGCGGTCGCGCAGCTCGCCGAGGTCGAATTCGCGGCGAGCTTCCAGCCCCACCACGAAAAAGAAGAAGGCCATCAGTCCACTGTTGACCCATTCACGCAGGCTCAGGTCGATGCCGTGACCGTCCCACGACACCGACAGCGGGGTGCGCCACACGGCCTCGTAGGTGCCCGGGCCCAGGTTCGCCCACAGGAGCGCGAGCGCGGCACACGCCAGCAGCGCCACCGCGCCACCGGCTTCGGATTCGGCGAAACGCCGCACGCGGCGGGACACGGCGTGCCGCCACGCGGTCTGTCCCGCGGAGTCGGAGACCTGGGACAACGGCCGTCCTCTCTCGATGTCTTGGCCGGCTGTGGGGATTACGTGACAGGATCGTCCTCAGGCGACGGGCGCCGGACGGTCGAAGTCGGCGCCGTGGCCGCCGAGAAGCGCGTCGGCGGTCTGCGTGACGATGTCATGCGGAACGCCGCCGCGCACGGCACTGACCTCGTCCAGCTCGCGGTACTGCTGGTCGGACAGCTCGAGGTCCAGCGCCGCGAGGTAGCTGTCGAGCTGGCCTACGGTCCTCGGGCCGATGATCGGCAGCACCGTGGTCGCGGCCCGCCGGCCGCGTTCGCGCACCCAGGCGGTGGCGACCTCGGCCGGCGGCCTGCCGAGATCGGCCGCGACCTTCAGGAGCGTGTCCACGACGGACACCTTCTGCGCGTCGTCTTCGACGTGGATGACCGACTTCCAGGTGGTGAGCCTGCCCTCGGCGCCCGAGCGGTACTTGCCGGTGAGCAGGCCACCCGCGAGCGGGGAGTAGAGCACGACGCCGAGCCCGAGGCCTTCGGCCATCGGCAGCAGATCGCGTTCGGCGGTCCGCTCGGCCAGGCTGTACTCGGCCTGGACACCGACCAGGGGTGCGATGCCGCGCAGCTCGGTGATCGTCGCGGCCCGCGCGACACGCCAGGCGGGGAAGTTGGACAGCCCGCCGTGCAGGATCTTTCCCGCGCGGACGAGGTCGTCGAACCCCCTGACGATCTCCTCGGTGGGCGTCACGGAATCGGGAGCGTGCACCCAGTACAGGTCGAGGTAATCCGTCTGTAGCCGCTCGAGACTCGCTTCCACGGCACGCACCATCTTACGCCGGCTGTTGCCGGTGCCCGAGATCCCGGGATCCGCCTCGGCGCCGAAGCCGAACTTGCTGGCGAGGACGAAGTGCTCCCGGTCGGCGCGAAGCAGGTCGCCGAGGAACTTCTCGGACTCGCCGGCCTGGTAGTTCTCCGCGGTGTCGAGGAAGTTCCCGCCGGCTTCGGCGTAGCGGTCGAGCATCCGCTTGGACTCGGCGGTGTTGGCCCCCGAACCCCAGCCGGTGCCGAAGTTCGCCGTGCCCAGCGCGAACTCCGACACCCGGAGACCGGTGCGCCGCCCGAACGTCGAGTAGCGCACGTCCGCTACTTCCCTTCCGCCGCGGCCTTGGCCGAGATCTCGGCGATGTCGTCGCCCAGGTTGTACTCGAGCGGGCTGCGCTGCTGCAGGCCCGCCTCGAACAGCCGCGCCGCGATCGTCTGGAACCCGGGAAGGGCCGCGGCTTCCCAGAACTTGTCCGAGTGCAGCGGGTACTCCTCGTCGGGCAGGCGGGTGTACTTGTTGATGAAGTCCTTGAGCTCACCGAGGACGCGGTGGTCCCACTTCGACACGCGCGTGGCGTAGGCGTCGACGAAGGCGACGAACTCGTCGTCGGGGATCGCGCGGTTCACGTAGCCGTACTCGGCGGCCTGGACGCCGTCGAAGTCACCGCCGCCGAGCAGGATCTCGAACGCCCGGCCGCGACCGACCAGTGCGGGGAGCCGGCCGGCGGCGCCACCTCCGGGAACGGCCGTGAACCCGACCTCCATCTGGCCCAGGATCGCCTTTTCCCGGCTGGCGAAACGGATGTCGGTCGCGAGGACGAACTCGCTGCCCGCGCCCCGGGCGATCCCGCGGATGGCGCTGATCGTGACGGCGGCGAGCTTGCTGATGCGGACGGTGATGTCCACCCAGGCCGGGTAGCCGGTGGGGCTGGGCAGCGCCTCGGCGATCGCGGGATCCGGTGCGAGGTCGTAGTGCGCCAGGTAGAAGTCCGGGTCGGCGCTGTCGAAGACGACGACGTTGACCGTGTCGTTGGTCTCGAGCTCGGTGAGCAGCTGCTTGAGGTCGCTCATCAGGTCGGGCCCGATGACGTTGACGGGCGGGTTGTCGAACGTGACGCGCCAGAACGTGTCGGATTCGGCGGTGAGCCGGAAGTGCTTGGGAGTGAAGTCGTCGAGGAAGGTCATGGCCTCAGGCTACCTATCTGAGTTGGCAATAACTACTCAGATGGTTTTCGCGATCCGGATTCAGCCACGCGAGGGGTAGCCGTTCGTGTGGAGGGTGCGAACCTCGTCGAGGGGCACCGCCCGGCCCTTCTGATCGACGAACGCGACGCGCAGGGCCTCGCCAGTGCGGGCCGATCGGCGGAACGTGCTCGGGCCACCGGGCCAGGGAAGGTGGGAGTCTCCCCACAGCTGGAGGCCGCCGACGATCACGTGCAGCTCTCGTCCGGCGTCGGTCAGGTGGTACTCGTGACGTGCTCGGTGACCTGGTTCCCGATAGGAGACGCGGGTCATCAGCCCGTACTCGACCAGCGTGCTCAGCCGGTCACTGAGCACGTCGGCCGCGAGCCCCAGGGAACCGCGGAACTCCTCGAAGCGGGTGAAGCCCTCCAAGGCGTCCCGGAGAATGAGCACGGTCCACCGCTCGCCCAGGATCGCCAGACTTCGTGAGACCGAACAGCTGGTGTTCTGCAGTTTCGCGATCGGCATGCGGTGTCCGCCTTCGGGTGTGGGAGCGGCGCGGCGACGGAAGCTGAATCCTGTTCACCAACTCTACTCCGCGATCGACCCGGAGGGCAGAGCGGCAAAGCTGCCGAAGGCTCCGGTTCAGTTCTCGAGCACGGAGTCGAGGGTGACGGGCACGGACAGGGCCTTCGAGATCGCGCAGGTGCGCAAGGCGCGTTCGGCGATCTCCTGGAACTGCTCCGCGGTCACTCCGGGCAGTACCGCGTGGACGATGAGATGCACACCACGGATGCCGGGTGTCACCGCGTCGGAGCCCATGTCGACCTGCGCGATCGTCGTCAGAAACCCGGCCGGCAGTTCACGCTTGAGCAGGATGTTGGCGACCGTGTGGTTGTAGCAGGCCGCGTGCGCGGCGGCGAGCAGCTCTTCCGGATTTCCGCCTTCGGCTCCCTCGAATCGGCTCGCGAAGGTGTAGGGGTGATTCCGCAATGTCGTCGACGACGTCGAGATGGTGCCGTCGCCCTGGTGGAAGGTGCCTTGCCAGGATGCTGTCGCGCTGGCGATCACGGTCGTTCCCTCGATTCCCGGGTCAGTTGCTGTAGATCCGCGTCGGGCGGACCAGGACGACGGTGCGACGCTGTTCCGCCATGACGCGGTCGTACTCGTCCCAGTCGTCGTGCTCGCCGCCGGCCGCGGTGAAGACATCGCGGAACAGCCGGCGAAGTCCTTCCGGGTCGAGCCAATCCTGCGGCGAGTCGGCGCCGGCGAGCTCCGCGGTCCCGTCCACCGTCGCCCAGGTCCCGCCCGTGCGGAAGGTGACCGCGATCTGGGGACGGGCGCGGAGGTTGGCGATCTTCACCCGGCCGTAGGTGACGAACGCCAGCACCTTCTCGGCGGTCGAAGGGTGGGCGAGCACACCGGCGTTCACCAGAGACGATTGAATGGTCGAATCCGCCCTCAGGGTGGCTGCCACGGCGATGCCGTTCTCGCCTTCGGCGATGCTCACCGCTTCTTCCAGAGTCAGCATTCCAGGCTCCTTTCCGGCCGCCCGGCGAACGCTACAACAGCATTTCTTGCGGTGCGGCCGATCCGGCGTCCTGCTGGGCCGGAATCGTGAGTTCTGTGCTGTGCTGTTTCACCGGATCCGTACTTCCTTGGCCCAGAAAGGCCCCTTTCCCATGACATCGAACCTCGCAGGAAAAACGGCCGCGGTGACCGGCGCCACCCGCGAGGTCGGCCGGACGGTGGCGGGAAAGGGACGCCGGGTCAGCACTCACGTCGCCGATCTCGCTGTCGCCGCCCAGGTGCAGTGGGTCGCGGGCAAGCTGCGCCACGAAGACGCCGACATCCTGATCAACAACGCCGCGACGGTCGCGCCGCTGGGGCCGACGGCCGACCTCTCGCCGGCGGATGTCCTCGACGCGTTCACGATCAACGCCGTCGCCGTCGTGGCGCTGAGCGCGGCGGCGATCCCCCCGATGGTCGAACGAGGGTGGGGTCGCATCGTCAACGTGTCGTCCGGCCTGGCAGTGCGTCCGGCCGACATGATCGGCGGAACCACCTACGTGGCAACCAAAGCCGCGCTCGAGGCGCACACGATCAATCTCGCCGCCGAGCTCGTGGGTACCGGCGTCACCGTCAACGCGTACCGGCCGGGGGTGGTCGACACCGGCATGCAGGCCTGGATCCGCGATCAGGCGCCGGAAGCCATCGGTCCGGAGCTGCACGCGCGCTTCATGCACTCCTACGAGTCCGGCCGGTTGATCTCCGAGGAGCGAGCGGCCGCCGGCTTGCTCGCCCGGCTGGAGTCGGGGACAAGCGGACAACTGTGGACTGTGGACGGTCTTGCGGCCTGACCGCGTCGGCTTCGGTATTCCACGGAATCAGCGACCGCCGGCCGGGGTCTGGATCGTGAATTGACCTGCCTGAGTTTGACACTTCGCCACCGAAGCGTAGGAATGGCTCAGCTGGATCCTGATGGGCGATGCAGCCCGGTTCGTTCGTCATGGTTGCCCGCCGCCAGGAGCGGCTCGGAAGAAGAGGTCCCGGATGTCGCCGATAGTTCTCCTCGTTCACGGTGCCTTCGCCGACGGATCTGCCTGGTCCGGCGTCATCGCCCGGCTCGGCGTGGCCGGGGTGCAAGCCCGCGCGGTGGCCAACCCGCTGCGAGGGTTGACCGCCGACGGTGAATACGTCGCCTCTCAGGCGGCGCAGACCGGCGGAGACGTCGTCCTCGTCGGCCACAGCTACGGCGGCCCGGTGATCACCTACGCGGGCACCAAGGCCCCCCAACGTCAAGGGACTGGTCTTCCTCGCCGCCTTCGGACTCGGCGAAGGCGAGAACGCGCAGAACGCGACGGCGGACTACCCGGACACCGGACTGGGGGAGGCGCTTCGGCCGTGGACCTACCCCGGAGCCGATCTTCCCGAGTTCACCCTGGCTCCGGACAAGTACCGTGAGCTCTTCGCGGCCGACCTGACCGAAGAGCAAGCAGCGGTCGGGGCCGCGACCCAGCGCCCCGCCTCGGCGCTCGCCTTCGGTGAACCACTCTCGGTCGAACCGGCCTGGAAGAGCCTGCCCAGCTGGTGGATCATTCCCACCGCGGACCGCACCATCCACCCCGGCTACCAGCGTGATCGGGCCAAGGCGATCGGTGCCAGGGTCACCGAACTCGACGGCGGGTCCCACTCGAGCGCCGTGTCCCGGCCGGACGACGTCGCGTCGGTCATCGTCGAGGCCGCGCGGTCGCTGTAGCGTCGTGTCCCAACTGGGACCGGAACACCGACCTAGGTGTATCTTCGAGGTATGGCTGACGTCAGGATGCAGGAGTCGACGTGCTCCGTCAGCAGGAGCCTGGGGGTCCTCGGCGAGAAGTGGACGTTGCTGATCATCCGGGACGCACTGGTCGGGATCACCAGGTTCGCGGACTTCCGGCAGTCACTCGGTGTAGCAGCCGACGTCCTGAGCGACCGGTTGACCACCCTTGTCGAGTTCGGGGTGATGACCCGCACGCCGTACCAGGAGCCGGGCAGCCGGATCAGGCACGAGTACCACCTCACCGACGCGGGCCGTGCCCTCCACGTCGTGGTCGGCGCGTTGCAGCAGTGGGGTGACGCTCATCTGCCGTGGTCCGACGGGCCGAGCATCGAGCGCCGGGCCCGTCGGACGGGCCGGCCGGTGCACGTGGCGTTCATCGACGACCTGGGCTACGAGGTTCCCGCGGACGACGTCGACACGATCCAGACAGACGTGTACCCACAGTAAGCGGGCACGTGATGTCTGGGCAGACGGCCTGGGTGCCGGCCCAGACGGCCGATGAGTTCTCGGTCGTCTGTCGCGCCCACTGGCAAGGGCTGGTTGTCGAACTGCGCCTCGGTTGCTATATCCAACTCACTCCGCCGCGATAGCCGACGATGGTGGCGCCGATCACCGGGGCTTGTTCACGGTGGCGGTGCCCGGCTCGGCGAACGCCGGAAGCACTCGGCCGTGCACGTCGCCCAAGCGAATCCGTCCTCGCGTGCCGGGCGCGGTCGCGCGCAGGACGACACCGTCACCGTCCCCGAGGAAGAAACGCTGTTCATCGCCGATGCTGATCGGGTCGCGTCCACCCCGGCCCAGTTCGACCTGCGCCAGAAGCAATGGAGACTTCCTCTGGTGGGCAGCGGCCGGTGGTGGACCGGGCAAGCTCTGCAGGCGCTCAGCCCGGCGCACGTCGACGACGCGGTATTGGTGGTGACCGAATTGGTCAGCAACGCTTACGAGGTTCATGGCGACGAACGTGGCGTCGTCGACTCGCTTCAGCGGATGTTCGAACACGCGAACGCCCGGAATGGCGCCTTCGAGTATGTGCATCACCCCGGCGGATGACAGACGCTGGGTGGAATCTGCAGCCGGCGGGGCCAGCGGCGGTCTCGCTACCCGGCGGAAGAGGTGGTGTCCGATTCGCCGCAGAGGCATCGTGTGCACGCTTCGACAACGACATGCACGGCGCGACGGTCGTCCTTGGCTCGCCAGGCCACAGCGAGTTCGCAACGGCTGAGCCCGGTCACGGGGCGGCACACGATGTCGTCGCGCTGATAGATCTCGGCGTTGCCGGCGGACAGCAGCACCACCCCGAGTCCTGAGGCGACCGCTTCGAGGGATTCCTCGGCGGTTTCGGCCTCGGCGACGATCCGGGCCGGTGCCGGGCGCTGGTCGTTTCCCAGCCAGAACTCGCGAAGCGGTCCTGCCGTGCGGGGGAGCGCGACGAAGGGCTCGTCGGCGAGCTCACCCAGCGGGACGACCGCTCGGGGCGCGAGCCGGTGACCGGCGGGCAGGGCCACCCAGCGCTCCTCGCTGGCGACGACCTTCCACGAGTACTCGCCGTCGTCCGGGATCGGTAGCCAGGCGATGGCGACGTCCACCTCGCCGCTGGAGAGTCCGACGGTGGGGTCACTCCAGGGGACTTGCCGGAACAGTAGCTTCCAGCCCGGCAGCGATGTCGCCATCCCGGCCGTGACGTGGGGGATGAGACCACGGCCGATTCTCGTGTGAAAGCCGACTGTCAGGGTGGTGTGCTGTGCGGTGACCGCGTCGAAGACCGCGCTCTGCGCAACCGCCCATTGCTCGATGATCCGCTGGGCCTGCGGCAGCAGCGCCGCGCCCGCGGCGGTCAGCGCGACGGCGCGGTGGTCCCGTTCGAACAGCGCGACCTGCAACGAGGTTTCCAGCCGGCGGATCTGCTTGCTCAGCGACGGCTGGGCGATGAACAGCCGGTGGGCTGCCCTGGTGAAGCTGAGCTCTTCGGCCACCGCGACGAAGTAGCGCAGATCCCGGACGTGGACATCCATAGCCACAGGCTATAGCCGCAAGTCTTGGACGGCCGGTCCCGGGCTGCCCGACGATGGGAAGTGATCATCGACGGCAGGAGGGCACGGGTAATGGAACTGGGAGTGTCGGGACTGAACGCGAAAGCCACGCTGGGCCCGGCCGAGACGGTCAAGCTGGCGCGGCTGGCCGAGGATCTCGGCTATTCGTCGTGGTGGGCCGGTGACCATGTGGTGCTGCCCAGCCCCCGGGTGGCGGCGGCGCCGATGGAGCCGACCGACCCGATTCTCGACCCCCTGGTCCACTTGTCCTACGTCGCGGCCGTCACCCGGCGGCTGGAGCTCGGGACCGGGATCGTGATCTTGCCGCAACGCAACCCGCTTGTCCTCGCCAAGCAGGCCGCGAGCCTGGACGTGCTCAGCGGTGGCCGCTTGCTGCTCGGCGTCGGCGCCGGATACCTCGAACCCGAGATGCGCGCGGTCGGCGTCGCGATGTCCGAACGAGGCCGCCGTACCGATGAATACCTCGATGCGATGACGACGTTGTGGACCGACCCGGCTCCCGCGTACCAGGGCCGGTTCGTCGAGTTTCGGAACGTCGACGCGCATCCCCGCCCGGCCCGGCGAGGCGGGCCGCGCATCGTGATCGGCGGTCACAGCCGGGCCGCCTTCCGCCGCGCGATCACCCGCGGCCACGGCTGGTTCGGCAACGGCACGCTCGATGACCTGCCCCGGCACCTGGCCGGCCTACGGCAGGCCGCGAGCGAGGTCGAGCGCCCGGAGCGGCTGGGAAAGCTGGAGATCAGTTACCTGCCACTGGATCCGGTGGTGGTGGAACCTCGTTCTGCGCAGCGCTACGCCGAGCTTGGAGTGGACCGCCTGGTGATCTACCCGCTGCCGCTCGAGGATGCGTCGGAGGTCGCGCGGTTCCTGGAACACCACGCCGGCTTGCCGCACAGTCCGGGTTCACCGTGACCGGCTCGGCGAGTTCGTTACTGAGTCCATCCGCGCGTCGGCATATCCGGACGTTCGGGTCGCCGTCGCCATGATCGGTCCACCGGCGGATCTGGAACATGTTCTGTCGGTGGACCAGCTTCTGCCGCCGGTCCCATCACTGGCAACGCGGTGGTCCCACGGCTGGAGTTGCCCCTGGGGCCGGACACGGTGCTGCGGCGAAAGAGCCGCTGTTGTTCCAGGACTCGACTCAACGCGCGACCCCACCGGTGGGGGTCACCGAACGGAAGTGCAGGGTGAACCCCGCACTGCGGGAGCGGTGCGGCGCGATGGTGGCCGCAGCCGAGTGGACCGTCGCCGTCTGGGTCGTCCGGCGACTACCATCGTGCCACCGCGAGGACGCGGCATGAGTGCCCTCAACGGGTGAGACCCACTGGCCGGTCGGCCCGACGTGCCAGGACAAGACGCGGGCGGCGATCATCCGCCGCGCCGTACCAGACGATGCTGTCGGTTTAGCGCACCAGGCCGGATTCCCATGCCCAGACCGCAATTTCGGTGCGGTTGCGAGCCGCGATCTTGCGCTGGATCGAGGCGAGGTGCGTCTTGACCGTCGACAGCGAGATCATCAGCTGCTCGGTGATCTCGGCGTTCGTCCGGCCCCGGGCGATGGCCTGGGTGACCTCGAGCTCCCGCTGACTCAGGGGCGGATCGGCGCGGCGGGCGTTGCGGCGGGCCGGGGACGCGGTGAAGTGAGCGAGCAGCCGAGTGGTGATCGACGGTGAGACGAGTGCTTCGCCGTTCGCAGCCGCATTCACCGCCTCGACCAGCAGACCTGGGCCGGCGTCCTTCAGCAGGAAGCCGCAGGCGCCGGCGCAGAGGGCCTCGTGGACCAGCTCGTCGAGGTCGAAGGTGGTGACGACCAGGACGCGCAGCGGATCCTCGACGTCTGGGCCGGCCAGCTGACGGGTGGCATCCAAGCCGTCGAGGACGGGCATGCGGATGTCCATGAGCGTGACGTCGGGCCGCAGCTCCTGGGCCAGCTGGACCGCCTGCCGGCCGTCGCCGGCCTCGCCGACCACCTCGACGCCAGGCACCCGCTCCAAGATCAGCCGGAACCCGGTGCGCACCATGGCCTGGTCGTCGGCCAGCAGGACTCGCAGGGTCACCGTGACGTTCCCCCTTCGGGCAGCGGTAGTTCGGCGAGGACCCGCCAGCCGCGATCCCCGTGCTGCCCGGCGGTCAGCCTGCCATCCAGCGCTGCGATCCGCTCGCCCATCCCGATCAGGCCGTAGCCGCCCGGCGCGCGGCGCACCCGGCCCGGGCGGAGCCCGTCGTTGCACACCTCGACGCGTAGGTGCCGGCCATCTTCAGCAGGTTCGACCACGACGGTGACGTGTCGGGCGTCGTGGGCGTGCTTGCCGACGTTGGTCAGTGATTCGAGCACCACGCGATGAACGGTCGACACGGTTTCCGGCGTGACCACCAGGTCGGCCAGCCGCGGCGCGAGCCGCACTGTGACGTTGTCGCCGTGAGCGGCCGCGGCTTCGACGGTCTCGACCAGGTTGCTCGCGGGAACGATCGTGTCGTGCCCGGGGCTGCGCAGCATCATGACCAGCCGTCGTACCGCGCCGAGGGCCGCTGCTCCCGCCTCCTCGATCTCCTTGATCAATTCCTGCTCCGGGCCCCGGGCGAGGATCACGCCCGCGGCCTGCGTGCGTACTACGACGCCGGTGATGTGATGGGCGACCAGGTCGTGCAGCTCACGAGCCAGCTCAAGCCGTTCCCGGTCGCGCGCGGCTGCCTGCGCGGCCGCGCGGCGGGCGTCGCCGTCGCGCAAGATCAGCCCGACCATGACGCTGCAGCCCCACAGCAAGGCCCACATGACCGCGACGGCCAGCGTCGCGGACGTGCCTCCGTACCGCAGCACCGGCCCAGACGCCATCGCGAGCCCGCCGAGCACCGCAAGAGCGGCGGCGAACCCTCGTGGCAGCCGGTGGCAAGCCGCTCCGACCAGGAGCATCGTCGCTGCGACCTCCGGATCGCCGCCGACGTCGGCCAGCGGTGTCGCGAAGAAGCCGACCGCGCTGCAGGCCAGCGAAAGCGCGATCGCCGAGGCAGCCAGGGCCGCCGTTCGATCGGGGAACCGCCGCCGTAGCAGAGCGAGCCCACCGATCACCACGCCTACCGCGAAGTAGAGGATCTCGCCCGCCGGGGCCGGGGCGTGCACGATCAGTCGCCGCACGAGTAGTTCGAGGTTCAGCCCGGCCAGGACCACGACCTCGGTGATCACGAGGCCGCGGACCGGCTGCGGCGCGGTGGTCGGAAGCACGGCCGTCCTTCCTGCGGGGTGCCGGGGTGATCATCATGAAGGCTGCCGGACAACCTGGCACCCCGGCACCCCGACGATCATCGGGATTTCGCCGCGCAGCTGAGGTCGTGCTCCGGCCGGGTTCCCGTGGTGAGGAACGCGGTCGCCGCCGCGTCGGCGCACGGGTTGGCGACGTAGGGGTACACACCGTGGCCGCCGGCGTCGACGGTGACCAGGCGAGCCCGGTCACCGAGCGCACGCCGCATCTGCAGGGCGCCTGCCAGCGGGGTCGCCGGATCCCGCAGGTTCTGCACCATCAGCACGTTTGAAGGACCACGATCCCCGACGCGCACCGGCGCCTCGGCCGGCTTCGACCAGAACGCGCAAGGCTGGACGTTCGCCCCGGCTGCGCCGAACATCGGGTGACGCAACCGGTCGAGCGCCACGGCAGCCTGGTAGGTGCCGACTGACCGCGGCCACTGGGAGTCGTTGCACACCAGGTAGTAGCGGCCGGAGATCAGGTTGTCCACATCCGAGGAAGCGCCACCGCCGGGAAGTTGCGGGAGCGGCTGGCCGGTGTCCAGTGCCTGCCACACCTCGGCCACCAGTGGCATCGCCACGTCGTTGAAGAGGAAACCGTAGGTGAGCATCCGGAAGGTCGGCCCGTCGATGTCCTGCGCTGGCGTCTTGTCCAGTCGCGTGGCGAGGTCGAAGTACTTCGCGGTGACCTGCGCCGGTGTGCTGCCCAGGTGGTACGTGTCGTCGCGGGCGGCGGCGAACTTCGCGAAGTCCGGGAAGCGGTCGTCCATGCCCTGGGCGAAGAGCCGGTCGTTCGCGAAGTCCCAGCCGGTC
The DNA here is from genome assembly GCF_040629235.1 of Amycolatopsis sp. NPDC005961. Taxonomy (NCBI): domain Bacteria; kingdom Bacillati; phylum Actinomycetota; class Actinomycetes; order Pseudonocardiales; family Pseudonocardiaceae; genus Amycolatopsis; species Amycolatopsis sp. NPDC005961. The sequence continues at coordinate 58,610 of NZ_JBEXVF010000038.1, read as the reverse complement.
GCGTGCAGGTTGCTGTCGAGCAGGATCCGGTCGCTGCGCTCGGGGAACAACGTGGTGTACACCGCGCCGAGATAGGTGCCCCACGAGTAGCCGGCGAAGGACGTCTTCTCCTCGCCCAACGCGGCCCGGATTCGATCCATGTCCCGCGCGACAGCGGCGGTGCTGAAGTACGGCAGCATCGACGCGGTCGTCGACGTGGCGCACTGGCGGGCGATCGCCCTCGACTGCTCGGCCCGCTTCGCCACGTCGGCAGCGTTGCGGGCGTAGGGCGGGACGTTGCCCACCGCCTGCTGCTCCGGAGTCAGATCGCAGGTCACCGGCGTGCTGTGCCCGATCCCGCGCGGGTCGAAGCCGATCAGGTCATAGCTGTCCACCACACTCTGCGGCAGCTTCGCGGTGACCAGTTCGGTCGGGAACTTCAGCCCGGATGAAGGCCCGCCCGGGTTGGTCAGCAGCACCCCGCGGCGCTGCGCCGGGTTCTTGCTCGCCAGCCGGGAGATCGCCAGGTCGATCTGCGTGCCGCCGGGGTTGCGGTAGTCGAGCGGGACCTTGATCGTCGAGCACTCCAGCCCGGGCGCGGTGGCGTCGGCTGGACAGGGGCCCCATCGCACGCCGCCCGGCGACACTCCGGCCGGGCTCGCCCCGGCGGGCACCCCCGCCAGCGCGCCCGCCCCCAGAACGCCGATCGCGAGCGCGATGGACCACGTCTTCCTCATCCGGTACCCCTCCGTGAAACGACGCGAAAGCGTCAAGAACGTTGCCTGCCACACGATTCCGGCTGACGGTGAGCGAATTTCATTCTGCTCAGGACCGGCGGCGTGCGCATCGGGCGCGCGAATGGTTCCGAGGTGGCCGGGTATCGGCCGAAAGGACTAGAAGTCAGAGAGCTTCGCGTGAGGCTTCGATCGGAGTTCCGGCCCAGGCATGGGCGGACGCCGAGGCGAAGGTCGAGGCGATGGCGAAGGGCGCTGTCGCCCGCGACCCCGACCGGTTCACCGCGACCGGCCAGCAACGGCTGCTCGAGTCGGCCGCGCGGGGCGACGTGCTGGACGACAACCTCTACACCGCGCCGGGCCGCCACGGTGGCGGTGGTGCCGGTACCACCTGGCTGGTCGGTTCGGCCGAGGACGTGGCGAAATCCCTTGGCCGGTACCGGGCACTCGGGATCACGCACTTCGTCCTGTCCGACACCCCGTACCTGCCGGAGATCCACTGCCAGGGTGCGCGGTTGCTGCCGTTGCTGCGGGAGGCGGTCCGATGACGCGGGATTCCTACCACCGCCGGTACGGCGACGGCGCACCGGAGACCGAGCCGGCCGCATGGAACGACCTGATCGCCGCCCAGCTCACGCACCGCCTACCTACCGGATCCGGTGCCGGAATCGACGCTGACGGCGTTGATCGGGGCCGCGCAGTCGGCGCCCACGTCGAGCAACCTGCAGCTGTGGAGCGTCGTCGCGGTGCGCGATCCGGACCGGCGGGCGCGGCTCGCGGAGATCGCCGGCGGGCAGCAGCATGTCGTGGAGGCACCGCTGGTGCTGGTGTGGCTCGCGGACCGGGCCCGGGCCGGGCGGATCGCCGCGGAGGCGGACGCGCCGGGCGACGGGGCCGACTACCTGGAAGCCGGTGTCGTGGCCGTGGTGGATGTCGCGTTGGCCGCCCAGAACGCGTCGCCGGCCGCGGAATCGCTCGGGCTGGGCACGGTGTTCCTCGGTGCACTGTGCGACGACCCACTCGCCGTCGCCGCCGAGCTGCGGTTGCGGACGCACGTGTTCCCGGTGTTCGGACTCGTCGTCGGCGACCCTCCCCAGGCCGCGATGACGGTGACCGCCAGTGCCGGTGCGAGGGCGGCCGCGGCGAGGTAGCGCAGGAACGACAACGCGCAGGCCGGCGCCAGGCGTTTCGACCGGAGGCTTCGCCACGACGGCGTTCCCGTGCCCCGGCGCGGATGCTCGCCGAAGCCCGTGGCCTCGGCGTGGACCACGTGATCCTCGGCTGCGCGGCCGGCAACGTCGCCTCGGCGAACACGATCGAACGCCGCGGCGGGGTGCTCGAAACCGCCGGCCGGACGTGGCGGTACCGCATTCCGCTCCGGTGAGCCCCGCTCAGACCACGCTGACCGGGGCGGCGCTTTCGAAGCGGTAGCCGACTCCGCGGACGGTGGTGATCGGATCGAGGTGCGGCTCGAGCTTGGCTCGCAGTTTCCGGACGTGCACGTCGACGGTCCGGTCGTTGCCGTCACGTCGTGGCCAGAGCGCGTTCTTCAGCGCGGTGCGCGTGAACACGCGGTCCGGGTTCGTGCCGAGGAAGTGCAGCAGGTCGAACTCCAGCCGCGGCAGGGTGAGCGGCTTGCCCAGCAGCAGCGCGCGTCGTGATTTTCGTCTCGATGCGCAGGAGCGGCGCCGGCACGAGTCTCAGCCGGGGGCTCGGCTCCGCCGGATCATGCTGGGGACCGGTGTCGACGACGTCGATGCGCGCGAGGCCGTCGAGCGCCGCGGCCAGCCGAGTGGCGATGATGGCGGCGTCGCCGGCCCGGCTGAGCAGGTCGATCCGGAGGTGGACTTGCTGTGGTCCAGGGAAACGCGGAGGTGCGGCTGAGTCGTCATGGCGCCGATTCTGAGTGCCGGCGGCCGGGCCGCGGTAGCGCGGCCCGGCGGGCGGAACGACTTGAAGTCGTACCCCGCGGCCTGCTGCCCGCGATGTGGGAACGCACCGACGGTCGGCGCGATCACCCTCACCGGCGGCAGCGCGTACGGGCTGGCAGCGGCCGGGAGCGTCTTGGACTGGCTGGCCGAACACCGGCCGGAGGCGACGGCGGTCGTCCCCGCGGCCGCGTTGTTCGACCTCGGCCGCGGCGGTGACTTCCACGCCCGCCCGCACGCGGAACTCGGCGCCGAGGCCGTTCGCGCGGCCGCCGACGGGCCGGTCGAACAGGGCAACGTCGGCGCCGGTACCGGTGCGGTGAGCGCGGAGATGAAGGGCGGCGTCGGCACCGCGAGCACGGTGCTGCCGGACGGAACGGTCGTGGCCGCGTTGGCCGTGCTGAATTCGCACTACCCGGCGGTGGACCCGGCTTCGGGGTTGCCTTACGGGTGCTCGCTGGGGCTGGAGGCGGACGAGTTTCCGCCGACCGCCCCGGCCGAAGCTGCTCGCGCGGCGGCGCGGGAGCGGCTCGCGGCGTCGACGCGCGATCGCGAGACCCGCACTCCGCTCAACACGGTGATCGGCGTGGTCGCGACGAGCGCGTCCCTCGACCCGGGGCAGACGTACCGCCTGGCGGGCGCGGGCCAGGACGGGCTCGCGGTGGCAGTCCGCCCGGCCCACGGCGTCGCGGACGGCGACACGGTCTTCGCGGTGGCGACCGGAACGACCGGCTCGGGGGCCGGGCCGGAGTTGTTCGCGGCCGCGTCGGACGCCTTCGCCCGGGCGATCGTCCACGCGGTGCTGTCGGCGGAGTCGATGACGACGGACTGGGGCACATCGCCGCCTACCGCGAGCTCTACCCCTGACCGTCGGCGCGGCGCCCATCGACGAGGTTCAGGACATTGCTGTCGTGTGCTCCCAGGCATCGAAGTAGACGGTGGTCGCCAGGTCCGGGCGGGCGGCGGGCCGGAAGTCGCGCTGGGTGGTGTAAGCGATCGCGAGCAGGCTGATCTGCTGCACGTCGCCGGGGATCCCGAGCACGGCGGCGACGTCGGCTTCGTGGTCTTGGAGGTGGTAGCCGCAGATCGAGCTGCCGAGGCCGCGGGAACGCAGGGCGAGCTGGAAGCTCCAGATTGCCGGATACGCGGACCCGAAGTACGCGGACTGGGAGAACGCGTCGGCGGGTGGGCGGCCGATCATGCAGGGAATGGCCAGCACGGGCACGCGCTCGAGGTTGCGGACGAGGTGCTGGGCCGAGTCGAGTGCGCGCTTCTCCACCAGGTGTCCGTACTTTGCCCACGACGCTTCGGCGGTCGCGCGGTTGTACCGGGCGATCTCGGCTTTCGCGTCGGCGTCGCGCACGAGCAGCCAGCGGAACTGGGCGGCCATGCTGCCGGCCGCCGGTGCCTGCTGGGCGATGCGCAGGCAATCGTCGAGCACGTCCTGCGGGACTTCGCGGTCGAAGTCGAGCTTCCGGCGGACCGATCGGGTGGTGGTGAGCACGGTGTCGGCGTCCATACTTACAGCGTATGCGTACACTGTAAGTATGTCGCTGACTCGCGAGAAAATTTTCGACGCGGCGCTCCGGCTGGCCGACGAGCAGGGCATGGCGGCGTTGTCGATGCGCAAGGTCGCGGCCGCGGTCGGAGTCGAGGCCATGTCGCTGTACAACCACGTCGAGAACAAAGGTGACCTGCTCGACGGGCTCACCGCGCGGGTCTTCGAAGAAGTCGCCCTCCCGGATCCCGGACTGGCGTGGGACGACCGCCTGCGGTGGCTGGCCGAACGGCTGCACGCGAGCTTCGCCCGGCACCCGGTCGTGGTCCGGGCTCTCGCCGCACAGGACGCGAATCCCCGTTCTCCGGGCGCCCTCCGCGTGATCGACGCACTGCTGAAGACACTTCTGGACGCGGGTCTGCCCGACGAAGCCGCGGCTCGGAGCTACCGGTCCTTGCTGGGAATGCTGTTCGGCTCGGTGCTCACCGGCACAGCCGCGCCCGGCGCCGGTGTGGCGCGGGCAGAGCCGGTGGGGGCCTGGTTCCGCCGGATGGTGACGGCCGAGGAGCTGCCGAGCCTCCACCGCCTTCTGCCCGCGCTGGAGGCCGGCGACTGTGTCCAGGACTTCGAATACCAGCTCGAGCTGCTCATCACCGGCCTGCGGCCGGTCAAGCCCGCAGGACCGCCCCGACGTCCAGCTCGATCCTGATCTTGTCGGACACCACGGCCACCGGGACGGACGCGCCGACTTCGAACGCCGCGCGGCTGATCTCGGTGTACGCCGAGACGCCGATCACCTTGTTGCCCGGGGTGAGACCGTCACCGAAGCCGCCGATCTCGGCCGTCAGCGTGACCGGCTTCGTCACGCCGCCCGCGCGCTTCTCCCGGGCTGCTTCCGTCAGCGGTGGTTGTCGCGGACGTCCTCGCCGCCGACGACCCGCCGCTGCGGTACCCGACGTCGCCGAGCGCCCGGGTGTTCGTGGCGGCGAAGCTCGCGGACGTCGACGGGACCCTGTTCGCGGGCTGGCTCACCCCGGAAAGCCCGGCGGAATAGGGGTTGTGAGGGGAGAGGACGCGCCCCGCCCGCCGGTAGCGCCCGTGGCATGCCGGAGAAACTCGACGAGAAGACCAGGGCCTTCGTGGACGGGAAGAACTTCCCGCCGTGAACGCCGACGGCAGCCCGCACTCCTCGATCGTGCTGATCAAGCGTGACGTGCACGACTCGCTGCCGTTCGTGACCCACGCGGGGCGGGCACCCCGCACCTGTCCACCGTGGCCCAGCACCGGGATCCGGCGGAACGCGGGGTGCGGATCAGCACGACCGCGGACCGGCTGAAGGTCCGGCTGGCGCGCCGGAGGCCGATCCGCGCGCTGCTCGCCGTCTCGTAGCGGGTGGCTACCTCGTCGCGACGTCGAGCAGGATCTGCAGCAGTTCGCCGGGCGCGTCCCGCATGAGGTTGTGCCCGCCGTCGAGGCTGTGCGTGGTCCACGTGGGATCGTCGCGCAGGCGCTGGTAGACGAGGGTGAAGGGTGACTCGCCCTCCCAGCCGGCGGCGTAGACGTAGTCCCGCCGCCGGACCGGGGCGGGGTCGCCGGTCAGGCGGAGCGGCTGCAGCACCGAGGCGAGCGGGTGCGGGGTGGCCCGCGGGTCGAAGAACGGCAGCGGGCGGACGGCGTACCCGCTGTCGACGACGTCGAGGTACCACCGGCGTTCCTGCTCGGAGACCAGCGACCAGCAGGAGTCACCGTGCTCGGGAACGACGGCGTCGAGGTAGACGAGGCTGTCCACCCGTCCGGGCAGGCGGTCGGCGGCGCCGGTGATGACCATCCCGCCGTAGCTGTGGCCGACCAGCACGGCGTCGCGGACGTCCTCGGCCGCCAGCAGCGCCGTCACGTCCTCGATGTGGGTGTCGAGGTTGACTCCGCCGGACAGGAGGTGGCTGCGTTCGCCGATCCCGGTCGGCGTCACCGGGTGGACGAGGTGTCCGTGTCCGCGCAACTGTGCGGTCAGGTCGGCGAAGCACCAGCCTCCGTGGCACATGCCGGGAACGAGGACGAAAGTGGTCATGATCGGGCTCCGGTTTCTTCCGTGTGGTCGGCGGTCGGTTCAAGGTGTGGCCGAGTGCCGGCCAGGACCGCCGCCGCGGCGCACAGGCCGGCGGTCCACGCCAGGGGCGCGGCCGGCGAGGTGTGGTCGGCGAGGAGGCCGGCGAGCCAGGGGCCTGCCGTCTGCCCGGCGGCGAACAGCGCGGTGAACGCGGCGAGGGTGGCGGTCCAGTCGGCGGGTGCGACGACGGTCCGCAGGTGCGCGGTGACCGCGGCGGGCACCGCCATGAAGGTTGCTCCGTAGGCGACGGCGGAGGCGATCACCGCCGCGGGCGACGGCGACAGCAGCGCCAGCGCCGCGCCGGCCGCCAGCACGGCGAGCACGAGAGCCAGCGCGCGCGTGCCCGGCCAGCGCGTGATCGGGCGGCTCCACACCGCCGGGGCCGCCACGACGGCCGCGCCCAGCAGCGTCCAGGTGAGCGCCACCTGCACGACCGGCGCGTGCCTGTCCTGCAGGTACACGGACAGGAAGGTGATGTAGGTGATGTAGCCCGCCGCGAAGAGGAAGTATGCCGCGGCGACCGGCCACAGTGGACGGACTCGTGCGCGGCCCGCTGCGCCGGCCGGTTTCTCCTCGCCGGGTTCCACCGCCGTCCAGCAGGCGAGGGTCGCCGCCCCGGCGGCGGCGCCCAGCCCGATCCACGCCACCTGCCAGTGGCCGGCCAGTCCGGGAATCGTGAGGCCGCTGAGGACGATGCCCAGGCCGGTACCGGCGAAGTACACCGTGATCGGCGTGCTGGAGCCGGTTCGCGCGGCGGCCCGGGCCGCGATCACCCCACCCGCGACGAACACCACCGCTCCGCTGATCCCGGCCACTACCCGGACCGCCAGCAGCACCACGAAAACGTCGCCGGCCGCCGTGCCGGCCAGTGCCACCGCGGTGACGGCCAGGCCCCAGCGGAACGCCGCGGCCGCACCCCACCGGCGAACCACGGCCGCCGTCGCCACGGCGCCGGCCAGGTAGCCGAGCCCGTTCGCGGTGCTGACCGCGCCCGCCTCGGCCAGGGTCCACCGCAGGTCGTCTCGCATGGCCGGAACGAGCAGGCCGTAGGAGAAGCGCGCGAGACCCAGTGCGGACGCTGTTCCCAGCGCCAGCCGCGCGGCCCGCCGGATCTCCGTCACGCCCACCTCCGAGATCGAACCGATCGGTACGATCCGGACGCTAGCACACTGATCGAACCGATCGGTACGATCGTGGTCATGCCGGTACCCAAAGGCTCGACCATCGACCCGGAGCGCACTCGCGCCGCGATCCTGCGCGAGGCGACGCGGGTGCTGTACGAACGCGGGCTCGACGGCATCGGGGTGGCCGCGCTCTGCGCCCGCCTCGGGGTGTCGAAGGAAACGCTCTACCGGCACTTCGGCACCAAGGACGGACTCGTCCACGCGGTACTCGAAGCACGAAGCGACCGGATCGTCCAGTGGCTCACCGGCATCGTCCGGCAGGCCGGGAACGACGATCCCGTCGGCCAGCTCGCCGCCCTGTTCGACGCCCTCCAGAGGTGGTATAAGGAGCCGGCGTTCCGCGGCTGCGGTCTGCTCAACGCGGCCGCCCAGCACCACACCGACCCGGTCCGGGCCATCGCCGCACGCCATCTCGGCCGCTACGCCGACCTGCTCACCGAGATCGCCGTCCGGGCCGGTGCCGCCGACCCCCACCGGCTGGCCCGGCAGCTGCTCATCCTCGTCGAGGGCGCCACCGCCGTGGCCGACCACCACGACCGGCATGCGGGTGACGACGCACGCGAGGCCGCCCTCACCCTGCTGGCCGCGGCCCGCCGGCCTTGAGGGATCGGGACGATCCACGCTGATACCAGTGCCTCACGCCGGGGCCGGGAGCCGCACGGCCCGTTCCGGGTGGACGCCGACGTCGAGGAGCGCACCGCCGCCGACGTCCGGCTGGTAGCGGATGTCTCCGGCGGTGGGAGCGGGGATCGCGAACTCGGCCGTGAGTGACCGCGGGATGCCGATGACGCCGTCCGCGACGAGATCGCGCACCGCCGCGTGCTGCGAGTGGCACAGGAGCATGAAGTTCTCGAGCAGCGCCAGCCCGCGCTCACCGGCCGACATCGCGAGGTGCTCAGCGTCTTTTGCCGTGGTGGCAGGGGGTTTCTCGGTGAGCACGGGATCGCGTATCGCCGGAGGCATCCCTTGCCGGCCGCGGAGGAGCCGCGTGTCGTGCGGACCGCGGAGACCGTCCTGCCGACCCGGCACGGCCGCTTCCGGGCGCTGGGCTACCTCGACCTGAGCACCGGCGCCGACCATCTCGTGCTCGTCCGCGGCCGTCCGCGCGACGAGGTCACGGTGCGGGTGCATTCCGAGTGTCTCACCGGTGAATCGTTCGGCTCTTGCCGGTGCGACTGCGGCCCGCAGCTCGATGCCGGTTTGGAACGGATCGGCCGTGACGGCGGCGCGCTGGTCTACCTGCGTGGGCATGAGGGGCGGGCCATCGGCCTCCGCAAGAAGCCGGCGGCGTACGAACTCCAGGACGGGGGACTGGACACAGTGGACGCGAATCTCCGGCTCGGCACACCGCCCGACGCGCGCGAGTACGGCGCCGCCGCGGCCATCCTGCGTGACCTCGGCATCACCCGCGTCCGGCTGCTGACCAAGAACCCGGACAAGATCCGGGACCTGGAAGCAAACGGAGTCACGGTCACCCGGCGGCTCCCGATCACGATCGCCGGCAGCGTGGTCGTCGGCCCGGACACGGCGAGCAGTGCGGCCGGGTGCGCGGTTGCGGCCTTCTTCGACGAGGACGTCCCGCACCGTCCATAGTGGACGAATTCGGTCACCCCGCGAAGACGCTCGCGCCGCGAGCGGTGATTCCGTGGTGGGCGTATCACTCCCTCCCACGCCGGTCGAAGCGCCCATACCGTCGAGCTCATGATCAGTCACCAGCACCGCACGAACTCGGCAGGAGAAGCCGGCCCTTCGGAACGGCCTTGGGGCGATGGTCCCCTCACCGGCACCATCGCCCTGGTCACCGGAGCCAGCAGTGGCATCGGTGAAGGCACCGCGCTGACGCTGGCCGCTCTCGGCGCACGGGTGACCGTCGTCGCCCGTCGAGCAGACCGTCTCGACGCACTCGTCGAGAAAATCACGAGCGCCGGCGGTCACGCGCTCGCCGTGAGCGCCGACATCACGGACGAGGGGCAAGCTCACTCCGCCGTCGCCCGCGCCGTCGAGGCGTACGGCCGCCTCGACACCGTGGTGGCCGACGCGGGCGTCATGATCCTCGGGCCGATCACCGGCGCCGACACGACCGACTGGCGCCGGATGATCGAGCTCAACACGCTCGGGCTCATGTACACGGCCCACGCGGCTGCTCCGCACCTGCTCGAGGCAGCGGCCGACAGCCCGCGCAGGGTCGCCGATCTCGTCCTGGTCAGCAGCACCGCGGGACGGGTGGTCCGCGGCGGCGGCGGTGTCTACAACGCCAGCAAGTACGCGGTGACCGCGTTCGGTGAAGCACTCCGCCGCGAAGTCACCCGACGCCATCTGCGCGTTTCGCTCGTCGAACCCGGCTCGGTGGAGACCGAGCTGCCTCTCCAAAACCGCCCCGCCGTGCAGGAGCGGATGTACGAGCGATACTCCACTATGGAGCGGCTACGTCCCGCGGACGTGGCCGAGACCATCGCCTTCATCGTCACCAGGCCGCGTCACGTCGCCGTGAACGAGGTCCTGGTCCGGCCGACGGAGCAGCAGGATTGAGCGCCGCGACGCCGGGGCACCGGCTCGGCCAACGTGGGTGCGTTGCACCCACGCTCCGGGATCCGGCCCTCATTACTGTCGTCGTTGTGGACAGTGAGAACAAGCTCGGTGACTATCTGCGAGCGCGACGGGCCCTGCTTCAGGCGCGGGACGTCGGTTTGCCCGACGACGGCCCGCGGCGGGTGCCGGGGCTCCGGCGCGACGAGGTGGCGCTGCTCGCCGGAGTGAGCACCGACTACTACATCCGGCTGGAGCAGGGCCGCGAGCGGCACCCGTCCGACCAGGTGCTCCAGTCGATCGCCCGCGCACTGCAACTGGACGACGCCGCCGCGGCGCACCTGTTCCGGCTCGCCCTGCCGGTGTTCGGGGCGACTGCGGCTACGTCGCTGACTGTCTCCCCGGAGTTGATCCGGCTGATGGACGGCATGTCAGACGTGCCCGCCTTCCTGGTCGGTGCGGCGCAGGACATCCTCGCCGCGAACGCGATGGCCCGGGAGCTCTACCGTGGCTTCGCCCGGTACGACAACTTGCTGCGCATGATCTTCCTGGACCCGTACGCGAGGTCTTTCTACGCTGACTGGGATGCTGCGTCGCGGCTTGCGGTGAGCAACCTGCGGGCGTCGTCCTCACAGTTCCCCGCGGACGAGTACATCGAGCGGGTCGTCGGCGAACTGACCTTGCGCAGCCCGGCGTTCGCGAACCTGTGGGCCCGCTACGAAGTGCGCCCGCGGACCACCGAGGTGAAGCACTTCGTGCACCCGCAGGTGGGGGAACTGTGGCTGCACTTCGAGACGCTGGCCGTCGCGAGCGCCCCCGGACAGCACCTGTCCGTCTACAGCGCCGAGCCCGGTAGCGCCAGCCATGACGGCCTGGTCCTCCTACGCCGGCTGGCCGAACAAGCAGCCCGCTCCGACAACGCCGACGAGGACGAGGCCCTGGAGAAAGGTGACACCCGATCATGACCACCTTGCTCGCGGACGGCGTGGGCACCCACGAGATAGCCGGGAAGAAGGTCGCACGCCTCGGCTTCGGCGCCATGCGGCTGACCGGCCTCGGGATCTGGGGCGAGCCGGAGGATCGCGCCGAGTGCGTGCGTGTCGTGCGGCGTGCCGTTGAACTCGGCGTTCAGTTCATCGACACCGCCGACTCGTACGGTCCCCACATCAGTGAGGAGATCATCCGGGAGGCGATCCACCCCTACCCGGACGACGTCGTGATCGCGACCAAGGCCGGCCTGACGCGCAACGGTCCGGACACGGTCAGGCGAGGAGACGAGCTGGTGCGGCTCGGTCCTCGAGCCTGGCCACCGGTCGGTCGCCCCGAGTACCTCCGCCAGCAGGCTCTGTTGAGCATGCGCCGGCTCGGTCTCGACCGGATCGACCTGTTCCAGCTCCACCGCGTCGACCCGGCGGTTCCGCTGGAGGACCAGGTCGGCGAGTTGAAGAACCTCCAGGACGAGGGCAAGATCGTGGCGATCGGACTGTCGCAGGTCACGGTCGGCCAGATCGAGCAGGCACGGCTGATCGCCGACATCGCCACCGTCCAGAACCGGTACAACGTCGCGGACCGAAGCTCCGCCGACGTCCTGGACTACTGCACGCGGCACGGCATCGGGTTCATCCCCTGGGCGCCCGTCGCCGCCGGGCAGCTGGCGCGCCCCGGCGGGCCGGTCGACCACATCGCCGCGGCGCACGGCTCTACTCCCTCCAACGTGGCTCTGTCTTGGCTGTTGCACCGCTCCGACGTCGTCCTGCCCATTCCCGGCACGTCCAAGGTTCCCCACCTGGAGGAAAACCTCGCCGTGTCCCAGCTCCGCCTCACCGAAGCGGAGCTGGCCGAACTCGACGTGGCCGCATAACCGACGCTCGCCCTGATACATCGGCCACCGCGGGCACGAGCACGCTCGGTGGCGCTGCGGCCTGTGACCGCCTACGCCTCTGCGACTACGCGGGGCGTTTCTGCCGACGCGATCCGCTGCCGGACTGCCGCTACCTCCACAGTTTTCGAGAGATCCGAGTAGCCGTGATACTTCCGTCCGACGAGGCCGGCCAGGGCCGGCCGGTCGTCCTGCTGCACGCCCGGCCCGTCGACCGCACGATGTGGCGGGGACACCTTCCCCTCCTCGCCCAGGCCGGCGTCCGCGCCATCGCCCTCGATCTGCCCGGCCACGGCGACGTCGCCGCCGCCCAACGTGCCGAGGTGGCCCCCTGGGCCGACGTGCTGGACACGCTGGACCACCTCGGTGCCGACCGTTTCACCTTGGCCGGCGTGGCGGCAGACCCCCTGACCAAGGACGGCGGTGCCTTGCGCACCCTGCCCACGCCGACGCTGGTCGGCGTCGGTGAATTCGACATGCCGGATTTCTTCGAAGGCGGAGCAGTCCTGAGCAACGAGCTGGGGTCCGGAGAGGTCGCTGTTCTCGCGGACGCGGGACACCTCGCTCCGCTGGAACAACCCGAAGCTTTTTGCGCTCCGCTGCTCGACTTCGTGGGTCGCCTGCCCGCCTAGCCGTCCCACCTACTGACGAACGCTGCACAATGTTGCCGAAAGCGGGACCGAACAATGACTTCGACATCCAGAACGGCCGCCCGGACGTGGGTCGGCGTGGCCACCCTGCTGGCCGGCACGCTGCTGCCGCCCCTGGACTTCTTCATCGTCAACCTCGCCATCCCGTCGATTCAAGACGACCTCGGCGGCGGCGACATCCTGGGGCAGCAGATCGTGGCCGGCTACGCCGCCACCTACGCCGTGACGCTCACGCTCGGTGGAAGGCTCGGCGATCTGTACGGGCGGCGGCGAGCCTTCCTCATCGGCCTCCTCGGATTCGCTTTCGCCTCGCTGCTGTGCGGCTCGGCCGGCGAACCCTGGCTGCTCCTCGCCGGGCGCGTCCTGCAAGGCCTGACGGCCGCGCTGATGGCGCCGCAGTCCCTGGCCCTCATCCGCGCGAGCCTCGACGGCCGTGACCAGACGGTCGCCCTCGGCTTCCACGGTGCGACCCTCGGCCTCGCCGCGGTCATCGGCCAATCCCTGGGCGGCCTCCTCGTCACCGCCGACGTCTGGGGCCTGGGCTGGCGGGCGATCTTTCTCATCAACCTGCCCGTCGCGGCCTTGGGTCTCCTCGGCAGCCTGTTCCTGCGCGACCCGCACACCCGTGGCGCAGAAAGGCTCGACTGGATCGGCGCCATTCTGCTCTTTGCAGGTCTGGCCGGAATCGTCATCCCGCTGGTCGAGGGGCGCGCCCTGGACTGGCCTTGGTGGTGCTTCGTCCTGGTCGCCGCCGCCGTCATCCTGCTGCGCGGGTTCTGGCGTTACGAGTCATCGCTCGGCAGCGGCCGGCGCGGTCGCGTCATGGCCCTGGTGCCGCCCGGAGCGATCATCGCGCCCGGGGTGCGGATCGCGCTCGTTTCGGTCGCCCTGTTCTACTCGATCGCCGCCTTCTTCCTCGTCTTCTCCGAACACGAGCAGACGGTCGGCCGCACACCGCTGCAGGCGAGCCTGGACATCCTGCCGCTGGGTATCGGTTTCCTGATCGGCCCGCTGACCGTGTCCTACCTCGTGCGGGTGATGGGGCGCCGGATCGCCGCGCTCGGCCTGTGCTTGGAGACCATCGGTTTCCTCGCGTTCGCCGGGCTCGTCGCCGCCTTCGACCACACGGCGTGGACCGCGGCGCCGTTGGCGCTCATCGGCTTCGGTCAGGGGCTCGCGCTGCCGTCGCTGATCCGCATCACGGTCACGCACCTTCCGCGCGCGTTCGCCGGCCTGGCCAGCGGCCTGGTCAACGCGACCTTGCAGATCAGCGCCGCCCTGTCGGTCGCGATCATCGGCGGTCTTTTCTACACCTTCGCCGACGCGTACGGGTCGACCGCTGCCATCACCGCGGTGTCGCTCCTCATCGCCGCGCTGCTGTTCGGCTCCGCGCTCTTGTCGCTGCGGGCTGAACGCGTCTCGTCCGCGGATATGCCCTCGAAGGTGCCGGCCGGCTAGGTCCAGTCCGGTGCCGGACGGGGGAGTGGGCTGGCGCCCTCCGGCCGGAGGCCGTCGAAGATGATCGTGAGGTAGCGCAGCCACAGATCCGAAGGGGCGCCGGGCAGGTTCTCGACGACGTGCACCGGGGCGCAGATCAGCAAGAACACGTCGGTGCCCGTGATGTCGTGGCGGATGGCGCCGCAGGCACGTGCCCGGTCGACCAGCCCGCTCACGTCCGCGTGCAGGCTGTTCCGGATTTCCGTGACCGTGGCGTCGCCGGCGCCGGCCGAGATGAGGAACGTCAGGTCGCGTTGCCGGCGGCGGTCTCCCGCCACCATCAAGAATTCCAGCAGCGCCGCGCCCGGGTCCGGGGCTTCCGCCAGCCGCTCCGCGACCTCCCTCAGTTCCGCGAAGTGGTTCGCCACGACCGCGACGATCAGCTCCTCCTTCGTCGCGAAATGACTGAACACGGTCCCTTTGGCGACCCCGGCGCGCCGGGCGATGTCCGAGACCGACGCGTCGATGCCCTTTTCGGCGAACTCGTCCTCGGCCGCGGCCAGGACGCGTTCACGGTTGCGCATCGCGTCGGAGCGCAGGCGGCGGGCGGTGGACGGCATCGCGTCATCCTAGCAACTTGACCCGCCGGTCATTTTATGTGTAGCGTCGCCCTTAACTTGACCGACCGGTCATTTTATGGAGGACACCATGAAGCTGCACGGCGCGACCGCGCTCGTCACCGGCGCGAACCGCGGACTCGGCCACCACCTCGCGAAGGAACTGCTGCGGCGGGGCGCAAAGGTCTATGCCACCGCACGCCGCCCCGAGCTGGTCGACCTCCCGGGCGCCGAGGTGCTGCGCCTCGACATCACCGATCAGGCGAGCGTGGACGCGGCGGCGTCGGCCGCCACGGATGTGGATGTCCTGATCAACAACGCGGCCTTCACGGCCGGGGGCAACCTCACGACCGGCGATCTCGGTGCGATCAGGCAGGTGATGGACTCGAACTTCTACGGCACCCTGTCGATGATCCGGGCGTTCGCCCCGATCCTCGCCCGCAACGGCGGCGGCGCCATCCTCAACGTCCTCTCCGCGGTGGCGTGGACGACGGTCGACGGCAACACGTCCTATGCCGCCGCGAAGTCCGCCCAGTGGGGGTTGACCAACGGTGTCCGCGTGGAGCTCGAGCCGCAGGGCACCCTGGTGGCCGCGCTGGTTCCGGGCCTGATCGCGACCGAGACGCTGCGCGACTACGTGCGGGCGGCCGGGCTCGAGCTTCCCGAAGAGGTCATGATCGACCCGGCCGACCTCGCCCGGACGGCGCTCGACGGGCTCGAAGCCGGCGACATCGAGATCTTGGACCGCCTCGGCGCCGAGGCGAAAGCGACCCTCACCGGTGCACCGCAGACTTTCGATCTCGCCGCACTCGCCGGGTGACGACGGCATGACAAAGGTGACCCGCGCCGACCGGCTGGGTCACGGACGTCGCCACACCGCTCCGCGTTGCTCGTACTCCAGCACGGATTCCACGCCGAGGGCGGCATCGGCGCCGAGTTTCCGGGTCACCGGCCAGAGAGCGAGGTCCAGGCCGGACGTGACCCCGCCCGCGGTGACGAGGTCGCCGTCGTCG
The DNA here is from genome assembly GCF_040629235.1 of Amycolatopsis sp. NPDC005961. Classification (NCBI taxonomy): domain Bacteria; kingdom Bacillati; phylum Actinomycetota; class Actinomycetes; order Pseudonocardiales; family Pseudonocardiaceae; genus Amycolatopsis; species Amycolatopsis sp. NPDC005961. The sequence continues at coordinate 43,058 of NZ_JBEXVF010000038.1, read as the reverse complement.
ACGACCCGGGCGTCGATCACCCGCGCCTGCTGGGCGGCGAGGTCGGCCTTCGCGAGGTGGTGCGTGGTGCACGGGCGGCCCTCGGTCAAGCCGGCGGCGGCGAGCACCGTGACACCGCGCCGGGGCGGTGGCCGCCGGCTACGGCCTGCCGGACATCGGCCTGGCGACGGCGACCGAGATGGCCGACCGCGCGGCGCTCGTGGTCGAGGGCGCGGTGTTCGAGGGGTACGGGCTCTCGGAGACCTCGCCGGTGGCCTCGTTCAACCAGCCCGGGTCTCCGCGCAAGCCCGGCACGATCGGCTTTCCGGTTCGCGGCTGCGAAATGCGCGTGGTGGACGACAACGGCGAAGACGTCGCCGCCGGTGCGCCCGGCGAGATCGCGATCCGCGGCGAGAACGTGATGAAGGGTTACTGGAACCGGCCCGAGGCCACCGCCGAAGCGATCCCCGACGGTTGGTTCCGCACCGGCGACATCGCCACCGTGGACGCCGATGTGACCGACGCGGCCCAGCTGGCCGCGGTGGCGAAGGACCTCGGCAAGACCAACCTCGTTGTCCGCGACTCGCCGGGTTCGCCAGCAGCCGCCTCGGCGTCCTGCTGGGCTTGGAGGCGATTGGGATGCTCGAAGAAGGCGTCGCGGACGCCGAAGCGATCGATAGTGCGATGGAGCCGGGCTATTGGCACCCGACGGGGCCGTTGCTCTCGACGCACCTCGTGTGCCTCGGCGTGCGGCTGGCGGTCGTCGTGAACGCCGCGGGCCGCGGCGCCTGGTCGCTGGTGTCGGACGATTGCACGCCAGGCCTTGCGCTGACCGGCAAGCGTCGGATTCACGCGGACATCCCCACGTGATCGGCCTCTCGGACTCGGCCAGAGGCTGCAACGCGGTCAGAATCCGCTGCCGGACACTCGCGCGGCTAGGCGGACGAGTCGCCCTACTCCACCTTCTGGGCGCTGATCGCGGCGTGGCAGCCGTGGCCGGATTTGTGACCCGGTCATGTCACGCTGGTTGCTGTGCGTGACCGTCCAGGAGCTTGGCGAGCAACGCCTGCAGCTGCCGGCGTTCGGACGCGGTCAAAGCGCTCAGCAACTCGTCCTGAACGGCGTCCGCGTGCTGCTGAATCTCGGCCAGGTATGCCAGGCCGGTGTCCGTGAGGACCACGATGTTGCGGCGCCGGTCGGCGGGATCGGTCTCTCGCCGGATCCGGCCGGTCTTGTCGAGCCGGTTGACGATGCCGTTGACGTCGTTGCGGTCCATGCTCAGGTGCCGGCCGATGTCGGCCTGGCTCAGCGGCCCGCGTTCGTCGAGAGCGGCCAGGACCGAGTAGTCGGCCCGGGCGGTCAGTGGCAGCCCTCGCGCGAACAGTCGCGCGCCCAGCGTCGAGACCTTGCTCACCTGCCAGCTGACCAGCGCCTGCAGTCTCGCCGGAACTCGCGTGCCGTCGTTCGTCTCTTCCACCCCGTCAGCATAACCGTTGGGCTACCCAACGGTTCGTGTATGGTCGGCTGGTACTCGTTGGGAAGCCCAACGAACTGGCGCGAGGAGTCCGCGTGATGTCCACGAATCACGGCAAGCCTGACGGTCACGACCTGTCCGGCCGGCGGGTGCTGGTCCCGGGCGGAACCGGCGGAGTGGGAGAAGGTGTGGTCCGGAGCTACCTGGCCGCCGGTGCCGACGTGGTCGTGCCGACCCGGACCGAACAGCGGGCCGAGGAGTTCCGCAAGGTGCTCGGCGACGCCGCGACGGACCGCCTGCACCTGGTCGTGCACGACTACACGTCCTTCACCGGCGCCGAGAGGCTGGCCGCCGAGATGGAGCGCAACCTCGGCGGCATCGACGACGTCATCGCCCCGATCGGCGGCTTCTGGTCGGGTCGCCGTCTGTGGGAGATCGGTGCGTCCGATTGGCAAACGGCGTTCGTCGGGCCGGCGACCGCGCACGCGGCCGTCATGCGGGCGTGCGTGCCGCACCTGAGTCCCTCTGGCGCCTACTGCCTGATCGTGGGGGAGTCGGCGGTGACGCCGGTGCCCACGGCCGGCCTGGTCAGCATGGAACAGTCGGCGCTGCTGATGATGCAGCGAGTGCTGACGGCCGAGCTCGGCGGCGATCGCCGGGTGTTCGCCTTGGTGCTCGGTCCTGTCCGCACTCGCTTCGCGGCCGACGCCGACCCGGGCTGGGTCGGCGCGGACGAGGTCGGCGACGTCGCTGTCGCGGCGTCTGCCGGAAGCCTGCCGGGGCGAGAGATCCAGCTGCGCGACCGGGGGGACGTCGGCCGGGCGATCGCCGTGCTCGGGGACGGCGCGTCGCGCGCTGAGGCCGTGGTCACGATATCCACCATGCGCCCGAAACCGGGCCGGGAGAGCGAGCTCCTGGATCTGTTGCGGGAACTGGCCACGCAGATCCGCGCCGAGCCGGGTTGCCTGCGCTACTCGGCGCACCTGACGCGTGATGCCGACCACCCGACGGTGCTGATCCTGATGGAATTCGAGTCGAGGGCGGCGTTCGAAGCGCACAGTGCCCGCATCGCCGAGCAGGTCCCGAGAATCGGTGCGCTTCTTGAGACGCCGCCCGCGCCGCCCGCATTGTTCGGATCCGACGTGGCCGCTGTTTCGGGTGTGTGATCACCTTTCGAGTGGGCCCTCTTCATCGGAATCGGTGAGGAGCAGTTCCTCAGGCTGTGCGAAAGAACCGGTGAAGCTGTTGCGCGCCAGCGTCTTCACCTCGGCTTCGGTCAGGCCGAGTGCGTCGGTGACGGCCGTGTAGTTCTCGTTGACGTAGCCGCCGAAGTACGACGGGTCGTCGGAGTTGACCGTCACCGGGACGCCGGCGTCCATCAGTGCCTTCAGCGGGTACTTGGTGAGGTCGTCGGTGACGTGCAGGCGCAGGTTGGACAGCGGGCACATCGTGAGCGTCACCTGTTCGTCGGCCAGGCGGGTGACGAGGTCGGGGACTTCGGCAGCGGCGTGGCCGTGGTCGATCCGCTCCACCCGGCAGACGTCCAGTGCCTCTCGGACGTAGGAAGCGGGTCCGTCCTCACCCGCGTGGCACGTGGTGCGGTAGCCCTCACCGCGGGCGGCGGCGAAGTAGCGCGCGAACTTCGACGGCGGGTTCCCGCGCTCGGCGCTGCCCAGGCCGACGCCGAGGATCCGGTTCCGCCACGGCCGGACCAGGTCGAGCAGCTCCAAGGCGTCGGCCTCGGTGCGGTGGCGATGTGCGCTGATCAGCAGGGCGCCCTGGATGCCCCGCGATTCACGAGCCTCGTCTATTGCGTCGGTGATCCCACCGAGCTGGTCGTCGATCGGGACACCGTGGTCGAGGAACGCCTGCGGGCCGAACGACATTTCCGCGCGTCGCACTCCCTGCGCGGCTGCGCGATCGAGGTAGGCGGTGGTCAGGTCGCGGAAGTCCCCGCGTGTGCGCAGCACGCGGCAACCCTCGAAGTACACCGAGAGGAAGTTCTCCAGCCCGGTGAACGTGTACGCGGCCCGCAGGTCGTCGGGACTCTGCCACGGGAGCTCGAGGCCGTTGCGCGCGGCGAAGCGGACCATGTCCTCGGGTTCCAGCGTGCCCTCGAGGTGGACGTGCAGCTCGGCCTTCGGCAGCGTGGTCATGAGGTGCCTCCCGCCGCAGCAAGTGAACTGAACGAGTCACTTTTGCGCCGAGCCTACCCAGCCGGGCGGGAGGGCGGAAACGGCGTGCTCGTGCGCTGCCTCTACGGTCGCCGGTTCCGCGCCGCCGGTCAGCGCCGTTCGCAGTCCGCGCCACCGTGCGACCACAGGGCGTCGAGTGAGCCGATCGGCCCTGGCGTTGACCGTGAGCCGATCAAGCGGAGTTCCGGCACGAGCACGCAACCGTATACATTGGACAGAGAAAGGGCCTGTCGATCGTTGTCGCGATTCACTCGACCGCGTCGGGGGATGCGGTCGACGACTGCCGTCTCTGATCCTATGTGGACTGGCGAGACGGCCTGGCCGACGCCCTCGCGCTGTCCGAGGCGACTCCGTGCGTCACTCCTTGGGATGACGCGTGCCGGTTTCCCTCCCCCGGGAGAGCGACCCACGTCGCGCGAACAGGGCGACAAAGAGTGACGATTCCGCGTGCCGCCCCTGGCTGAATGAGTCGGGACAAGCCGTTGCCTCGCAACGGGAACCAGCTCAGGAGGACAACCATGGGTCACCGATTCGCCGGACCGCACCGGCCCACCCGACGGGCGGGCGTGGCCGCCACGCTCGCCGCGGCAGCCGCTCTGATGGCCTGCGCGGCTCCCGGCGACGCCGCGCCACGGATCGTCAACGCCGCGGACACCAGCGCGCAGGAGTTCGGAACCGACTCGGCGACGCGGCAGCTGGCCGCGGTAATGCAGCAGGATCTCGACGCGGGCGTGCCGGGCGTGGTGGTGCGGGTGCGCACCGGCGACGGCCGGACGATCTCCCTCGCGAAGCAGGCCGCATGGACCCGGGCCGACCACCGGCTCTCCGCCGACGACCAGTACCGGATGGGGTCGAACACCAAGACCATGGTCGGGGTCCTGGTGTTGCAACTGGTCGCCGAGCACCGGCTGTCGCTGCAGGACCCGGTGGAGAGGTGGCTGCCGGGCCTGGTGCCGGGCGGGCGGAACATCACGCTGCGGATGCTGCTGAACCACACCAGTGGCCTGTTCGACTACATCAACGACCCCACCGTCCTGGCCCGGGAAATCGGGGCGGACCCGTCGGCGGTGACGCCGCGGGAGCTGCTGGCCGTCGCGGCGCAGTACCCGCCGGTGGCCGCGCCGGGTGCGCGGTACGGCTACAGCAACACCAACTACGTGGCCCTCGGCCTGGTGTTGGAGAAGGCGACCCACGAGGGCTTGGCGAGCCTGCTGCAGCAGCGCATCATCGGGCCGCTCCGCCTGCACGACACCTACTTCGCCGCTGACGGCCGGTCCCGCGACGGCGCCAAGCTGGCCGCAGCCTACGAGCCGGACGCCGAGCACCTGGCGCCACTGCTGCCGCCGGGCGCTCCCGAAGGCACCTCGTTCGCCGGCCCGGCCCGAGGTGACCACGTGCTGGTGACCTCGGTCAACCCGGCCTGGAGCTGGGCCGCCGCGGCCATCGTGGCGACCCCGGCCGACGAGCAGCGGTTCCTCCGCGCGCTGGCCTCCGGTGCCTTGCTGCCCCCGGCCCAGCTCGCCGAGATGAAGAAGACCGTGGCCGAGACCCCCGGAGACCCGCACAGCTCGCGGTACGGGCTCGGCATAGAGGAGTACGCCAGCCCGTGCGGACCGGTCTGGGGGCACACCGGCGGGATGGCCGGCTACTCCAGCCAGAACTACACGGACGCGACCGGCGAGCGCGCGGTCAGCGTGGTGACCACGACGCTGTTCGGGCTGCACGCCCCGGCCACCGGCGCCGCGGACCAGAAGGTGGTCGACGCCGCGGTCTGCACCATGCTGGGCAAGCCGGTTCCGGGCGGCTCCCGCTGACCGCAGCCCTTCGAACTGTGTACCCGATCTCGCTCCAAGGGATGACGATGCCCAGCCCGGACCCCGTTACAGTCGGCGGAATGACGCGTGAAGCGAGCCACAGGCGGACCGGGTGGCGCCCGCGAGCCGCCGACGCCGGGCTCGTCGTCCTGACCCTGTGCCCGCCGGTGTTGCTACAGCCCAGCGCGGACAGCTCGGCGCGAGCCTGGTGGTTGCTGGCTGCCTTCGAGGTGGTGGCGGCAATCGCGCTGCTGGTGCGGCGCCGGTGGCCGCTGGCCGCGTTCCTGGTCCTCACGGGCGCGCTGGTGGCCGCCGTCACCGGAGGCGCGGCCGCGGGCACGAAGCTGACCCCCTTGGTCTGCTTGTCGCTCGCGGTCGCGCTCTACGGGGTCGGCAGCCTCTGCGACAGCTGGCGGCGCGCGGCGCTGACCGCGCTCGGCGGCAGCGCGCTGGTCGCCGCCGGGGTGCTGATCAACCACCTGACCACCACCGACGGCGACTTCCGCGGCGGCGCGGATGTGCTCGCCATCCTGGCCCCGATGCCGCTGGCCTGGGCCACCGGCTTCGCCGCGCGCAACCACCGCGCGAACCTCGCCGCCACCGAACAACGCGTCGAAGACGTGGTGCGGGAGCAGCGGTTGCGCGAACACCAGGCTGCGCAACGGGAACGGGTGCGGATCGCCGGTGAGATGCACGACGTGGTCGCGCATTCGCTGACGCTTCTGGTGGTGCAGGCGGAGACTCTGCGCGCTCGCCGTGGCGAACTGCCGGACTGGGCCCGCGGCCCGGTCGACGGCCTCGCCGGCGCCGGCAGGCAGGCCGGCGGCGAACTGCGCGACCTGCTGCGGATCCTGCGGGACCCCGACGACCCGGCGCCCCTGAAGCCTGTGCCCGGCCTCGCTGAGCTACCCGGCCTGCTGGAGCGCAGCCGAGCCGCGGGCACGCCCGTCGACGCGCGGATCGTGGCCGAAGTGGACGTACTTCCCCGGCCGACACAGCTCGCCGTCTACCGCATCGTGCAGGAATCCCTCACCAACGCGCGCCGCCACTCGCCGGGAGCGCCGGTGCACGTCACCATCGCCGAGGAGCGCGGGCGGTTGCGCTGCGAGGTCGTCAACGCGCGACCGGCCGCGCCCGGTGCGCCGAGCTGGGGGACCGGGCTCGGGCTGGTCAGCATGCGCGAACGCGTGGAAGTACTGGACGGCGAGCTGCGCACCGGGCCCACCGCCGACGGCGGCTTCCGGGTGGTGGCCACGCTGCCGCCGAGCGCCGTGGCGCCGGCCGCATGGGACGCCGCCGGTGCCTGAGCCGATCACCGTGCTCGTCGTCGACGACGAGCGGATCATTCGCGAAGGCCTGGCCGCGATCCTCGGCAGCCAGGAGGGAATCGCCGTGTCCGGCACGGTCGGCGACGGAGAAGAAGCCGTCGAGGTGTGCAGCCGGAGGAAGCCCGACGTCGTGCTGCTGGACATCCGGATGCCCCGCCGGGACGGGTTGTGGGCCTTGGCGGAGCTGGGCCGGCGAGGCCTGCTGGGGCCCGGCCGCACCCGGGCGCTCATGCTCACCACGTTCGACGCCGACGAGTACGTCGACCAGGCGCTCGCCGCCGGCGCAACGGGCTTCCTGCTGAAGAACAGCTCGTACGAGGAACTGACCGCCGCCGTGCGTGCTGCGGCGGCCGGGCACAGCACGTTGAGCCCCGCGGTCACCCAGCGGATCATCGCGAGCCACCTGACCACCCGGCGGCGACCGGACAACGCCGAGCTGGCCCGCCTGGCCGACCTCACGCCGCGAGAACGCGACGTGCTGCGCCTCGTGGGCGAAGGCCTGAGCAATGCCGAGATCGCCGCCCGGCTCGTGGTCAGCCTGCACACGGTGAAGACGCACGTCAGCCGCATGCTCACCAAGACCGGCTGCCAAAGCCGGGCGCAGGCGGCATTGCTGGCCCGTCATGCGTTCAGCTGAGGGGTGGCCGGCGAGATCGTGTTGCGGCGTACGTCAGATCTGGCCGCGCAGCATGCGCAGCAGGTGGTCGAGGACGCGTCCGCCACTGACGCGAAGCCCGTCGTGCTCGTACTCGTTGGTCGCCCACAGCCGCAGGCCCCTGATCGTCTCGGCGGTCTGCAGCGAGTAAGTGGCATCGACGTACATGTCGTCGAGGTAGACGGCGGCCGCCACGGGGACCTCGTTCGCGGCCAGGCGCTGAGGATCGTAGAGGTCGGGCCAATCCTGGCGGGCGAACAGCACCTCGGCGGGCTCGCGCAGGGGCGCGAGACCGGGTTGGTCGAACAGGGACGGGTAGGTCGTCTCGCCGGTGAACAGCACCGGGTCGTCGCCGGCCACCGCCCTGCGCGCGTCGAACTGGGGAAACTCGCCGCGTACCCGCTGAGCCGCCCAGCTCGGCGCGCCGGTGCCGCGCTGGGCGTAGGTGAGTTCGAGCATGAGTGATTTCAGCGGCATTTGGGCGTAGCTGAGGAAAGCCGCGGCGCGGTCGAGGAAGCTGTCGGACAGTTCCGCTCCGGCCCAGGTGTTTTCGAGCAGGTGGTGCAGCACGTCCGCGCCGTCGCCTGTGCCGAGCATCATCCCGAGCGACTGGAAGGCCTCGACGGTGAGCAGGGATCCGTCCGGCATCGGCGCGGGGCGCTCGATCAGGTGCGCGGCGATGCGGCGGACCGAGGCTGCGTCCTGCGGGTAGCGGCGGTAGTACGCGGTGTTCTTGCGGTGCACGCGCGGATAGGCGGCGCGGTAGACCTCGTCGGGAGTGACGCGCAACCCGGGGAGACCGCCGGTGATGATCCCCTCGCGCAGGCCTTCGGGCGCGAACGAGAGGTAGGTGACGGTGCACATGCCGCCGAAGCTCTGGCCGAGCACCGACCATGGTTCGCCGGTCAGTTCGCGCCTGATCAGTTCGGCGTCGCGGACGATGGAGTCGGCGCGGAAATGGGTGAGGTAGTCGGCCTGCGCGGCGGAATCGCCGCGGGCCGGGAGCGTTTGCCGGGTGATCGGGCTGGAGCGGCCCGTGCCGCGCTGGTCGAGCAGCAGGACGCGGTAGTCGTCGAGGGCGCGATCGAGCCAGGAGTCCCGGCCGGCCGGGCGCGGCGGCACCATGCCGGGGCCGCCTTGTAGGAACAGCAGCCAGGGCAGCTGCGCGCGCTCGCGTCCGGCGGCCACCACCTCGCGTGCGTAGACCTCGATGTGCTCGCCCTCCGGCCGATCATGGTCGAGGGGGACGGAGAAGAAGTGGTCGGTCAGCGTGGCACCGGGCATGGCAAGGCTCCTTTGCGGCGTTGGGGTGTGAGGATGCTGATGGTGTTGGCCGCGATGATCGCCGCGATGCTCGACCAGGCGGCCACGTCGAGCTTCTGGCCCAGGACGAGCGCACCGACGGCTGCGGCGAACACCGGGTTGACGCTCATGAACAACCCGAAGGCCCCGGGGGGAACGCGGCGCAGCGTGAACAGGTCCGCGAGGAAGGGCAAGGCGGAGGCCAGGAGTCCGGCCGCGACAGCCGCACCGACCGCCCCGGCGGAAGGCGGGTGGTGCACCATGACGCCGGCTCCGACGGGCAGGTAGACCAAGGCGGACAGCCCCGCCGCGGCGGCCGTGCCCTGTGCCCCGGGGATGCGCTGCCCGATGGACCGGTTGAGGAGGATGTAAGCGGCCCAGCAGGCAGCGGCGAGCAGCGCGAGTCCCATGCCGAGGTAATCAGCACTGGGGCGAGGACGCGTCAGGACGCCCACTCCCGCCATGGCGAGTACGGCGCAGCCCAGATCCACGCGTCTGCGCGAGCCGGCCAGCGCGATCGTGAGGGGACCGAGGAATTCCAGGGTCACCGCCAGGCCGAGACCGATCCGGTCGATCGCGGTGTAGAGCGACAGGTTCACCACCCCGAAGACTGCCGTGAGCAGCAACACCGGTGCCCACTGGCGCCGTGTGAAGGACCGGAGGCGGGGCCTGCCGACCGCGAGCAGCACCGCCGCCGCGACGCACTGGCGGACCGCGACGACGCCGGCCGGGCCGAGCACCGGGAAGGCCAGCGACCCGATCGCGGCGCCGAGCTGGGTCGAAAGGCCGCTGGCGAGCATCGCGGCGACTCCGTGCTGCGCGAGCAGGGTGGCGCGATCGGCGGGGCGAGTGGGGGTTGCCGGCACCCAGTGATCCTGTGCCGGGGCGGGCTGTGCGCAAAATGCGTGGCGCGTGGCGACTATACGATTTGGTTATGGATGTCGAAGTGCGTCAGTTGCGCTGCCTCGTGGCGATCGTGGACGAGGGCACGTTCACCGACGCCGCGATCGCACTGGGCGTCTCCCAGGCCGCGGTCTCCCGCACGATTTCGGTGCTCGAGAAGCGCCTTGGCGCGCGGCTGCTGCGACGTACCTCCCGCGAAACCTCGCCGACGGCGATCGGGTCACGGGTCGTGGCGCACGCCCGGCGCGTGCTGGCCGAGGTCGACAACCTGGTCCAGGAAGCGACGTCCGGCCAGGTCGAACTGCGTATCGGCCACACCTGGTCGGCACTCGGCCGACGCACACCCGCCTTCCAACACCGGTGGCGGGAGTCGCACCCGGAAACACAACTGCACCTGCTCCGCATCAACTCCCCGAGCGCCGGCCTGGCCGAGGGCGCCGCGGACCTCGGGATCGTCCGCAGGCCGACGGCGGACCGCCGCTTCGAGAGCGCCACGGTGGGTCACGAACCACGCTGGTGCGCGATGGCTGCCTCCGACCCCCTGGCGCGGCGCCGCTCGGTGCGCCTGGCCGACCTCAGTAGCCGCGTCCTGCTCGTCGATCGGCGCACCGGAACGACCACCGCGGATTTGTGGCCCGCGAACGCGCGCCCCGAGGAGCAGGAAAGCCGCGACATCGACGACTGGCTCACGGTCATCGCCACCGGGAGCTGCGTGGGGGTCACCGCGCAGTCCGTTGTGGACCAGTATCCCCGGCCCGGCATCGTCTACCGGCCGGTACGCGACGCCGAGCCGGTCGCCGTGCGACTGGTCTGGTGGCGCGACGACCCGCACCCGGCCACCCACACCGTGATCGAGCTGCTCACCGGGCTTTACCGCGCATGACCGGTCAAAGCCGAGTTTCGACCATGCGGTCCCGTCACCCCAGTGGGGAGTGCCGGTCGGCGTGCTCGGCGGTCGCGTTGGAAGCGCCGAGGCGCCGGATCAGGCCCTGTTGTTGCTGCTCGACCAAAGCCGAGCAGCTCGTGGAAGCTCCTGCGCGTCCCTCGAGGTGTCCGCCTCGGATGCGGAGGGACGCCAGCGGTCCGCGCTTCGGGTCAGGCCGGCACCACCGTCATGATGACCTGGACGCGCCTGACCGGGATGGCTGTTCGACTGCCGGTGATCGGTGGATTGGACTTGCGAGCCATGTCGCTGGTCGACGACCCCGGCTCACTTCCGGGCCGGCTGCCTGGGCGGCCAACAACGCCTTCGGCGCTCATGGAATCGAGGTTGGCGAGATCGATCCGAACCTCCTGTCTCAAGCAGCCACAGCTGGACGCCGAATTGCACCTTCGCGATGATGCCAGGCCGACCAGCTCGACATCCTGATCGTTAGTTGCCCCGGTAACCGCTACTTGCTGGCGAACACCAGCAACTCGGCCCCGGCTTTGACCACGGATGAGTATGCCAGGTTCAGCAGCAATTCCAGCCGCCGGAACCGCAGCAGCTCGGCGCTCATGTCCTTCTGCTCCTCGGAAGCGCGGAGCTGCTGGTACACAGCCTCGGTGAGATGGGGCTGAACGATGATGACTTCCCGCCTGTCGGACTCACCGAGAATCTGCAGGCACTCGATGAAGTCGTCGCGACCGTTGACCGGCCTCCCGTCGACCCAGCTGGCTTTGCCGGGCGCGGAGGCCGTCAACCGGCTGATGAGCACTTCCTTGTCAAAGAAGAGCAGGTTCTTCGACGCTTGTGCCGCCACAGCTTCATAGGCGGACGTCGAGACGCGTCGTCCCGGAGCGTGGCTTTCGGCGCCTTTGACGTGGATGAGACGAAGAGTTCCGTCCGGTCCGATGTGGAGGAAATCGGCGATCTCGCCACTGCCGTCGTCGCAAATCAGCCATCCGTCGCTCCAGTACCGGGCAACCCAACGGAAGAGGGAGTCGTCGCCCTCGACGTTGATGCAGCGATGAATCTCGGTGCTGGACAACAGGTCGAAGGGCTTTTCCCGGCTCACCTTGGTGCCTTGGAAGTCCTTGAAGCGCCAATTTCGGAAGGGTGCCACCCGGGACTTCCGCTTGGAGATGCGCCCACCGGAGTAGACGTGGCCGGACTGGTAGTACACGGACAGCAGGTCGCTCGAGTCGATGGCGTCGAGGATTCGGCGCGCGGTGGCGGGGATGGCCGGCTCGCCACTGAACCCGGCGTTGAGCCGAAACCCGTGCGTTGTGGGTTCGGGCCTGATGCCCAAAGTGCCGCTGGCAGTCCCGTCCAGCCCGATGTCGAGCTTGAACTTAGCGCCGGGGCCTCCTTCGGCAACGCGGAGAACGGCGTTCTGCAGGAGCTCGGCCGCGATCTGGACATCCTCGCCTTCGGCCCTCGTGGACGGAAGCTGGTCGAGATCGGCGACGGAGACGTCGTATGCACCGTGCACTTCCGAGAGGTCGGAGACTTCTCGGGCCAGCTGCGGGAAGGCTTCGATGACGGCATCCGGGTCAGCTTCCGCCGCCTCGATAAGGTCGAAGATCTCCCCGACGGCGTGCAGGAAGAATTCGAAGTTCTCCATGGGTTTCAGCCATAGCTGAGAAGTGCTCAAGGTGGACCCGATCCGCCCGGTCAGCGCGACCAGCCCGGGCGCCCGAGGTAGCTCACAGCGTGCGGAGGACAGGGAGTAGGCGCCATCGTCAAAGTCGTCGAGCGTGTCCTGCAGCCGGATGCCGACGCTCGTCTTGGCGTCGGGCCTGCGGGTGGTCCGTCCACTCGCGCCGTGGAGCCACAATCCTTTCGCTTCTCCCTGGAGGAAGGTGTACTCGAGGATCAGTGGCTTGATTCGTTCCACGGTCGATGCGCCATTGCGATCGATCCATTTCTGGAACCGGTCCGCACCGCCGTTGTCCGGCTTCACCGCGATGAGGCCACCTCGGCGGACGACGAGGTTAAGGTCGTAGGTGGTGTTGAAGAACTCGAGGCCCTCGCCGGCCCACGCTGGTTGCGACGTGGACTCCCGAACGAAGGCGGCTACCTGGTCCATTCCGGTTGACACCAGCAACGGGTCCGGCCCAGCCGCGTCTTCGCCGTGAGGCGGCGACTCGGCCGTCGCCACGATTCGGACGTGTTTACGCGTCCGCGACGACGCGTCGGTGTGGAGCTGGCGCCAGACGGCGTCGTAACAGTGGCGGGGATCCACTTGCGGCCGGCATTTGAGAACCGCCACGGACAAGTACGGGTAGAGCTCGGTCCAGAGCAGTTCCGTCAGGTCGCCTGCGATCGTCGTCATCTACTCAAACCCCGCCATCGTTCCGCGGGGTGACGAGTTCGGCCGCGGAAATCGAAGATCCGGATGATGTGCGGGCAAAGTCAGCGAGCGGTATGTCGATGCAACACCAAGTGGCGGATATTCACCCGAATGGAGCGTTCCGCGGATCGCGCCTCATGGGTGTTCTTGGTGGCCTCCGGATAACTCCTTCGAGAGGTTTATCCAACCGAGTCGCACGGCCGGGTCTTCGCAGGTCTGGCGCCACTGCAGAGCAACCCGCCAAATTTCGATCAAGGTCTCGTCGGCGGCGAACCTGGGCGCGGCGCCAAGCGGCACCCAGGTCTGCCCCACCGGCTGGCCATCCTCCACCCACACGACACAGATCCCGGGTTGGCGCAGCACTTCACTGCCCGGCTCTGCGGACGCGGCCGAGCCTTTCTGGTGTCCGGCCGGCTGATGGGTGGATATGACCGACGGCATCGAGCATGCGTCGGCCGCGACCGGGTCGTCGCGACCGTCAACGGCAGCGGTCACCAGGCCTGAGCCACGCTGGCGGTCGGCCAGGTGCCGGCCTCGACCAGGCGGTGGGTCACCCGGACGATCTCGGTGGCGGCGACCTCGGCAGCGGGCGGGATGCGGCCGGCTCGTGGCAACGCCAGGACGATCGTGCGGGAGATCGCGGGATCGACGATCGGGCCGCCTCGCAGCCGCCCGGCTGCCACGTCTTCGGCGACGCCGGCCGCGGGAAGGACACTCCACCCGGTGCCGGCGGCCACCAGCCTCTTCTGCACCGGCATCGAGTTGGTCTGGCACACGATCGTGGGCGCGGTGCCGAGCGCTTCGTCCACGAGGGTGCGCAGGCCGTGTCCCGCGACCGGCAGGATCAGCGGGTTCTCGCACACCCTGTCCCAGGTGAGTGCTTCGCGGCCGAAGTCCGCGCCGGGGGGAGCGATCGCCCACAACGCCTCGCGCAGCAACGGGGTGACGGCGATCGACGGCGTCGAGTTCACGTTGTACAGCAGGCTCATGTCCACCGCGCCGTCGTCGAGCCACTGCTTCAGGTGACCAGAAAACGCGCTCAGGATCCGCACGTCGATGCCCGGGTGCCGGCGCCCCAGTACCTCCACCAACGGCGCGGCCACGAGTTCGACGGTGCTTTCCAGCAGCCCGATCGTCACGATGCCTCGCACGTGCTCGCGGTCCGGGCGGATCTCGGCGCGGGCCCGGTCCAGCTCGAGCAGCGCGCGTCTCGCGCGCTCGGCGAGGACTTCGCCCGCCGGGGTGAGGGTCATCCCCTGGCGGCTGCGCTCGAAGAGCGGAACCCCGACCTCGTCCTCCAGGGCGCGGATGTACCGGCTGACGGCGGGCTGCACGACGTGGAGCAAGCGCGCCGCTTTGGTGACGCTCCCGGTGTCGCCGACGGTCACCAAGGCCAAGAGCTGCTTGAGTTCCACGCGTCCTCCTGCCGTTATGCCGGACGCGTCTAGGGATATCACGAATCGGTATTTCTCTCGACTCGTCATAGCGATTCATGATGACAGCCATGTACGAACTCAGCGCAGACGAGACAGCGATCGTCGACGTCGTCCGCGAGTGGGTCGACCGGGAGGTCGAGCCCGTGGTGCAGGAACTGGAACACGCCGACACCTACCCCGAAGCCCTGATCGAGCAGATGAAGCGCATGGGCATCTTCGGGCTCGCCGTTCCGGAGCCCTGGAACGACGCCGGGGTGTCCACCCCGTGCTACGCCGCCGTGACCGAAGAGCTCGCCCGCGGGTGGATGAGTCTCGCCGGCGCGATGGGCGGGCACAGCGTCGTCGCCAAGCTCCTGCTCCACTACGGAACCCAGGCGCAGCGGGACCACTACCTGCCGAAGCTGGCCACCGGGGAGATCCGGGCGACCATGGCGCTCACCGAACCCGGCGGCGGCTCCGACCTGCAGGCCATCCGCACTGTGGCCCGGAAGGACGGGGACGACTACGTCATCAACGGCTCCAAGACGTGGATCACCAACGCCCGCCGCGCCCAGCTGGTCGCGCTGCTGTGCCGCACTGACCGGACCGCCGAGCCGAAGCACCGCGGGATCAGCATCCTGCTGGTCGAGAAGGGGCCTGGCTTCGACGTGTCCCGCGACCTGCCGAAGCTCGGCTACAAGGGCGTCGAAAGCTGCGAGCTGTCCTTCACCGACTTCCGCGTGCCGTGCCATTCGTTGCTGGGCACGGTCGAAGGCGAGGGGTTCGCGCAGATGATGCGGGGGCTCGAGATCGGCCGCATTCAGGTGGCGGCGCGAGCGCTCGGCGTCGGAGCCGCCGCGCTCTCGCGCGCGATCCGCTACAGCCAGGAACGCGAAAGCTTCGGGCAGCCGATCTGGCAGCACCAGTCGATCGGCAACTACCTGGCCGACATGGCGACCGGGCTGACCGCGGCCCGGCAGCTCGTCCAGTACGCCGCCCGGCGCTACGACTCCGGTGACCGCGCGGACATGGAAGCGGGGATGGCAAAGCTGTTCGCCTCGGAGACGGCCATGAAGATCGCGCTCGACGCGGTGCGGATCCACGGCGGCTACGGCTACTCGACGGAGTTCGACGTCGAGCGGTACTTCCGCGACGCGCCGCTGATGATCGTCGGCGAGGGCACCAACGAGATCCAGCGGACCGTCATCGCGCGTCAGCTCGTCAAGCGGAACCCGATCCGATGAGGCCCGAGGCCACCTGGCTCTTCGTGCCCGGCAACGTCCCCGGACGCTTCGCCAAGGCGGCGGCCGCGGGCGCCGACGCCGTCGTCGTCGACCTCGAAGACGCGGTGCGCCCCGAGGACAAGAACACCGCCCGAGCCGAAACGCTCTGCTGGCTGTCCGAAGGCGGCCAGGCCTGGGTCCGCCTCAACGCCTCCGGCACCCTGTGGTTCGACGCGGACGTCGACGCCGTCGCCGGCGCGAGCGGGCTGCTCGGCGTGCTCGTGCCGAAGGCCGAGGACCCGGCGGCCTTGGCCGCGTTGGCGGCGCGGCTGGGACCGGACACCGCGGTGGTCGCGCTGATCGAGACCGCGGCCGGACTGCACCGCGTGCACGACGTCGCCACCACGCTCGGGGTGACCCGGCTGGCGTTCGGTGCGCTCGACCTGGCCGCCGAGCTCGGAGCCGACGACACCGCCGAAGCGATGCTGTTCGCGCGAAGCACGATCGTGCTCGCCTCCCGGGTCGCCGGTCTGCCGGCGCCGATCGACGGCGTCACGACAGTCGTCCACGACGCCGACGCCGTGACCACGGCGGCCCGTCGCGCCCGAAGCCTCGGCTTCCGCGGCAAGCTCTGCATCCACCCGGCCCAGATCGAGCCCACGGCCCGGGGCCTTGCCCCAAGCGCGGCCGATATCGCGTGGGCACGGGACGTGCTTCAGGCGGCTGATGGATCGGCGGGCGCCGTCACCGGTCCCGACGGGCGAATGATCGACAAACCGGTGCTCGACCGGGCCCACGCGATCCTCCGGCCCTGAAGCGCCGGCAACGAAAGGCTTTCCATGCTCCCTCTCGAAGGCACGACCGTCGTCGCGTTGGAACAGGCGGTCGCCGCTCCCTTCGCGACCCGGCAGCTCGCTGACCTCGGCGCGCGCGTCATCAAGGTCGAACGCCCCGGTGCCGGGGACTTTTCCCGCGGCTACGACCGGACAGTCCACGGCGACTCCAGCTACTTCGTCTGGCTCAACCGCGGCAAGGAGTCGATCGAGCTGGACATCAAGGACCCGGCCGACCGCCGCGTGCTCGACGCGATGATCGCGGCCGCCGACGTGGTGGTCCAGAACCTCGCCCCGGGTGCGGCGGGCCGCCTCGGCCTCGACGCCGCGACCCTGCGCGCGACCCGTCCCGGCCTCGTCCACTGCTCGATCTCGGGGTACGGCCCCGGCGGCCCGTACCAGGCGAAGAAGGCCTACGACCTGCTGATCCAGTGCGAGGCCGGGCTCGTCACCGCCACCGGCACACCGGAACAGCCGAGCAAGGCCGGGATTTCCATCGCGGACATCGCGACGGGCATGTACGCCTACTCGGGCATCCTCACCGCGCTGCTGCGCCGAGCCACTACGGGCGTCGGCGCGACCATCGAGGTCGCCATGCTCGACGCGCTGGCGGAATGGATGGTGCAACCGGCGTACCACGCGGTCTACGGCGGCACGGAGACCCGCCGGACCGGGGCGAAGCACGCGTCGATCGCGCCTTACGGTCCTTATCGGACAGGAGACGGCAACCAGGTCTTCCTGGCCGTCCAAAGCGACCGCGAATGGGTTCGGCTGTGCCGGGAGGTGCTCCGGCGCCCGGACCTGGCGGACGACCCGCGGTTCGTCCACAACCCGGAACGCGTCGCCCACGACCACCTGATCGGGCCGCTGATCGAGTCGGCGTTCGCCGAGTTCCACGCCGACCGGGTCGTCGAACTGCTCGGCGCGGCCGGGATCGCGTGCGCCCGCCTGCGGCGGCCGGGTGAGCTCCTCGACCATCCGCAGCTCGCCGGGCGTGATCGCTGGCAGCGGATCCAGGCCCCTGGTGGTGTCGTCCGGGCGTTGCTGCCTCCGGTCGACATCGGCGAAGTGGAGCCGGTGCTGGGCCCGGTGCCCCGGCTCGGCGAGCACAACGACGTCCTCCGCACCGAATTCGAGGAGGTCACCCCGTGACGGAGCGCACCGAAGTGCTGCAACCGGAACCGGCCGTGGCGCTGGCCCGCCTGCTCGGCGTCGATCCGCCGGACCGGGAGGACGACGGACTGCCCCTGCTGTGGCACTGGGTCTACCTGCTCGATCGGCCGCACCAGGCCGATCTCGGGCCGGACGGTCATCCCGTGCGCGGTGTGGTCCCGGCTCCTCCCGCGCCCGGACGCCGGCGCATGGCGGCCGGCGGCCGGGTCACTCGGACCGGGCCGCTGGTCGTCGGCCGGGCCGCGACCCGGCGCACCGAAGTCGTGTCGACGACGGACAAGGCGGGCCGTTCGGGCCCGCTGACCTTCGTCGTCGTGCGACACACCATCAGCCAGGACGGCGAGGTGAAGGTCGTCGAGGAGCAGGACATCGTCTACCGCGACGCCGCGGCCGCGCCCACCCCGGCGACGGCTGCCACTCCGGCGCCACCGGAGGCGGACGAGCGGGTGTTCCCGGTCGACCCGACCGTCCTGTTCCGCTTCTCGGCGTTGACCTACAACGCCCACCGCATCCACTACGACCGCGACTACGCCCGCGACGTCGAGGGCTATCCGGGACTGGTCGTCCACGGCCCGCTGCAGGCGCTGGCCATGGCGGAAGCCGTCCGCGGAACCGGGGCCGCGGTCACCGCGATCGATTACCGCGTCGTCGCGCCGCTGTTCGACCACCAAGGTCTGGTGGTGCGCGCCACCAGCGGTGGTGTTTCCGTTCGTGACCACAGTGGCCGGGTCACCGCGACCGGGCAGGTCGAAACGCTTACTGGAGAGAGGAAAGCACGATGAAGGCCGCAATCGTCAGGCAAGCCGGAGTCGTCGAGATCGACGACGTGCCGCGTCCCCCGATCGGCAAGGGAGAGGTCCTGGTCCGCATCCGGGCCGCCGGGCTCAACCGCGCCGACGTGCTCGTCCGAGACGGCCGGTTCGCCGAGCAGCCGCCGTTCCCGATCATCCTCGGTGTCGAAGGGGCCGGAGACGTCGAGGCGGTCGGCAGCGCGGTCACGAACGTCGAGGTGGGACAACGCGTCGTCGTGCTGCCTATGCTCGGCTGCGGGGCGTGTGACGCGTGCCGGTCCGATGTGGACAGTCGGTGCCGTGAGCTGAAGTTCTTCGGCGAGCACACGGACGGCACGTACGCCGAATACCTCGCCGTACCGGCACGCAACGCCGTCCCCGCGCCGGAGTCCCTGAGCTACGTCGACCTGGCAGCGAGTCTGCTCGCGTACCTGACGGCCTGGCACATGCTGGTCACCCGCGGCGACCTGCGGCCCGGCGAAACCGCGTTGGTCGTCGGCGCCGGAAGCGGCGTGGGCACAGCCGCGGTGCAACTCGCCCACGCCCTCGGCGCGCGGGTCATCGCCACCACCGGCACTGACGACAAGCTGGACCTGCTCCGGGGAATCGGCGCCGACGAAGTCGTGAACTACCGGAAGGTGCCTGGATTCGGCGCCGCGGTCCGCTCGCTGACGGACGGGCGGGGCGTCGACCTCGTCCACAACTCCGCGGGCGGCGCGACCATCCAGGAGTCCATCCGGGCGCTGCGCCCCGGTGGCCGGCTGATCGGCATGGGCTCGCACTCCGGTCCGCGCGCCGACATCGACCTGTACAGCCTCTACCGCCACGAGATCGACTTCCGAGGGGCGCACGCCGGTGACCTCCGTGAGGTCCCCGACGTCCTCGCCTGGCTCGCCGCGGGGAAGGTACGCCCCGTGGTCGACTCGGTGTTCCCCTTGGCCGACCTGGCCCGGGCTCACGAACGGCTGGTGAGCCCGGACCGCTTCGGCAAGGTGGTGCTGACGATCGACTGACCGTCAGCCGATGGCCTTGTCCTTCGTCTCGGGCATGGTCAGGTAGACGGCCAGGCCGATCGCGGCGGCGATCGCGCAGTACAGCCACACCCACGTGCCGAGGCCGTGGGTGGTCAGCCACGTCGAGAGGTACGGGACGGTGCCGCCGAACACCGCGACCGCCACCGCGTAGGGGAGACCGATGCCGGTCGCCCGGACCTCCGGCGGGAACTGCTCCGCCATGACGGCCGCGACGTTGGCCGAGTAACCCAGCAGCAGGACCAGCCCGGCGACCTGGACGAGCAGCAGCAGCCGGAAATCGCCGTTCAGCAGCCGGAACGCGGGCCACGCGAGCAGCAGGAACCCGCCGGCGAACGCGATCAGGGTGGGCTTGCGGCCGATCCGGTCGGACAGCATTCCGGCGAACGGCAGCAGGACCACGAAGGTGACGAGCCCGATGACGTTGGCCAGCAGCGCCTGGTTGAGCGGGATGTGCGTGGACACGGTCGCGTAGGTGGGCAGGTAGGTCAGCCACATGTTGTAGAGCACGACGCCGGCGATGTTGAGGCCGAAGACGCGCAACGCCGCCTTCGGGTGCTCGCGAAGCATCGTCACGAGGACGTTGCGCCGGTCGCCGCGAACGTGGCGGAACGAAGCCGTTTCCTCCACCGAGCGGCGCAGCCAGAGCCCGATGAGCCCGAACAGCGAGGCGACCACGAACGCCAGGCGCCAGCCCCAGCTGTCCACCGCCTGCCGGGGCAGCGCCGACGTCACGATCGCGCCCATGCCCGAGGCGATGAGGATGCCTACTCCGACCGACACCTGCTGCCACGAGCCCGCGAACGCGCGGCGGCCGGGGCCGGCGGACTCCACGAGGAAGGCCGACGCCGAACCGAACTCGCCCCCGGCGGCGAAGCCCTGCGCCATGCGCGCGAGCACCAGGATGACCGGCGCCGCGAGGCCGACCTGGGCGTAGGACGGCGACACCCCGATGACGAACGTCGCCGCCGCCATCAGGCCGATCGTGAGCACGAGGCCCTTTTTGCGGCCGTGCCGGTCGGCGTAGGCGCCCATGATCGCGGCGCCGATCGGCCGCACGACGAAACCGACGGCGAAGATGGCCAAAGTGGACAGCAGGGCCGCGCTGTCGTTGCCCGGTGGGAAGAAGTGGTGCGCGAACACGGACGAGAAC
The DNA here is from genome assembly GCF_040629235.1 of Amycolatopsis sp. NPDC005961. NCBI lineage: Bacteria > Bacillati > Actinomycetota > Actinomycetes > Pseudonocardiales > Pseudonocardiaceae > Amycolatopsis > Amycolatopsis sp. NPDC005961. Next base: position 22,514 of record NZ_JBEXVF010000038.1, on the reverse strand, counting down.
GTCGTGTACACCGCCCAGTCGATGAACTCGACGGCGTTGCCGATGCTGCCGGCGACGAGCGCCCGGCGGTTGCCGCGTCCGGTCGCTGCCGCCACCGCGGCGAGCCGAGTGGATTCCATGGTCGTTCTCCTTCAGTTCCCGGAGGCCGTCAGCCGGGCCCGGATCGGTGCGGACCGAGCGACGTCCGCGATCGTCAGCGCCATCGCCAGGCCGCCGTCGCGGACGAACCGGTCGCCTTCCGCGCTGCCGGCCGCGGCCGCGAAGGCGGCGGTGTGGTTCCCGTCCTCCGCCGGGAGGTCGAACGACAACATGGGGTGCAGCGCGGGGAGCACCTGCGAGACGTTCCCCATGTCGGTCGAGCCGAAGAGCTTGTCCGGGTAGTCCGGGAACGTGCGGCCCAGGGACTTCGAGTGGGCCTCGAACAGCGCGGCCAGGTCCGGGTCGTGCCGGAACTCGCGGTACAGCGACGGCTGGGTGGTGAAGTCCACGGTGGTCCCGGCCGCGAGCGCGCCGGCTTCGAAGCACCGGCGGACCCGCGCCCACACCTCGTCGACTTCGGCGATGGTGTCGCAGCGGATCATGCACTCGGCCACGACCCGGTCGGGGATGACGTTCACCGCCGACCCGGCCTCCGGCACCACGCAATGGACCCGGACCCCGTCGCGCAGTTGCTGACGCAGCAGTCCGATGGCGGTCTGCGCGACCACCACCGCGTCCGCGGCGTTCAGCGCGTTCCACGGGCGCGACGCGTGACCGCCCCGGCCGGTGTACTCGATCCGCCACGACCGCGAGGCCCGGAACTGGGGACTGACGACGTCCTTCAGCGACGGGTGCACCATCATGGCCGCGTGCGTCCCGGTGAAGACACCGCGGTTGACCATGATCTCCTTGCCGGTGCCGCGTTCCTCCGCCGGCGTGCCGAACACCTTGAGCGTCAACCCCAGCTCGTCGGCGAACGGCGCCAAGGCCAGGGCCGCGCCCACGGCCGCGGCGGCGATCGTGTTGTGGCCGCAGCCGTGCCCGATGCCGGGGAGCGCGTCCATCTCGGCGCAGATGCCGAACACCAGCTCACCGGAACCCACCGAGGCCACGAACGCCGTGGGCAGGTCCGCCACCGGCTTCTCGACGGCGAACCCGTGCCGGGCCAGGATGTCGGTGATCGCGGCCGAGGTCCGGCGTTCCTCGAAGGCGAGCTCCGGGTCGGCGTTGATGGCGTGCGACAGCGCCAAGACGTCGTCGAGGTGCTTCGCGAAAGCGCTTTCGATTCCGGTCATCGCCACACCTCGGTCAGCAGTCGCAGGATGTTGCCGCCGAGCACGGCGGTGATCTCGTCGTCGCGATACCCGTGCTCGACGAGCCAGCCGGCGATGTTGCGGAAGTTCTCGGTCGGGTTCTCGAGCCCGTCGACGTGGCTGACCCGCTCCCACTCGAGGTCGCCCGCGTCGAACACGGTGGACGAGCCGATCACGTCGCCGATGGCCTTCTGGAAGGCGGCGTGGTCGCCGTAGAGCGTGTCCGGGCCGAACGCGACGTGCTCGATGCCCATCACCTCGACGGCGTGGGTGAAGTGGTCCATCACCGACTCGATGGACTGCGCCCGGTGGTCGTAGGACACGGTCGTGTGCGGCGCCGCTTCGATCCCCAGCACACCACCGCGCTCCGCGCACGCCTCGAGAACTTCGTCCGGTTTCATCCGGGCGATGGGCCAGACCGCCCGCGCGCCGGCGTGCGTGATCGCGACGGGCTTGGCCGAAGTCTCGATCGCGTCCAGGCTCGTCCGGTCGCTCGCGTGGGAGACGTCGATGAGCATGCCCACGGCGTTCATGCGCTCCACCGCGCGCCTGCCGAAGGCGGTCAGGCCGCCGTCGAGCTGTTCCTTCTGGCCGCTGCCGAGCGTGTTGGCCTCCGCGTAGACCAGGCCCATCTGCCGGATGCCCAGTCCGTAGAGGACGTCGATGCGGTCCAGCTCGTTCTCGATCATCCCGGCGGACTCGGTGCCCATGACGAAGGCGACGTGCCCGTCGCGCTGGGCGCCGAGGATGTCTCCGACGGTCCGGGCGACGACGACACCGTCCTGGTGGGCGAGGTCGGCGAGCCGCAGGCCCAGCGTCGTGATCAGGTCGTCCCACTTCCAGCCCGCCCGGCGCGTGCTGCCGATGACGCCGAACCAGTTGTCGAAGACAGCGGTCAGGCCGGCGCGGCGCAGCTCGGCGTACGCGGTGAACTCGTGCTTGGCGCGCAGGAAGGCGGGCGTGTCCGCGAAGTCGGCCGGCAGCAGCTGGGGGTGGTCGTGGAAGCTGATGGTGACGTTGTCGGCGAGCAGGCGGTCGATCCGGTCGTCGGCCGAACCGGCGGTGAAGCGGCTTCGGTGGGCGCCCGGATCGGACAGTTCGACGGCGGGGAAGTCGACTCCACGCCGGAGGTAGGGGAATGACTCGTAGTCGTCGGGTTTGGCGGCGGGGCTGTACATCGAGACGCTCCTTGGTGGTCGGTGGCTAGGTGGTGGCGGCGCGCCGGACGGTGCCGTCGTCGTCCACGACGACGGCCGGGTCGAGGTCCTTCGACGCGTCGGCGACCTGCGCGAGGATCGACGCGGCGACCTCCGGCCGGGGGAGGACCGGCTGGCTGTCCGGGTCGAGTTCGATCGGGTCGAGGCGAAGGGTGGGTCCGTCGGCGCCGCCCAGCCCGACGCGGAACACGGCGCTCTCGAACCAGGGGCCGCGCACCAGGGCGGGCTGGTAGGGGGCCGACGGGTGGGCGTCTTCCTTCGGCACCATTGCTTCGGCGTTCCAGCCGTCGCACCAGTCGAAGACGAAGTTGCCGGTGGAGTACAGGATCAGCCCGTTCCGGTAGAACTCCACGGGGTGCAGGCAGTGGGGGTGGTGCCCGATGACGAGGTCGGCACCCGCGTCGATCAACCGCCGGGCCAGGGGTTGCTGGTACTGGGCCAGCGGCCCCTGCGCCGCGGGCAGGTAGCAGTGCGGAACGCCCCAGTGCAGCGCGACGACGACGAAATCGTTGTGCCGCTTCGCTTCCCGGACCAGGGCTTCGGCCGCCCGCACGTCGGGTTCGTGGGCGTCGGAATGGACGAAGGGCGGCGTGCCCGGCGTCTCGTCCAGGAAGCCGCTGTCGTACTCGAAGGACTGACGCACCCGGATGGCGCCGATACCCGCGCGGTCCGCGGTCGCGTCGAAGCCCCGCGGTAGCGCGCAGCAGAAGCTGAAGAACGCGAGGCTCTCGCCGCCGGCCGAGACGACGCGGGCGCGCGTCGCTTCGGCGCGCGTCTCGCCGAAGCCGGCATGGCCGACTCCCGCGGCGTCCAGCGCGCGGACGGTGTCGCGCATTCCGTCGGCGCCGTAGTCCAGCGCGTGGTTCATCGCCAGGGACACCAGGTCGAAGCCGAAGGCGGCCAGCTCCGTGGCCCCCGACGTCGGGGCCCGCATGGCGACCAGCTTTTCCGCGCGCTGCCCGCGCCCGGTGAGCGGGACTTCGAGGTTGCCGATCGTCAGGTCGCCGCCGCGCAGGAGCCCGAACGCCGAAGCGCCGGGGTCCGCGCCATCGGGGCGGCGCGGCCACCCCGAGACGACGACATCGCCCACAACAGTCAGATCCACGGGAACTCCGTTCCATAATGCGGCACGCTGTGCCGCAGAGTAGACCGACGCCGTCGACGTTGTAAAGAAGCCGCTGTGCCGGGATGAGGTACGGCAGTGCGTCCAGTGGTACGGTCGGGGCCTCATGAGCACCCCAGGTGACGGCGGCGAACCGGACAAGCCGACCAGCAGCATCCGGTCGATGAACAGCGTGCTGAGCACGCTTCGCGTCTTCGAAGAAGTCGCCGTGCGCCAGCCGATCGGCGTCTCGGAACTGGCCCGGGTGACGGGCATCCCCAAGAGCTCGGTCCAGCGCTGCCTGGTCACCCTCGAGCAGGCCCGCTGGCTCCGGATCGTGGATCGGGAACACGCGCGGTGGGGCGTCACGATGAAGGCGCTCGTGCTGGGTCTGCGCAGCGCCGGCGAGCAGGACCTGCGCGAAGTGGCGACGCCGGTCATCAAGGGACTGGCCACCGAGACCGGCGAGACGGTGCTCCTCGGCCTGCGCGACGGCGACGAGTACCTGATCGTCGCGCGCGAGGACAGCTCGCAGCTCGTCCGCGTGTTCATGGAGATCGGCACCCGGGTGCCGCTCGGGGCGAGCTCGGGCGGCGTCGCGATCCTCGCCCGCCTCGAACCCGGCGAGGTCGGCGAACTCCTGCGGGCCGAGCCCCGGGAGTTCGAGGGCGCGCCGCTGCTCGGGCCCGACGAGCTGCGGGAGGAGATCGCGCGGACCGCCGCGCGCGGCTACGCCGTGAACATGTCGTCGTGGTACCGCCCGCACGTCGCTTCCCTCGGCGCGGCGGTCACCAACGCGGCCGGACGACCCATCGCGGCGGTCACGCTGAGCATCCCGGAAATGCGGTACCAGCCCGCACAGGAAGAGCAGCTGGCGAAGAAGGTCGTCGCGGCCGCGGACGAGATCAGCCGCCTGCTGGCGTCCCCGTGACGGCCCGCGCGCTCACGACGCCGGCGATGAGCTCGGCCGTCCCCTGCGGTGACTCCACCGGGAAGTGGTGACTGCCGAGGTCGACGAGCACCACGTCGGCCCGGCCCGCCAGCCGGTCGAGGGCTTCCGGGGTGACCAGGTCGCGTACGCCGAACACGGTGATCGGCTGCCGTACGGCGGCGAGCGCCGCGTCCATGTCCCAGGCGACCAGGCCTTCGAACGCCCGGGTTCCCGCCGGCTGCCGCACCGCGGCCATCTTGGCGAAGTGCGCGTCCTTGAGCGCCGGGTCGGTGCCCGGAGGTGAACCGGCCTCGACCATGGCGCGGACCAGCCCGGTGAAGTCGTCCCGCAGCGGTCGCAGCAACCCTTCGGCCTCTTCGTCGTTCACGGCGCCGAAGAGGAAGAGGTAGTGCAGGGCGTCGAGCGCGACGATGTGCCGGACCCGCTCGGGACGCAGCCGGCCGGTCTCGACCGCCACCGCGCCGCCGAGTGAGTGCCCGGCGACGACGGCGTCGGTCACCCCTTCGGCGTCGAGGACCGCGGCGACGTCGCGCGCGAACTCCTCGATCGTCCAGGTGCCGCGCGCCGAGCGCGATTCGCCGTGCTCGGCGAGGTCGACCGCGAGCACGCGGAACTCGTCCGGCAAGAACCGGGTCAGCGCGTCGAAGTCCGTCCGGTTGCACGCCCAGCCGTGGACGAAGACGACCGTGGGGCCCTCGTCCGGTCCGCTGATCGAGTACCGGATGGAGGTCTCGTCCGGTCGGTGGACTTCGCGGCTGTCCGTCACCCGGTGCGTCGCCATGCCTGCTCCTTGTGCCACTATGCGATACGACGTTTCGTCAAGTAGCATGACGGTAAGTGCGCCGTGGGGGCATGTCAATCGTCGAGTGAAGGAGCAGCGGGATGCCGCCGACCCTGTTCAGCCCGATCGAGATCCGCGGGGTGCGCCTACCGAACCGGGTGGTCGTGTCGCCGATGTGGCAGTACTCCGGAGTGGACGGTCGCCCGACGCCGACGCACACCGTCCACTACGGACGACTCGCCGAAGGTGGCGCGGGGCTGGTCATCCAGGAAGGCACGACGGTGGACCGGCGCGGCCGCGGCACCGTGGGCGACCTCGGTCTGTGGGAGGACGACGTGGTTCCGCTCTACGCGCAGCTCGTGGAGGTCGTCAAAGCCGGTGGTGCCGTGCCGGGCATCCAGCTCATCCACGCCGGCCGGAAAGGGCGCCGGAACGCGCCGTGGATCCCCGGCACGCCACCGCCGTCCGCGGACTGGCCACTGTTCGCGCCCAGCGCGGTCCCCATGGGACTCGCCGGGGCCGAGACCCCGGTCGAAATGACGCTGCGCGACATCGAAGACACCGTGGCGGCTTTCGCGGACGCCGCTCGACGGGCGGATGAAGCCGGGTACGAGGTGCTCGAACTGCAGGCGGCCCACGGCTACCTGATCCACAGCTTCCTCTCGCCGCTGGCGAACCGGCGCACTGACCACTACGGCGGGTCGACGGAGAACCGGTTCCGGTTCCTCGTGGAGATCGTCGACCGCATCCGGACGATCTGGCCGGACGGCAAGGCGCTGTTCGTCCGCCTTTCGTGCGTCGATGTCGAGTGGACGATCGACCAGACCGTCGAGCTGGTGGGGGAGTTGCGGACCCACGGTGTCGACGTCATCGACTGCAGCTCCGGAGGGATCACCGGGCTGCCGTACCCGGGCTTGAAAACCGGCTACGGCTACCAGGTGCCCTACGCGCACCAGATCCGCGAACGGACCGGAAGCACGACGATGGCCGTGGGGCACATCGTCCAAGCCGCCCAAGCCCAGTCCATCGTCGAGCACGGCCGGTCGGACCTGGTCGCGCTCGGCCGGGAGTTGCTCTACAACCCGAACTGGCCGCTGGACGCCGCGCGCAAACTGGGCGTGCCCGATCCGTACGTCCGCGCCCCGGCGCGCATTTCGTACTGGCTGGGCAAACGGGAGCAGAGCTTCCCGGGGTTCGTGCCGTCCACCGGGGGTGAGGATCGGGATGTCGTCTCAACAGGATCCACCTCTCGGAGCAGGGCCAGAACACGGCGGGCGCCAAGGTGATCGCGGCGACGTACTGCGTCGAGCACTTCGACGACATGGTCATGGACGATTTGATCAGCCTGCTGACGCTCGGTGCGATGGGGCCGGCTCCGCCGCGGAGCGGCGTCGGGAACGGAGACGGCGGCGGGAGAGGAAGCCGCCGGGGCCCTGCCCGGCTGCCCGAACAGTTTCGCTGGCTGTCGCCGGGCTGATTTCCGGGTGGCCTGCGGCACGGTATCGGTTGCGGGTTCGACCGCCCTGGCTCCCGCGTTGCTCGCCGAAGCGAATCACCAGGCCGAAGTCGACAGTCCAATCCGCAGGTCAGGGCAATGGCAAAGGAGCGCTTTTGTCTTCGCGAAAAGCGTCAGGTCGTCCTCGAGCAGGAGGTCGCGGGGTCGCTCGGCGACCCGGCAGCACTGGAGGTGCGACTCACCGCGCAACGGCTGCTCGGGCGAGATCCTCCCGGCCACCACCGTCACGTTCTGACGGCCCCTGGCGCAGAAATGAGGCGGCCATGCTGTCCGCGATCGACGCCCGTCGCTCCACTCGACGGCTGGTCGAGCCGGTGCCGAACGGTGCCTCTCAGCCGGCCGCGAAGACTCGCGCGGAGTCAGCATCGAGCAGCTGAGTGCTTCTTGCGCGTACACGCCGGTGATCGCGAAGACGTGCCCGGTCGTCAGTCGCGAGGCGACTTTTGCGCCGCGCGCAACTCGTCGCCCAGCGTGAGTCGCCCGACGACGTCCCAGCCTGCGGCTCCGCCGACGTGGACGTCTCGGCCAGCACGATCAGCATGCCTGGACGCTCGGCCTCCGCCGCGCTAGCCACGTCAAGCGCATCTCAGCGACGAATTGGCGGATCAATGACCTGGTGGGCGACGCTCTCGGACTCGACGATTGCGGTCAGGCAGAACGGCTGTCCGAAGCGTGTTCAACTCGTCGCTCGAGCCGTTGACGTCAGTTGCCGGGACGCACCTGATGCCACCGGCACCGGTGTCCGCTTATCCGCTGGTGGCTCGATATCAGCCTAGCCACGACGACCGCTGATGAGACTGTGGATGACTGTCCGGTTGCGGAGCACCGAAGGCGTAAGTCCTGCGAGGAAGGCGACAGATTGCGTCGGGCTACCCGGCTGCGTCAGGGTTGATGCTCAACTCGCCGTTGACTGTCCTGATCCACCGCCGGTTGTTTGCATCTCTGAATTTCGTGGCTACCCCGGCGCTTCCTGCGATGTAGTTCTGTTCGGACATCTCGACTTCGAGCGGAATGGAGCGGAACAGGCTGTCGCCCTGCCGTGCGCGTTCGTCGAGGTTGCTTAAGGGAAGCTTGTTGGTCTATTGCATCCGCGCGGAGGCCGTACTGTGCTCCTGTGGCTCGGTCGTAGGCCCGGGTCGTCGCCGACGCGATTATTGCAGGCCCAGGTACAATTTCGCTCAGTGGTGTCGCATGCTGCTGGTCCATTCGCGTGGTCGACAGACCGAGTCGGCAAGCTTGGAATCACTGCCCGTACAGCATTCAGCAGCCCATGAAATATGTGCTCAAGTTGCGAGGTGCCTACTAGGAGCTCCCCTTCAAGTCTAACAGGCTCGGCCAGCAACAGAGCCGACCATCCAACGCTGCGTCCTCATTCCTGGGACAATCTTGAAGAGATCATCTCAGTGATTCAATTGCGGCGAGAAGGTCGGCGTTGTCACTCGCATCCCGCCATGAGGTTAGGATCACCGGCTGATCGGGTTGGGAAATGCGGTCGAATTGATCCTGGATATGCGGCGTGATCCGTGAGCTGATGACAATGAGGAATGGTATGCCCATGCGGTTGGCCGTGTCAAAATTGGCCCCTAGCTGCGCAACGTGATTCGATTCTAAGGAATGGTATTTCACGACACACGCAATCATCGGAACGCGTGCATTACCCTTCGGCATCAGAACAAAATCGTAGCCGTCATCGGAACCCCGGTTGTCGAATACTCCGACTACGTGTCCAGCGACAGTCCGTATGGCGGCTTTTACTGCCGATAGGTACGACAGGGAGTCGCGGATGGATGCCTGTACATCCTGGATCACCGATGACTGCGCCAGTTTGGGGTCAACCAAGGCTGCACCCTCGATGAACGCACCGGCTTCATATGGCCCCTCGGTGGCCAAGATCTGCTTCGCCTCTCGAACGATTTCGCGCGGCGATGCGCGGCGCTCAAGTTCAACTGATTCCTTGTTTGCGCGACGGACCGCAGTTCCCTGGATGGCAATGAGCAGAAACACTGCGGATATCAGAATCAGGACCGGAGGGCCGGCTTCCGATTCTGTCACGAACACTGCCAGGACACCCAAACCGGCCATGGAGACGCCGACAACTGCCGCGGCCGATCGTTCCCACCGATTGAGGTTGGACACTGGGTGATCGTCATGCCGCTGAGGCGGCGGAGAACCGGCCGGATCTGTCACGAGCGCGAAGTTACCGCACCGCCACCTTTTACGCGATCCTGAGGCCCTCAGATCGACATCCGGCCCGTCGCCGGCCCTGCAGAGGGTGAGATCACCTCACTGGGATCGGGTCGGTTACTTCGGCGCCGACCAGACGCGACTTGGCTGATCTTCGCGGTCACCCGCGCGGCCCGCTGGAAGAAAGCACCCGATCGGCCTGACTATCGGCTCTGACCTGCGCTCACGCGAATCCGCTCGGGCCTACCTGCGCCGGGGCTCACGGGGTGCCTGAAGTGAACGACCGGTCAGCCGACGCTGCGGTCCCGCTGGTGACGTCGCCGCCGGACGTGCGGGCGCGTCGGGCTTTCTTACCCCGCTGTGGTCAACGCTTGTGACATGGGTGCATTGTCAGTGCGGCGGGCGGGATCCGTTGATGTTCCGGCTGGCGTAGCGGACAAGGCGCTGCTGGGCTTCGGGGTATGGGGTGGCGGAGGTCGGCTGGATTCCGTCGCGGACAGCGGTCGCGACGCCGACCGCCGCGTCCAGGGCCGCGCGGTAGGGAAGTGATCCGGTGCTCACGCGGCGGATGCCCGTTTCGGCCAGCCGGTCGAGTGTGACGCCGGGGACTACGAGCACGTTGACCGGAAGCGGGATGGCTTTGGCGAACGCGCGTAGTTCGGCCAGGTCGGTGGCCCCGGGAACGAAGATGCCGTCCGCGCCTGCGTTCGTGTAGGTCTCGGCCCGGCGCAGGACCGCGTCGACGGTGGCGTCTTGGCCCAGCCAGTAGTTGTCGATGCGGGCGTTGACGAACACGGCCGGCGTGGCCCGTTTGACGGCGGCGATCTTGGCCGCGTGGGCGGCCGGATCGATCAGGTGCTCGTCGGTGCTGTCTTCGATGTTGATGCCCGAGGCGCCGAGGTCGGCGACGTAGGCGGCGACCTCGCCCGGGTCGTCGGCGTAGCCGTCTTCGACGTCGGCGGAGACGAACGCGGGCAGGGCGGCGAGTGCGTGCACCAGTGCGGTGGTGGCGTCCCGGCTGCTGCGGGCGCCGTCGGGGTGCCCGGCCGCGGCGCCGACGCCGAAGCTGGTGGTGCCGACGGCGGGGAAGCCGGCGTCGGCGAAGGAGACGGCGGACGCGACGTCCCAGGCGTTGGGCAGCAGCAGCGGGGTGTCCCCGTGGTGCAGGTCGTGGAAGTTCATCGGGTGCTCCGAGGGTCGGCTGGTCGTGGTCTGCTCAGGGACTGCGTGGCAACCCGGCCATGGCGCTGGCCCAGCTCAAGGATCTCGGTCTGGTCGCCGGGGGTGAGCTGCCGGCCTTCATCGCCGAGCGGCTCGCCACCCGCGAGCTCCCGGTCAACACCTCGGGCGGACAGCTCTCGGCGGGCCAGCCGGGTTCTGCGGGAGGCATGCACGGACTGGTGGAGGTCGTCCGGCAGGTGCGCGGCCAGGCGGGGGAGCGGCAGGTCGATGCCCGGCTCGGCCTGTTCAGCGGATACGGGATGGTGCTCTACCGCTACGGCGCGTGTGCCACCGCCGGGCTCCTGGAGGCAGCCGGATGAGTGTGACCGTGCAGAACTGCCGGACGTGCGGGGGCCGATGGTTCCCCGCCCGGCTGATGTGCCCCCGCTGCGGGGGCGCCGATCTGGCGCCCGTGAGCGTCGAGCGCGGGGTGGTCGAGCAGCTGACCCACCTCGGCGACGTCGTCATCGCGTCGGTCGCCTGTGACCCCGAACCGCTGCTCGTGGCCAGATTGCACGGCCCGGTCGAGCCCGGGGACGTCGTGGAACTCACCGACGACCCCGGTGCGTCCGGCCGTCCCGTCGCCTTCGTACCGCCGATCAGCCTGCCCCGAGAGGAGTTGTCATGAGCGCCGAGCTCGACCTTTCCCGTGCGAGCGTCTCCGGACTGCTGCGATGGCGCGCGGAGACCACCCCGCACAGCGTGCTGCTGCGCTGCGGGGACACGCAAAGGACCGCCGCCGAGATGCTGGACCGGGTCGTCGTCGCGGCCGGCCTGCTGAGCGAACACGGGGTGGAGCGGGGAGACCGGGTGGCGCTGATGGCGTCCAACCGGGTCGAGCTGCTGGACCTCATCCTGGGCTGCGCGTGGATCGGTGCCGTCGCGGTGCCGATCAACACCGCCGCGCGGGGCGAGCAGCTCCACCACATCCTGAGCAACTCTCAAGCGGAACTGCTGGTGCTGGAAAACCCCTTCCTCGCCCAGGTGGAGGCGCTGCCGAGCACCGCCGAGCTGCGCCAGATCTGGCTGCTGGACAAGGGAGAGGTCGCGTCGGTGCTGCCGGTTCCCGTCGACCTGATCCCGGACGGCGGCCGCGCCGTGGAGCCGGCGGCGGTCGGCCCGGGCGATCCCGCGGTGATCCTCTACACCTCGGGCACCACCGGGGTCTCCAAGGGAGTCGTCTGCCCGCACGCCCAGTTCTCCTGGTGGGGCCGCAACGTCACGGCCCAGCTGGGTATCACCTCGGCCGACGTCCTGCACACCTGCCTGCCGCTGTTCCACACGAACGCGCTCAACGCCTTCAGCCAGGCGCTGGTCAGCGGAGCCCAGTACGTCATCGGCCCGCGGTTCTCCGCCTCCGCCTTCTGGTCGGACGTGGCGGCCAGCGGGGCGACCTTCACCTACCTGCTGGGCGCCATGATCAGCATCCTGGCCGGCCGCCCGCCCGGAGCGCACGACCGGGCGCACCGGGTGACCGCGGCACTGGCGCCGGCCACCCCCGCCGGGCTGCTCCGGGAGTTCGAGGAGCGGTTCGGTGTCGTCCTCATCGACGGCTACGGCTCGACCGAAACCAACGCGGTGATCTCCGCGAGCCGGACCGAACAGCGGCCGGGATTCATCGGACGCCTTCAAGAGGGGTTCTCCGCCCGGATCGTCGACGAGAACGGACTCGACGTTCCTCCTGGCACACCGGGCGAACTGCTGCTGCGCAGCGAGCAGCCCTTCGCCTTCGCCTCCGGCTACTACCGCATGCCCGACGCCACCGTCGCCGCGTGGCAGGACCTGTGGTTCCACACCGGCGACCGGATGGTGCTCGAAGCGGACGGGTGGATCAGGTTCGTCGACCGCATCAAGGACGTGATCCGCCGTCGCGGCGAGAACATCTCCTCCGTCGAGGTCGAAAGCGTTCTCGCGCAGCACCCTGGTGTCCGTGACGTCGCGGTGTACGCGGTGGACTCCGAACTCGGTGAGGACGAGGTGATGGCCGCCGTGGTCCCGGTCGAGGGGCAAGAGATCGACTTCGTCGAGTTGGTGTCCTTCTGCGAACCCCGGCTGGCCTACTACGCGATTCCCCGCTTCGTGGCGCTGTGCCCGGAACTGCCGCTGACCGAGAACGGCAAGGTGCGCAAGACCTTGCTGAGGGAGTGGGGAGCCGAGCGCGCCGACTGGGACCGCGAGGCGGCCGGCGTAGTCCTGCGGCGAAACCGGTCCGCCTGACCGTCGGTGGCAATCACCGAACCTGAACCGCTTTGGCACATTCCCTTCCCCGGCCACCGGGACGTCCCGATGGCCACCGTCCTCATCCAGAGGTGACGAGATGAGCCCCACCGCACCGCACCAACCGGCAGCCGGACCGCAGTCGATCCGCAAGATCGCCATCGCCAGCCTGACCGGAACCGCACTCGAGTGGTACGACTTCTTCCTCTACGGCACCGCATCCGCCCTGGTGCTCGGCACCCTCTTCTTCCCTCACGCCAGCCCGCTCGCCGGCACCTTGGCCTCCTTCGGCACCTTCGCCGTCGGCTTCGCGGCCCGCCCTCTAGGCGGGATCATCTTCGGTCACTTCGGAGACCGGCTGGGCCGCAAGCCCATGCTCGTGATCACGTTGATGGTCATGGGTTTCACCACTTTCCTCATCGGCCTCCTGCCCACCTACGCGCAGATCGGTGTGTGGGCGCCGGTCCTGCTCATCGTGCTGCGCGTGCTGCAGGGCATCGCGGTCGGTGGCGAGTGGGGCGGAAGCGTCCTCATGATCACCGAGCACGCCCCCGCGGGACGACGCGGCTTCTACTCGGCCTGGAGCCAGGTCGGCATCAACCTCGGCTTCGTCACCTCCGCCGCGGTCTTCGCCGCGGTCCAGAGCCTGTCCGACGAGGCGTTCCTGTCCTGGGGATGGCGGGTGCCCTTCCTCCTCGGCGCCGTTCCCGCGCTGGCCGGCCTCGTCATCCGCCTGAAGATCGAGGAAACACCGGAGTTCCGGAGCGTCCAGCACAAGGGCGGCAAGCAACGGCTGCCGATCCTGCACGCCCTGCGCACCCATCCCCGTGCCATCCTGATCACGATGGGCGCCCGCCTGGCGGAGAACGGCTCTTCGTACATCTTCCTGGTCTTCTCCCTCGCCTACGGCAAGCACATCGGGGTCGGCAACGGCCTGCTGCTGACCGGGATCATCGTCGCGAACGTCGTGGAAGCCGCCTCGATGGTGGGATTCGGTGCCCTGTCCGACCGCATCGGCCGTCGCCCGGTCTACATGGCCGGAGCGGCCACCCTCGTCGTGGTGGCGTTCCCCTTCTTCTGGCTGCTGGACACCGGAACCCCCGCGCTCGTCTGGCTCGCCTTCATCATCGCCATCGGCATCGGCCACGGAGCCATGATCGGCACCCAGCCGAGCTTCTTCACCGAGCTGTTCGGCAAGACGTCGCGCTACAGCGCCATCGCCCTCGGCCACGAGTTCGCCTCGGTGTTCGCGGGCGGCCTCTCGCCGCTCATCGCGACCGCGCTGTTGGCGGCCACCGGCGCCTCCTGGCCCATTTCGCTGTACCTCGTTTTCCTGGGCTGTGTCACGCTTATCTCGGTTTACTTCGCCCGCGAGACGGTGCAGCGCGACGCCGTGTCCACGCCGGACCTGGAGCTGCCGCCCGCCGGAGTACGCGAATTTACCGACTGAGGAGGCGAACGCTATGTCACCGATTTCGCTGCTAGCGCAACAGATTCCCAGTACGCTGCCGCAGACGTTACCGTGGCCGCATGCGTTCACCGATCACGGGCATTGCCGCCGGCGTGCCGTTCACCGCTCTGCCGCCGGCCGACGGCGGCCCCGCGCCGCTGATCGTCACTTGGCACATGCTCGACGCGCCGCGGTCGGACGCTGCGTTCGCTGCCGCGGTGCCGATGAACGGCTTGCCCGCGTGGCGGGTGCACCTGGGAATGCCGATGTGCGGGGCGCGCATGGTCGACGGCACCATGGACGCGGGCTTGGAGCTTCTCCGCAAGGACGTCCTGATGGCCGCTCTGTACCCCATTCTCGTGCAGGCGACCGAGGAGTTCCCCGCCGCGCTGGAGTCGATCCGTGCGCAACTGCCGGTCGGTGACGGTCCGGTCGGCGTGCTCGGTGGCTCGCTGGGTGGGGCCGTCGCGCTGCGGATCCTTGCCGACAACGACATCCCGGTCTTCGCGGGCGCCGTCGTGAACGCCGCCATCCGGATGCGGTCCGTCGTCGGCCTGTTCCCGGGCGAGTATCCCTATGACGCCGAGTCCGAGAAGGTCGCCGACAGCGTGGACTTTGTCGCCCAGGCTGCGACCCTCGCCGGTCGCGCGCCGCTGCTGGTCGTCAGCGGCGAGCTGGATCACCCGTCGCTGCGCGCCGATGCGCTGGACCTCGTCAACGCGGTAGGGGATGGAACCGAACTGCTGTCGATCCCCGGGCTGGCTCACGCGCTCGCCGACGAGCCCGGCATCGAGCCCGCACCCCAGCTGCCGTCGGCTCGCGAGGTGGACGCCGGCTTGACCACGTGGTTCAGGCGCCACCTCGCGGACGCGGGCTAGGCGACGTCGGCGACTTGCTTGGTTGCGACATCGTTCCTGACTCGTAGCACCACACTTAGGCGTATGAGCCCCGGCGTCAGAATCGGGAGTTCAGGACGTGGTCGACGGCAGCGTGCAGCGTCTCGGTTTCGGTGGCCAGGAGCGATTCTTCGGAGGGCAGGGCTCTCGCGATCGACAGTCCGTTGAGGACGGTCACGAGAAACCTGGCGCGCCGGCCGTTGTCCCCGTCGGCGAGGGCGCCTTCGTCCCGCAGGACGGTCAGCCAGTACTCGACCCGGCGGTGCGCTTCCCGCTCGATCGCGAGATAGGCCGCCCGGCTCTCGTCGGTCGGCTCGGGCTCGATGTAGGTCTTGAAGATCTCGCTCCAGCCCGCTCGCGCTTGCGCGCCCACGCCGGCGAGAGCGAGCACCTGCCGGAGGCAATCGATCAGCCGGTCCCGTGCGGGCGCCGAACGGTCGTGGATCCGGTCGTCCGGGGCGACGACGTCGTAGATGCCGGCGAGCACGGCGTCCTGCAGCGCGCGCTGCGTCGGGAAGTGATACCGGAGCGAGCCGGTGCTCACGCCGGCCCGCGCGGCGACCGCCCGCACGCTGAGCCGCGCACCCAGATCCTCTCCGAACATCGCCATCGCCGCCTGAAGGACCTTGTCCCGGCTGCTGGGCTCCCTCTCCCGCGTCACTGTCGCCACCTCCGTTGACACACTGTACTAACACACCGTACTAACACACTGTGCTACTGTCGCGCCGGACCCCACTAGCACAGTGTGTTAGAAGCTTCGCTCCGCATTGGAAGTGAACCCATGGACCGCCTCCGCAGGCCGTTTCAGATCATCCGCGGCGACCTCCGCGCGTACCTCCTCGTCAACGTCTTCGTCTACGGCGTGCTGCTCCTCGGCATGGCTCTGGGCATGCTCTTCCCGGACCTGCACGCCGCGCGGTCCGCATCGTTCGCGGAAGGCGGCCAGGGAGCGCTCGTCAACGCGGTGGTCGGCAACGGATGGGTGTTCGGCACGGTCATCTTCCTCGTCAACGTGTTCCCTACCGCGTTGCTGCTCATCACCCTCCCGTCGTTGGCGGTGCCCTTCGCAGGACTCGCGGTCTTCGCGATCAAGACCATCGGCCTGGGCGTCACACTCGCCCCCGTGGACGCGATCTCGCGCCTGACCCTCATCCCGCACTCCGCCACGCTGCTCATCGAGTTCCAGGCTTACGCGCTCGTGATGTTCGGCGCGTACCTGCTGGGCAGGTCCTGGCTCCGGCCCGAGACAGTCGACGCCACCACGCGCCGGCAGGGATACGCGCGCGGTTTGCGCCGGCTTGCCTGGCTTTGGCTTCCGGCGCTCGCGCTCTTCGTCATCGGTGCGGTGTACGAGGCGATCGAGATCTACTTCCTCGTGCCGCTGGTGCTCGGAAGCTGATCGTCGGGTGGCCAGGCTTCGCGGCGGTGGAGATCGACCGCGGGGGCGAAGGTGAACCCGGAGCCGTGGCGGTCGACGCGGCCGGCGGAAGGGGCGGCGAAGTGCGCGGGGATCATCGCGGTTCCGGTGCCGGCCAGCCAGTCCAGCGTCCGTCTGCGGGTGCGTGCCGAGAGCTCGGGGTCGACGCAGTACCGGGTGCTGGTGTCCGGGTCCATCAGCTGGAGCGGGTGGTGCAGGATGTCGCCGGTGAGCAGCAGCCGGGCGCGCGAGCCGGAGACCAGGACGGCCGTGTTGCCCGGGGTGTGGCCCGGTGCCGGGCACAGCCGCACGTGGGGGCCGAGCTCGGCGTCCGGGGGCGTCAGATCCAGCAGTCCCGCCTCGGCGACCGGTTCGATGCTGTCGGCCAGGTAGTCGCCGGTCCGGGTCATCGCCGCGGCGCCCGCCGGGGATCGCCAATAGTCGTACTCCGGCGTGGTCAGAACGTGCCGGGCGTTCGGGAAGGCGGGTCGCCAGTGCCCGTCCGACCACCGCGTCGCCCAGCCGACGTGGTCCACGTGCAGGTGGCTGAAGACCACTGTGGACACGTCGCCGGCGGACAGTCCGGTCGCCGAGAACCGTTGCCACCATCCACTGTCCAGGCGGTCGAACTCCGGCCTGGCCCGGTGCTTCCCATCGCCGACGCAGGCGTCGACGAGGATCCGCTCGTGCGGCGTGACGACCAGGAACGCCTGCATGGTGAAGACCAGCCACCCTGACTCGGACCACGGCGGCTCGGCTGCCCAGCCGGAGGGCACGCCGGGGTGTCCGGGGAAGAACTCCGCCGGATCGATGAGCAGCCGCGGGGTCTCCACGATCGGAACCACCGCGACGTCACCGAGATCGAACCAGCCGCTCATCGCCGCGCCACGACCTCGGCTTCGACGGCCGCGCGGGGCAGGCGCCACAGCACCGCCGCGCTCACGGCCGCCACCACCACCGGAATGGCGGTCAGCAACACGATGTCGTCGCCGGGGAGCGAGAGCGCGAGCAGCACACCCGCCGTGGCCGGGCCCACGATCGAGCCGACCCGGCCCAGGGCCGCGGCCCAGCCCACTCCGGCCGTCCTGGTGGCCGGCGGGTACATCGCCACCGCGAGGGTCAGCTGACCGATCTGACCGGCCGTGACGCCCGCACCGGAACCGGCGAGGGCGAGCAGCAGCGCGGTGTGGTCCGTCCCGACCGTGGCCGCGACGACCATCGACACCGCGCCGATCGCCGGCAGCACCATCAAGGCGAACGTGATTCCCTTGCGGGCGGCCAGCAGGAGGAGCACGACGCCACCGATGACTCCGCCGAAGCTCAGGAAGGCGAGGCCGATCGGGGCCTGCGACGGGGAGAAGCCGTACCCGGTCAGCAAAGTGGGCACCCAGGACTGGAGGGTGTAGCTGGCGATGAAGACCAGGAACGCGAAGGTCCACAGCAGCAGGGTGGCGGCGCGCAGTCCGGGAGCGAACAGCGCGCCGACGCGCGCCGCGGCCGCCGTGCTGCCCGTGGACGTGGGCGCGGCGGGCAGCCACCGGCCCATCACCACGGCCAGCAGCAGCGGCAGTCCGCCGCCGATCCAGAACACCCCGGTGGCCCCGACCGACGCCAGCAGGCCGCCGCCGAAAACACCGGCGACCGTGCCCCCGAAGGCGAGTCCGAGGGTGACCGTGACGGAGACCGTCTGCCGTTGCCCGGCCGGGTGGTGCGCGGTGGCGAGGGAGACGGCGCCGGGCAGGACCACGCCGAGCCCGAGCCCGGTGCTCAGCCGGACCGCGCTCAGGGCGGTCAGTGACTGCAGGGGAAGCACCAGGGCGGTGGCCAGCGAGCCCGCGGCGAACAGCACGGTCCCGGTGATCAGCATCCGCCGCAGGCCCAGCCGCACGGCGAGCCGGCCCGAAGCGAGGTAGCCGAGCACCACGCCGATGTTGGTCAGCACCACCGCCGGGGTGAAGCCGGCCGAGGCGACGCCCCACTGCCGCGCCAGGGAGGGCAGGACGAAGGAGAGCGACGCGGAGTCGAAACCGTCGAGCAGCACCGCGAGGAAGGCGAGGCCCACCACGCCGAACCGTATCCCGCGAAAACCCGTGTTCTCGTGGCTGGTCATCGGGTGCCTCCGAAAACCACCTGGTGCGCGGCTGCGAACAGCTCCGACGTCGGGTCGGCGAAGGCGGTGGCGGTGCCGATGTGGTCGGTCCCGGTCATCGTCACGGTCACCGGTGGCCTGCCCGCGTCGGTCAGGGCGCCGGCGAGCAGCCGTCCCTGCTGGGTCAGCCAGAAGTCGTCGTCCGCCATGCGGTTGGGCTCGGGATCCCCGAAGGAGATCACCACCCGCTCGGGGGCGCGGCTCACCCGCAGTGCGGGGCTGAGCCGTAAGGCCTGCGCCGGGTCTTCGACGATGCCCCGCAGATCGGTGGGCGCACTCATGCACACGGTGCCCGCCACCGGGCCGGGGGAGCTGTCGGTCAGCGTGACCATCGCGGCGAGATGACCGCCCGCGGAGTGCCCGGCCACGGTGATGCGGTCCGGGTCGCCCCCGTACCGGGTGACGTTCGCGCGGGCCCACTCCACCGCCGCGGCCGCGTCCGCGACGGCGTCGGCGATGGTGTGGCGCGGTTCGAGCCGGTAGCCGCAGGACAGGAAGACCGCGCCGGCGTCCACCCAGGGCCCGGCGAGGTGGTCGTAGTAGGCCGGGTGGCCCTCGCGCCAGCGGCCGCCGTGGAAGTACACGATGACCGGGCGGTCGCCGGATCCGTGGTGGTAGACGTTCACCAGCTGGTGGGCGTCGGATCCGTACTTCAGGTCGACCTCATGGGGCACCCGTGAACGCAATTCCTGCCGGGCGCTTGCGGCTTGCCGGTAGAAGCCCGGCCAGTCGGGGTGGTAGTCCTCCGGGTGCTGACAAGTGAAGAACTCACTGGTGTCCGCCGGACGGACGGCAGGGCCTACGGCCATGGGGTCCTCCTCGTCATCGCCGTCGCCGTCGCGGCTCCGGTCGTGCAGCGATCTTCACCAGCCCCGCGGCACCTCGGGTAATGCCTACTTCGCCGGCACCTATGGCCGTCCGGTCATACCGGAGGCTATGCCCGTTCGGCTATGACCCGGCCCCGGATCGGCATTGGACGGGCATGGAAAGCCGACCGTACGGTGCCTTCATGAGTGCCGATCCGCCCACCGAAGTCGTTCAGCTCCGGAACTTCGTCGACGGAAGCTTCGTCGACGGTGCGGACACGTTCGACAAGATCAGCCCGGTCGACGGGGCCCGCGTCGCCGTGGTGCACGAGGCCGGGCGGGAGACGGTGGACGCCGCCGTCCGGGCCGCGTGCCGGGCCTTCGACGGCCGCTGGGGCCTCAGCACCGACCGGGACCGAGCCGCCCTGCTGAGGCGGATCGCCGACGGGATCGAGGCGCGTTTCGAAGAGTTCGTGACCGCCGAGATCCGGGACACCGGCAAGCCGGTGGCGCTGGCCCGCGAACTGGACGTGGCCCGTGCGGCGGCGAACTTCCGGTCCTTCGCCGACACGATCTCCTCCGCCGGTCTCGATTCGTACCTGACCGACACGGGCGGGGGCCGCAGTGCGCTCAACTACGCGGTGCGCCGGCCGCTGGGCGTCGTGGCCGTCATCGTGCCCTGGAACCTTCCGCTGCTGCTGCTGACCTGGAAGGTCGCCCCGGCGCTGGCCTGTGGCAACGCCGTGGTGGTCAAGCCGTCCGAGGAGACTCCGTCGACGGCGACCCTGCTGGCGGAGGTCATCGCGGAGGCGGGCGCGCCGAACGGCGTGTACAACGTCGTCCACGGCTTCGGCCCGGGCTCGGCGGGGGAGTTCCTCACCCAGCACCCGGGGATCGACGGGGTCACCTTCACCGGTGAGTCCTCGACGGGCGCGACGATCATGAAGGAGGTCGCCCCGCGCGTGGTGCCCGTCTCCTTCGAACTGGGCGGCAAGAACGCGGCCGTCGTCTTCGACGACTCCCCGGTGGAGCGGACCCTCGACGGGCTGACCCGGTCGCTGTTCCTGAACACCGGCCAGGTCTGCCTGTGCACCGAGCGGGTCTACGTCCAGCGCGGCCTCTTCGACGAGCTCGCGGCCGGGATCGCCGAGCGGGCCCGGGGACTGAGCCTCGGCCGCCCGCACGACCCCGGCACGACGACCGGCCCGCTGATCTCCCGGGGACACCGGGCCAAGGTGCTCTCCTACCTCGACCTCGCCGTTCAGGAAGGCGCCGAAGTCCTCGCCGGGGGCGGCATCCCCGATCTCGGCGAGGACCTGGCGCGCGGCGCCTGGATCGAACCGACGGTGTGGACCGGCCTGGACAATTCCTGTCGTACCGTGCGCGAGGAAGTCTTCGGTCCGGTCGCCGCGCTGATCCCCTTCGACACCGAAGAGGAGGCGATCGGTTTGGCGAACGACACCGAATACGGGCTGGCCGCTTCGGTGTGGACCAGCGATCTGACCCGGGCCCACCGGGTGGCGCAGGCGATGAACGTCGGCCTTTCCTGGGTCAACACCTGGTACCTGCGCGACCTGCGCGCTCCCTTCGGCGGGACGGGCCGCTCCGGCATCGGGCGCGAGGGCGGGAAGCACTCGCTGCACTTCTACACCGAGACGACGAATGTGTGCGTGGCCCTATGACCGGATCGACTCTCTCCCGGTACGCCGCGGCTCTCGATGAGGCCGTGACCTCCAGGCGGGCCATCGCGCAGCTGAGCCGGACCGCCGCCCTCACCCTGGACGACGCCTACCGCGTGCAGGCACTCGGCTCCGAGCTGCGGGCGGCTCGCGGTGACTGCCTCGTCGGTGCGAAGCTCGGGTTCACCAGCGAGGCCAAGGCACTGCAGATGGGCGTCTCCGACGTCATCTTCGGCCGGCTGCACGCGCGCTGCGAATACGCCGACGGTGGCAGCGTCGCGCTGGCGGACTACATCCACCCGCGCGTCGAGCCGGAGGTGGCCTTCCGTCTCGGTGCGCGGTTCGACGCGCGCGCCTCGGCCGACCCCGAGGCCGAACTGCGCGCCGCCGTCGACGCGGTTGCCCCCGGGCTGGAGATCATCGACAGCCGCTACGCGGACTTCCGGTTCTCCCTCACCGACGTCGTCGCCGACAACACCTCGGCGGCCGGGTTCGTGACCGGAGCCTGGCAGCCGGCCGATCTCACCGCCACCGGCGTCCGGTTCGACGAGCGGCCGGTGACCCTGGAGATCGACGGCGCGGTCGCGGCGACCGGGAACACCAGTGACATCCTCGGCGACCCGGTGCTCGCCCTGCCGGCGATCGCCCGCATGGCCGCCGCCCAGGGAGTCGTCCTGCCCGCCGGTTCCGTGCTGCTGGCCGGGGCGGCGACCGCCGCGGTCGCCCTCCCGGGCGGGGTCACGGTCCGCGCGACCATCCCGGGGCTCGGCACCGTCCACGTCACCACCACCCCCGCGGAGGAGCGATGACCGACAAGTCCCTCGTGGTCGAGGGGAAGGCCACGCCCCGCGGCCGGTTCCCGCACGTCAAGGTCGTCGGTGACCTGGTGTTCGTCTCCGGGACCAGCAGCCGCCGCCCCGACAACACCTTCGCCGGGGCCGGCGCCGACGCGATGGGGGTGACCGACCTCGACATCGAGGCGCAGACCCGGGCCGTGCTCGACAACATCAGCGACGTCCTCGCCGCCGTGGACTGCACGCTCGACGATCTGGTCCAGGTCACCGCCTATCTCGTCAGCATGAACGACTTCGGCGGCTACAACCGCGTATGGGACGAGTACTTCGACGCTTCCGGCCCCACGCGGACCACCGTCGCGGTCCACCAGCTTCCCCACCCGCACCTGCTCATCGAGATCCAGGCCGTCGCCGTGCGCCGGCCCGGCCGCACCGCCAAGGAGAAGTCATGACGTCGTCACTGCCTCCGGTCTTCAACTTCCCGCAGTGGCTCGCCGAACACGAGCACCTGCTGAAGCCACCGGTCAACAACAAGGCGATGTGGGACACCAGCGGTGACTTCATCGTGCAGATCGTCGGCGGTCCCAACCAGCGGCTCGACTTCCACTTCGAGCCGTTCGAGGAGTACTTCTACCAGGTCAAGGGGACTATGCACGTCAACGTGATCACCGAGGACGGTCCGCGGCGCGTGGACATCGGTGAAGGCGACATGTGGCTGCTGCCCGGCAGCACCTGGCACTCACCGCGGGACTGTTCCAAGATCGGTGTTTCCGGCCCGACACGCCGGGCTGAGGTCCGGCGGGATGGGCACTGTGAGTGATGACATCGGAGCTTGTGAGTC
>NZ_JBEXVF010000037.1:0-86543 GCF_040629235.1 Amycolatopsis sp. NPDC005961 | reverse complement strand
AACCAGTGACCTCTTCGGTGTGAACGAAGCGCTCTCCCCCTGAGCTAATCGCCCGCTCGCGGTGGTGGGAGAACTGTACCGCACGACTTCCGGGCGCCTGCAAATGGGTGGTCTCCGGCGACCACACTCCGCTTACCGGCGAGTACGGAACGAACAACCCCGAGCTAGCCGGGGTTGTGGCAGGTGGGGGCCGCCCGACGCCACGTTCGACATCCGTGCGACGGTGCTATCGCCCGGCGGCTAAACCGCGCAGTATGGAGGAGTGGGCCCACACGGGGCGCGCCGGTCGATCGCGCGCCGTGGGGTGATCACGGGCGCGAGCGGGAGTCAAAGGGCCCGTACGGGTGATATGCGGCTCACCTGCGACGGAATCGGCCTCCCGATGCGTCCCAGTGGTGACGCCCTCGGCCGGCCGGGCCGGGAAGGGAGACGAAGGGTAGGACGATGCGCAACGATCACGTGACGCTCCGCTCGACGGCGGTCTTCGACCTGCTGGCGCCGCGGACGCCCGCGGTTCCGGTCAAGGTGGAGCTGCGCTACGACACACGCGACCCGTATGCGGTCGTCGCCGCGTTCCGCACCGGCCGTGCCGGCTGGGTCGAATGGGTGTACGCACGCGACCTCCTCGCGGACGGCCTGCTGGCCGACGCGGGTGACGGGGACGTCCGCATCCGCCCCTCGGTCGAGGACCCCGAGTCCGTGCTGATCGAGCTGAACTCGCCGTCCGGGCACGCCATGTTCGAGGCGTCCGCCCAGGAGCTGGCCGACTTCCTCGACCGCACCTACGACGTGGTGCTCCCGGGCAACGAGCACCTGTGGGTCGACGTCGACGACGCGCTCACCCACCTGATCCCCCACGATCTGGCCTGATGACGAGCCCGCAACGGCGAAGTGACACCCCGGTGTCGGCGCCGTTTTCGGGGTCCGATATGGTTTTTCCACACCACGGCGACGGGGGTTCGAGCCCCTGGAGCTGCGGAGTGCGGATGTAGCGCAGCTGGTAGCGCATCACCTTGCCAAGGTGAGGGTCGCGGGTTCGAATCCCGTCATCCGCTCGGTAGGCTCTCGCAGCCTGGCACGGTGGAGTGGCCGAGAGGCGAG
Organism: Amycolatopsis sp. NPDC005961; assembly: GCF_040629235.1. Classification (NCBI taxonomy): domain Bacteria; kingdom Bacillati; phylum Actinomycetota; class Actinomycetes; order Pseudonocardiales; family Pseudonocardiaceae; genus Amycolatopsis; species Amycolatopsis sp. NPDC005961. Next base: position 85,442 of record NZ_JBEXVF010000037.1, on the reverse strand, counting down.
GCAACGGCCTGCAAAGCCGTGTACACGGGTTCGAATCCCGTCTCCACCTCGCGCGATTAGCTCAGCGGGAGAGCGCTTCCCTGACACGGAAGAGGTCACTGGTTCAATCCCAGTATCGCGCACTCGATCGCGGGAGAGCCCTGCTTGCGGAACACGCAAGCGGGGCTCTCTTCGTCGTGTCCTGTGGGGGCCGAGCCCCCACACCCCAGCCGGGGGGCACGCCCCCGGACCCCTCGTGTGGTCACCTCTCGGAGCAACCCCACTAGTGACCGGTTCCTCCAGCGCATCCAGGATCTGATTCACCATCGCCGGGGATCCCGTCTTCGGTCAGCCAGGTGGCGTGTGTGTGGCGTCCTTCGTGGAAGGTGAACGCCGGCAGGACCGGCGGGCGCCGCTCCCCGGCCCCGGCGTCGTCGAGTTCGACACCGTCCGCCAGAACCGAATTCGGAAGTTTGACCACCGCCACGGATGCCCCTCCGGTGTACACAACACAAACGGCTGCCGGTGGCTATCCATCAGCTCTTCGTAGAGCACCGCGATCCGTGGAGGTAACGCCACGAACCGCGTCCCGCCCACCGCGGCGTTCTGCGCGAACGACCTGCTGGCCCTCGGCCTGCTCCAAGCGTGCGACGCGCTGGGCATGCTTGTCCCGGGCGGATGAACCCGACGTAGATGCCGCGATCGCGACCGTCCACGCGGCTCTCGACCACGGCGTCACCCTGATCGACACGGCTCGTGCGTACACAACCGTCGACCGTCCCTCCCACAACGAATGGTTGATCAGCAAGGCCCTGGCGGCACAGCCTTCGTCGCGACCAAAGGCGGCCACTTCCGCAGTGGCCCGGCCGAATTCCCCGTCGACGGGTCGCCGATGGCGTTGCGCCACGACTGCGAGCAGAGCCTGCGATTCCTTGAACGAGACACGCTCGACCTGTTTCCTGCTGCGCCGCGCGGATCATCCGTCCACAGTGGTCGAAGACAGCGTCGGAGAGCTGGCGGCGCTGCGCCAGCAGGGCAAGGTGCGGTACGTCGGGCTGTGCAACGTGACGGTCGGACAGCTCGATCGGGCGCGCGCGATCACCACGATCGACGCGGTCCAGAACCGCTACGCGCCCCTGGCGCGGGACGACGAAACGCTGGCCTACTGCGCGACCGAAGGCATCTCCTACCTGGCGTACTCACCCCTCGGCGGCAAGCCGAGCAGGAACCGGCTCGCCGCCGAGCTGCCGACATTCCGACGCCAGAATTGGCCCGGCTGCGAGCGCTGGCCAAGGGCCGTGCCGGATTGGCTGACCAGTTCGACGACATATGGTCGTTCTACCTGGCTCATTTCGCACGTGCCGGGATCGAGAGGCATCGCCGGGTGTGGCGTCTACTGTCCGGCCAGCTCGGCAACGACCGGTGCGAGGGTACCGGCGGCGTCGGCGCCGAACACGAAGTAGGAGAACCCGATCTCCTCGCGTCGCCGTTGGATCTCCTCGGCAGCGGCTGAGGGATCACTCGGCAGGAACGCCAGCGATTCCGCGGCACGGACGGCCGCGGTGTCGGTGTCGGGGCCGGCCATGAATGCAGCGACCGAGTCGCCGACCACAGGTACGTGCAATGCCAGCTCCGCACCGCGACGGTTGTCGAAGCGTTGTACCCGTTGCATCGTCGCGGCCCGCGTCTCGGTCTGTGGCATCACGAAGGTCACCGTGTCGGCGAGTTCAGCTGCGAGCGCTTCTGATTTCGGGCCGCCCGCGACCATCACCACTGGGGTGTGCAGGTCCGGGCCGTCGAGGTCGCGCAGGGCCGCGACGATGTCACGTACTTGGCTCGACCGCTGACTGACCGGGGTGACCGGCAGACCCAGCTCACGGAGTTGGTCGGCGATCCCGGGGCGGCCGGTGCCGATGCCCATCTCGAAACGCCCGTCGGTGAGCACGGACAGCGAGTGCGCCTCCCATGCGGTGGTCCACGCAGGTCGAACCGGGGATGCGTACACCCAGGTGCCCACCCGCAGGTCGGTGATCGTTGCCGCCACCGCGAGCGCCGGACCTGGTGCCGGCTGCCACTGCGGCACATCGGGCATCAAGATCGTCGAATAACCACTGTCGGCCAGACCACGCAGCTGATCACGCCACGTCGGCATGTCCGCGGTGATCGGCGCAACGACTCCGAACCGCAACGGCCTGAGTGTCGAGTTCACCGTCATGGTGGAACCCCCTTCCCCTGTGACCCGGCCTTGTGCCGAGCTTCATCACTTCTACGAACGAGCCACTTGCATCCGACACAACACGACAAGCAATCTTGCGCGACGTCCACCCAGGGGCCGAGTCCCACTCCCGCCGACGCCGTTGCCGTGGTCCGCGCTCGTCGGTCAGGTGAGGAGCTGGAGGGGTGGCGTTCCTGCGCTCGGGGATGGAGCAGCGGCGCGGTCGGCCGCGCGGCGGTGCTCGGGGTGGAGTTGGCGTTCGACCTGCAGCTCGTGGCGCCGGATTTGCCGCCGTTCGACGTGCCGGCCGGGCATTCGGCGACCGATCGCCCGCGATCTCGCACGTCAGTGCGGCAGGCTCGGATCACGCGCCGGTCGTCGCCACGTTACCGCCGGCCAGATAGGCGGCGATCCGGATCCGCAGACCCCGCAACTGGACGAGGTCGACGACGAACGCCGAAACGGGCCGGTAGCCCGCGGCCCGCTGATCGGTCCGGCACGGCCCGGCGATGTAGACGAACTCGTCGTCCGCCTCGAACCTCGGCACCGACCAGACCACGGCGTCCCCAGCGTCGAGCACATCCCGGCGCCGGGATCGCGCGAGCCAGTAGACAGGCAGCTTCATGACCTCGCCCAGCGCCTTCGCCAGACCAGGCAAGTCGTCCTCGTGCAAGGCCAGGCCGCGGTCATCCCACACACGCGGCGCGTAGTGACGCCGTCGGTCGCGCCGGGTCACCACGTGGGTGAATGTCGCTTCATCGCCGGACGCGCAGACCGTCCATTGTGGTAATTCGGTCAAAGTCGGCATGGGTCGCTCCGTGGCTCAGCGGCCCCCAGATCCGACCAACCCTAATCGATCTTCGGATGCGCGACGACGACGTCATCGCGCCAGAGCACCACCGCCGTCGCGCTACCGACGGTTGGGGTCAACCCGACCACCCGGACCTGCCCGCCGAGGCGGAGCGCTGCCGAACTCCATCTCGAAGCCGTACACGCCCCCCGCGTTCACGAGGAAGTCCGGCGCCCCAATGTTGTCTGGAGCCTTGCGTTGCGTGCCGCGATGTCTTCTCGAGTCGCGGGCACGACCAGGTCCGCTCCGTCGGCGACACCTGCTTGCGCAGCGCGCACATACGGGCGCTGCCGGGCTTCGTAGCGTTCGAAGCCGGCCTCGAGGTCGTCTTCGTCGAGTTCCTCGGTGAGGAAAGAAGTACCGAGCAGGGCGAGCGAGGTGCCCCGGCCGGACAAGCCCGAGGCGGCGTGCGCGGCGTCGCCGACGAGGACCACGCGGCCGCGGTGCCAGCTCGGCATGTGAATTTGGCTCGAGGAGTCGAAGTACAGCTCCGGATCGGCCATGGCGGCCGCGATGAGCTCGGGAATCCGCCACTCGTCGTGCCCGGCGAACGCGTCGGCGAGGACCTTCCTCTGGGCGTCCAGATCGTGGTAGTCGTACTCGATCGGGTCCGAGCGGAAGAGGAACACCGCCAGCGCCCGGTCGCGATACCGCATGATGCTCGCCATGTGACCGGGAAAGTTGTAAGTCGGGTTCGGGCCGCCCGAACCGGCCTCTGCAGGCAGGTCCGCGATTGCGGCGTACACCCCGAGGTGCTTGACGAAACCGGACTCGGGTCCGAAGCTCAGCCGCCGCACCGCACTGTGCAGCCCGTCGGCCCCGATCACGAGGTCGAAGCGTCCGGTGTCGCCGGACGCGAAGCGCACGTCGACGCCGGCACCGTCATCGGCGAGCGCCGCCACGGAGTCGCGGAACCGGACGGTCGCATCAGCAGGCAATGCCTCGGCGAGCACGGTCGCCAGGTCTTCGCGTGCGATTTCGATGTCGTCGTCGGAGTCGCTCGTTTCCGCGAGCGGCAGTGCGGCGAGAACGGTGCCACCGGCGTCGACGAAGACGCTGTTCTCGGTCATCCGCAGCTGCCGGTCGCGAATCTTCGCCAGCAGGCCCATGTTTTCCGCAACGGCGATCGCGTCACCGCGGACGTCGATCGGCGAGCCGTTGACCCGGAAATGCGACGAACGCTCGACGAGCGTCACGCGATGACCTCGCGCCCCGAGATCGACCGCGGCCGAGAGCCCGGCGACCCCGGCTCCGGAGATGAGGATGTCCATGATGATCCCTCCGCCTAAAGCAACGATCCGTCGCTTTAGTGATAGTGTAGCTGACCAGGAGCAGCGGGAAGGTGACACGCATGACCGACACCCGACGACCCGGAGGACGAACCGCACGCGTACGCGCACAGGTCCTCCAGGCGACCGTCGAGCTGATCGCACGTGACGGCGTCATGGGGTTCCGATACGAAGAGGTGGCCGATCGCGCCGGCGTGAACAAGGCGAGCGTGTACCGCAACTGGCCCCAGCGAAGCGAGTTGGCCATCGAAGCGCTGAGCCACCGCGCCGACCAGCAGGTCCCGTTCGCCGACACGGGCGACCTGCGCGCCGACCTCATACAGTTCCTGGTGACCTTGGCGGCCGAACTGGACACACCCCTCGGCCGGGCCCTGGCGGTCGCGGCCCAGAGCCGCGAGCACGAGGCGGTGACTCGGACTGTGCACGGCGTGTACGAACGCCGTCTGGACCTGGTGCGGGTCCGGCTCGAACGAGCTGCGGAACGCGGCGAGCTACCGCCGGTCGACCCGCTCTTCTTCGCCCAGCTGATTTCCGGCCCGATGCACCCCTTTCCAGGCCGGACCGACGTCCCGTTCGGTCACGCCGAGGCGGAGCGCCTCACCGACGTTGTTCTCGCCGGGATCAGGGCCACAGGAGCCGACCGGCTCCGGGAGGTCCGGTAGGGATCATCCCGGATGTCCCGGGCCGGGTCCCGCCAAGACACTGGTTGCCACACCGACCCGAGGACGAATCACTTGAGACAGCCAGGAATCAGGTTCAGCGCGCTGGCTCTCGCCGGCATCACAGGTCTGTCGCTCACCATGACCGGGACCGCAGCCGCGGGCGGCGGTCCCGACCGGCACCGGATCGTCCGGGCGCTGGATCTGATGACCACGACGGGAGCCGCCGGCGCCCAGGTCAGGATCGCCGCCGACGGCCGGGAGTTCACCGCACGCAGCGGCGTCGCCCAGCTGGGGTCCCCGCAAGGTGTGCCCGTGAACGGGCGGTTCCGGATCGCCAGCGTCACCAAGACCTTCACCGCCACCGTCGTCCTCCAGCTCGCCGGCGAGCGACGGCTCACCCTCGACGACCCCGTGTCCCGGCACCTGCCCGGCCTGCTGCCCGACGGCGACCGGATCACCGTCCGCATGCTGCTGCAGCACAGCAGCGGCCTCCGCAACTACTCCGACGACCTCACCGGCGACCCGGCCGAGCTCCAGCGGCACTGGGACCCCCGCGACCTGGTGGCCATGGCCACCGCCCATCCCCTGAACTTCCCGCCCGGCACCGCGTCGAAGTACTCCAACACCGACTACATCGTCGCCGGGCTGCTGGTCGAACACCTCACCGGCCGGCACTGGGCGACCGCCGTCCGGGACCGGGTCCTCCGCCCGCTCGGCCTCCACGACACCACCCTGCCCGGCGACCGCACCACCATCCCCGGCCCGCACGCCCACGGCTACGCACCCCGCGACGGCGCACTCGTCGACGTCACCGCGATGAACCCGTCCGTCGGCTGGGCCGCCGGCGAAATCATCTCCACCACCGCCGACCTGGACACCTTCACCGAAGCCCTGTTCGGCGGCCGGCTGCTCGCACCCGCACAGCTCACCGACATGACCACGGTGTCCCCCGTCGGCGCCTACGGCTTGGGCCTGAGCACCAACGTGCTCCCCTGCGGCGTGCGGGTGTGGGGCCACACCGGCGACGTGCCCGGCTACGACACCCTGCTGGCCGCCACCCCTGATGGCCGCACCCGCCTGCAGCTGTCCTTGACCACCGCGACCCGGCAGGTACCGCTGCAGGGCTACCGCGAACTCGTCGACGAAGTCTTCTGCGGACAAGGAAACCCATGACCCTGCTCGCCGTCGAGCGCATCAAGTTGCGCTCCACGCGTTCGCCCTGGTGGTGTGCACTGGCCGCCACGGTCGTGAGCGTCGGCTTCGCGGCCCTCATCGCCGGCACCCGGGAAGACGCCGAGTTCACCGCCACCGTGGCCTCGACCCAGTACGGCTACGACCTCGGCGTGGCCGTGATCATGGTGCTGGCCGCGTTGTCGGTGACGACCGAATACCGCTTCGGCACGATGCGCACGACCTTCCAGGCGGTACCGCGGCGCACCCCGGCACTGCTCGCCAAGACCGCGGTGGTGGCCCTGCTCGCCCTGGCCATCGGTGAGGTCAGCGCGTTCGGCTCGTGGTTCGCGGCCACTTTGCTGCAACCCCGGGCCGATCTCGCACTGGACAGCGGCGCGGACTGGATCACCGTGAGCGGTGTCGGCGTTCTGTACGCACTGGTCGCCGTCATCGCGGTCGCGGTGGGCACCTTGCTCCGCCACGGCGCCGGGACGATCGCGTTGCTGCTGGTTTACGCGTTCGCCGCCGAAAAACTGGTCCGGATCGTCCCCGGTGTGGGTGAGAACATCCACCAGTGGCTGCCGCTCAACGTGGCCCGGAAGTTCCTCACCGGCACCGGAGGGTCGAATGCGCGCGCCCATGGAGCGGGGCCGGTGTCGTTGTCCACCGCGCCGCTGGATCAGGGCTGGGCGCTGGCCTACTTCGCCGCGGTCGCTTTCGGCCTGCTCGCCGTCGCGATCACCGTGGCGAAGAACCGCGACGCCTGATTCGCGGCCGTCGAGCCCGGAGCCGGCTTCCGGTGCTGACCGCTGGTGGCGGGTTCAGCTGGAGCGCCAACCCGCCCGACAAGCCCGGCGCGGCGGCGTTCTCGGCTCGGGTCGGAGCGCCGCGGGCCCATGTCCGCACCAGGAAGCCGCCGGGCTGCACATCGAACCCGGCTCGGGTTGATCAGGCTTACCGGCGCCGCGGGTTCGGCAGCGTCCTTATCGCGGCGGCGCCGGCGCGAGGTGTGGGATATCGATGGTCGACGACAGCGCTCGACGAGTCGGTCATCGCGCTGGCGTTTTGCGCGGCCCAGCGTTGGCCGGGTGGCACACAGGTGGGCGCTCCGATCTACTGCTCTATGAGGCTCGTGAATGGCGATGACGGCTGAAACGATGAGTGCAAGGCGCGAGCTTGTCGTAGAGATCGAGGTCAAGCCAATGACCGCGCAGGCAGGCGGTGGGTTTGCCGGTCGACGGCCGGAGCGGGATCAGCTCGCCGAACTCCCGGCGCGCGCCCGATCGGACCGCGCCGACGGCCTGATCGCCGATCATCGACGCAGGGACGAATGCCCGTGATGTCCGCGCCGTCGATGGCACCGCACCTGGTCTCTGGACTGTGCCGAGCGCACGGGTGAGTGGCAGCCGTTCACCTGACATGACGGAACGTGCGGCTTTGCCCTCGGGAGGTCGAAGCGTGCTGGTTCGTGGCGGTGGACGCTGGTCTCGCATGGCCAAGCGAGTCGTGAAGAGTGCCGCGGTCAGGTCAGTACCACCGTGGACGGCCTGTGCCACAACGATGACGCGGCACCACAGCTGCTGTTCGTGCTTTCGGAGGACGACAGTCCGGTCTGGTCCGCGGCGCCGCCCGATGCGTCTGGCAGGCCCGTTCGCCGTGCTGGTTTTGGACCTGCCAGGTCGGTACGGCGCCGGTGCGATCCGATGCATTGTCGAGACAGGCTGGTGAGACCAGAAGGAGCGGACGGGACCCGCGGGGACGCCTGGCGGGGCCGGAACCGCTCCTCGTCCCCGGCTAGGCCCCCGGCGGCTGCTGCCGGCCGGTGAATTGTGGTGACGACTGGAATCCACTGAGTCGAGGAGGAAAATCCGGGGGCCGCCCGTACATCGTCCACAGCGGACGCCGTCCCGAACCTGGGAGACCCATGACCGACCACGAGCAGCTGCCGAAACCGGGTTTCGTTCTCAACACGAAGCTGGTCAAGAGGTTCGTCGCCGACGAGCTGGACGAGGACGGCCAGGCCGAGCTGGCCGGCCAGGTGGCCCTCATCGCCATGTTCCACGCGGAGCTGCCCACCGCGCTCGCCGCGCAGATGACCCGGATCGTGCAGCACCTTGGCGGCGACGCCGAGCTGGTGCGGTGGCTGGACCGCTTCCCCGGCCGGCCGAAGATCGTGGCCAGGCTGTTCGCGCTGATCGACCTGCTGGACACGTTCAGCGCCGAGCCCTCGGTGGTAACCGCGCTGTCCGAACTGCGCGCCGACACCCGGTACCCGCCGGGACTGTCCGGCTACCTGTCCCCGGACACCGACGACGAGACGCTCGCCGGGCTGGCCTGGCACATCGAACAGCTGGCCGCGGACGACCGGATGGCCGACGCGGTGCGGCTGGCACAGAACTCGGCGGCGCTGGTGGAGCGGCTCGCCGCCAGGGCCAGGGAGCTGAACCCGGATCTGCCCGACCTGGCCGACCTGGCCGCCAAAGCGGGCAAGGCAGTCGACGAAGCTGCCAATGATGCGGCGCGCCTGGCAGAGTGAAGGTTCTCCGTCCTGGCATCGACCGCGGTTGAGGCGTCAACGGTGAATGCTGCTTTCAACCCGGGAAAGGCGGCCGTCGAAGTGACGGGACGGGTGCTCGACGCGACGGCACACCCGGACGGGGACCTGGAGGGAATGTTTCAATGCCGATGCCGTTTCGACCCAACACGAGTCCATTGAAGCGCCATATTTCGCATCAATTCAACCACCGGAAATTTGATTGACGGGCCGAGCCGAGACGGGACGCAATCGAGCGGTGCCACACCAAGCGGCGGGATGCTAGGACTGGCCCAACAGTCCGACGGTCACCGGCACAGTTCGTGCCGACCGCCAGCGCGTCACTGCACCGGGCCGGACCGCCCCACTCCAGCAGCGCCCGGTCCAGCAACACGATCTCGTCCGGGGCGAGCAAGTCGCCCGCCGTCACCGGTGTCACTTCAATCCCTCCCCTGCTCGTCCAGGCCGGCCGGGTCGCGGTGGAAGACCGTCCTTGCCGAGGAACGCCGCCCAGTTCCTTCACGCGTGACGGATTCTGCACGACGTCTCGCGTCAGGTCCCGGGGAACTCGGGCGCGCCTTCCACGCGCTCCTGGCATCCTTGTCAGCATGACCGACTTCGCGTTCCGTGCCGCTGCCGGCAGTGTCGTCGGCCGACGGTATTCCGACAATTTCGACGTCGTCCACCTGGGACAGGATCCTTTGCTCGCGGTCGTGGCCGACGGCATGGGCGACGGGGAAGGCAGTCGCACTGCCGGCCGCACCACCGTCGACGTCGTCATCGACCGGATTCGCACAGCCGGCAACACCCTCGACGCCGCGACACTCCGGGCCGCTGTCGCCGAAGCCCAGGTACAGGTCGGCGCAGCCGGCCGACGGATCGGCCAGCTGACCGGCTGCACCCTGACCGCTCTGGCAGCGTCCCCGGCCGGACTCTGGCTGGTGCAGATCGGCGACTCCCGCGGCTACCGCCTTCGAAACGGATTGCTGGAGCAACTGACCGTCGACCACACCATGGCCTGGCTCGGCGCCATCAACGGCTGGTACCCGTTCGACTCACCCGAAGCCCACTCCGCCCGCTACCAGCTGACCCGGTACGTCGGACACAACGCACACCCCGAACCGGACGTGCTCAACATCGCCCCGCGCCCCGGTGACGTCCTCCTGCTGTGCAGCGACGGCCTCACCGACCAGGTCCCCTACTCCCGGATCAGCGAAGTCCTCCAGTGGACGGCCACCCCGGACCGGCAGGTACGCCAGCTGCTCGCCGACACCGAAAAGGCAGGCGGCGACGACAACGCCACCGCCGTGATCGTCCACGTGGCCCCGGCATAAGCAAGGAGCTGATCCTGGGCCCGTGCGGGACTATGCCGGGTTCTCCGCGACGGCGAGGTAGTCCGTGTAGATCTGCGGCGAGCCCGAGAACGAAGCCAGCTGCTTCCACTCCTCGTACATCTGCTTGGTGTCGCGGTGGGCGGACGCGAACTCCGCGGCCTCGCCGGTGGCGATGTCGGGCTCGGGGTAGAACACGTCCAGCGCCTCCAGGCTCGCGATCTCCATCATCATCACGTACTGGTCGAGGCGGTTGCCCCGCTCGCCCTTGAGCACGTGGAAACGCCAGTCCGGGTAGTCGTCGATCCGGTGGTGGTTCTCGGCGATGAAACGGTCGAACATCTCCTCGGTCACCCCGGCGCGCAACGCCAAGTTGTGGATCCCGACGACCCGGGCGACGGGCTCCTCCCCCGGGCGGTCGCGGTAGCGGGGGCCGGGCGTCACCGTGCTCCGCGGATTGTCGGCCAGCAGCCGGTAGTCGGTGAACAACGTCGGCAGCTCAGCGAACGTGCCCAGGCGCCGCCATCGCGCCAGTACCGCCTCCGCCTCCGGGTGCCGCGCCCAGAACTCCCGGGCCAGCTCGGTCTGCTCGCCCCGGGCCGTGACGTAGCGGTCGCGTTGCTCGGCGCTCTCGATCTCGTACAACATCAGGTACTGCCCGGTCCGCTCCCCGCGCAACCCGCGCAGCAGAGTCCAGCGCCACCCCGGGTACAAGGGCAGGTGAACGCCTTCGCCACGCACGAAGGTCTCGAACTCCTCCGGCGTGACACCAGCCTCCGTGTCGATGGCGATGTACTGGAAAGTGAACACCGACGAGCGTCCCAATTGCGTCCAATCCTCGGGCCGGGATGGGGATCGCGCGTCCGACGAGCACGACTCCCCTGCACCACATCCTGCCCGCTCCCGAGCAACGAGGCTCGCCAGCTCTCCGAACTCCGCCCACGCGTTGTCCCACAACCGCGCGATCGCCGGATACCGAGCGCCCCAAGTCTCGCCGAACCGCACCCGCGCGGCGGCCTCCGAACAGGCAACTTCTACGACCATGTAGTATTTGGGCGACCAAGACGCGCTCACCCCCGGAAGGCACCGTGCTGGACTACTTCGAAGCGATCGTCGTCGGTGCTTTCCAAGGCGTGACCGAGCTGTTCCCGGTCTCCAGCCTCGGCCACTCCGTGCTGATCCCCGCCGTGGTGGGCGGCCAGTGGGCGCGGGACCTCGACGTGTCCTCCCCCGAGTCGCCCTACCTGGCGTTCATCGTCGGCCTGCACGTCGCGACCGCGGCCGCCCTGCTGCTGTTCTTCTGGCGGGACTGGGTGCGGATCATCGGCGGCTTCTTCAGCTCGATCCGGCACCGCCGGATCCAGACCCCGGCCGAGCGGCTCGCCTGGCTGATCATCCTCGCTACGATCCCCGTCGGCATCAGCGGCCTGCTCCTGGAGCATCTGTTCCGCACGACACTGGGCAAACCGGTGCCGGCGGCGGTGTTCCTGATCGTCAACGGCGTGCTGCTGTACCTGGCCGAGCGCCTGCGCCGGCGGGCGGCCACGGCCGAACCCGCAGTCGCCCCGGCGGACTCACCCGGCGCCGCGGTGGACGCGGACGTCAAGGCCGACGAACGGCTGTCCCGGATGTCCCTCGGCCGCGGCACCCTCATCGGCACCGCGCAGGTGCTCGCCCTGCTGCCCGGGATCAGCCGCTCCGGGGTCACGATGGCGGCCGGGCTGCTGCGCGGGCTGTCGCACGAGGACGCCGCCCGGTTCTCGTTCCTGCTGGCGACGCCGGTGATCCTGGCCGCCGGCGTGCTCAAGATCCCCGACCTGTTCGGGCCGCTGGGCACCGGGATCCACGGCCAGGTGCTCGCCGGGAGCGTGGCCTCGTTCGCCAGCGCCTACCTCGCGGTCCGATTCCTCACCCGCTACTTCCACACCCGGACGCTCAGCCGGTTCGCGCTCTACTGCGTGCTGGCGGGCGCCGGTGCGCTGGCCGTGCTCACCCTTCGCTGATTCGACAGCAGTGTAGATTCGGGAGTATGCGGAAGGAACCGGCGCGGCGCGCACCCGGAACGCTCGAGGCCGAGGTGCTGGGCGTACTGGGAAACGCGGCCGAGCCCCTCACCCCCGCCGACGTCCAGGCGCGGCTGGCGGACGACCTCGCGTACACGACCGTCGTGACGATCCTCAGCCGGCTGCACGACAAGGGCGTCGCGACCCGGGAGAAGCACGGACGCTCGTACCGCTACCACGCCGTCGACGACGAAGCCGGCCTCGCGGCGCGGAAGATGACCAAGGTTCTCGACGGCGAGCCTGACCGCGACAGCGTCCTCGCCCGGTTCGTCACCCAGTTGTCGGACTCGGACGAGGCCCTGCTGCGCAACCTCCTGCGCGGCAAGAAATGACCACCGACCTGCTGATCCCGCTGCTGCTGCCGCTCCTGGCGTTGCCCGCGGCGAGGCTGGTCGAGCCCTACCTGCCGCCGCGGACGGCGAGCTGGCTGCTCACCGGCGCTTGCGTGGTCCTGGCGGCGGGCAGCACCGCGGCGCTGGCGCTGCTCGCGTTTTCGGGCTTGTCCCTGCTGCCGGCGGTCGCCGACCTCGGCCGGTGGTCACCGCAGACCCTGCGGACCGAGAACGGCGTGGACGTCCCGGTGTCGATCGCCGCGGGCGCGGTTCTTGGCGTGCTCCTGGTCGTGCTGACGCGGGCCGTGCTCCGGTACGTGCGGTGGGCGCGGCGCCTCTCGCGTGAGCTGGACGTGCACGGCACCGGCGAACTCGTGCTGCTGCCCGGTGCCGACGCGGTGGCCTTCGCCGTACCAGGCCGAGGCGGGCGCGTCGCGGTCTCCACCGGCATGCTCGCCGCGCTCGACCCGCGGGAACGCACCGCCCTGCTGGCCCACGAGCGGGCCCACCTCGCCTTCCGGCACCACTTGTTCCTGATCGCCTTGACGCTGTCGGTGACCCTGAACCCGCTGCTGCGGCCGCTGAGCTCGTCGGCCAGGTTCGCCCTGGAACGCTGGGCCGACGAAGCCGCGGCCCAGCGGATCGGCGACCGCACCCTGGTCGCGCACGCGGTGGCCAAGGCGGCCCTCGCCGGCCGCCCGCACCACGGGTTCGCGCTCGCCGCGACCGGCGGCCCGGTCCCCCGTCGAGTGTCGGCGCTGTTGACACCACCGCCGCGGGCCGGCGGCCGGCTTCCGGTGGTGTTGCTGAGCGCGCTGGTCATCGGGCTCGCGGGCCTGTCCGCCGAGACCGCCCTCGACAGCGCGGCCGACCTGCACGACGGGATCGAGATCGCGCAGATCGGCCGCTAGCTCCGGTCAGCCGAGTCCCGGTAGCACCCGGGTGCCCTCCGCGCGGACGGCCTGCAACGCGCGGGGTTCCAAACCGAGCTGCCGGAGGATCGTGGGCGCGATCTGGGTCGTCGTCACCGGGGCGGAGATCGTCCGCCGATCGGTGCCGGGGCCGCTCACCACGAGCGGCACCGCGCGGTCGTCCGGGGCGACGCCACCGTGCTCGGCGATCTTCTTCGTGCCGCCGGTGTAGACGACGCCGTACTGCACGACACCGAACAGGTCGGGAACCCGGTCATCACCCGGGCGGACCCCGAAGTAGCGCGCGGCGTCCGCGCCCGCGTACACCTGCCGCAGGCCTGAGCTGCTGAACGCCTTGGGCGCACCGTTGCGGTCCGTGCCGGTTCCGTTCTGCGCCAACAGGTAGCGCTTCGCGAACTCCATGGCGGCCGCCGAGCGGTCGGCGAGCCAGAGCAGCATCGCGTCGTCGTCGGTCGACTGGACGACGAGCTCACCGGCGCCCGGGTGAGCGGCCTTCCACGCGGTGTTCAGGCCGTCGAGCAGCTTGCCGTCGTCGACGCGGGTCAGTGCGCCCGGGTCGGTCGGTGACTGGCCGTGCTTCGCCGACAGGATGATCGTCGTCGTGCGGTCGAGGTGCCGGCGGCGCACCTCGGCCACGAACGCGCCGATCTTCGCGTCGACGAAGTCCAGTGCCGATGTCAGGACCGGTCCGGGCGCTGTGCCGCCGGGCAGGTACCCGCCGGGCCGGCCGCCCGACATGGGCAGTTTCTGTGCCGTGGACACGGATTGGAAGTTGAGCCCGAACACCGCCGGCGTGCCGACGCGGTGAGTGCCGGAGTGGTCGTAGCCGTCGATCTCGTTGAGCACGGCCTGCGCCTTGTAGGCGTCGTACTGCTGGGTGGCGGCGTTGTCGGTGGTCCAGTCGCCGGTGCCCGACGGAGGCGTGCTGTTGATCTCCGGGGTGAACAGGTCCTGGATCCCGCTGCCCGAGGGTCCGTCGAGGATCTCGTAGGCCGGGTGCTTGTCCGACCAGGCGGTCCGCAGGCCCGCGCGACGGGCGACTTCGAAGACGGTGTTGACCTTGAGGTATTCGTGCGGCTGCACCGGGCGGCAGGTGCGCGGGTCGACCGGGAGGCCGGCCTGGTTCAGCAGGGCCTGCGGGGTGCCGGTCATACCCAGCACCGAATTCGGCAACCCGGTCAGCCCTTGGCCGGCGTCGAGCTTGCTCTGGTCGCGGTCGAGGTCCTCGGTGAGGTCCACCTGCGCGCCGGGTCGCACGCCGGTGCACCGGGTGGTGCCCGCGGGCAGCAGGCTGTGGTTGTACGTGGCGTCGTAGTAGATCCCGGTGACCGCGGGATCACCGCCGGTCAGCTGGCCGATGAGACCGGGGAACGAGTCGGACGGCACCGGCGTGCTCGCGCTGCTGTAGGCCGTCCCGCGCGCCAGCAGACCGGCCATCGCCGAGTCCGGGTGCCCGGCCGCGTACGCGACGAGGTCGGCCTGGTGCAGGCCGTCGACGGAGATCAGCAGGACGTGGCGCGCTTCGGCGGCCGTGGCGGTCGGCGCGGTGATGGGGAGCAGCGTCAGGGCGGCGAGCGCGGCCGTGGCGCGAATCCGTTTCCGGGTCAAAGGTTCCTCCTCGTGCGGGCCCCGGGCAGGGCGTCCCCGGCATCCCACGCCTCCGATCCGGCCGCCGGAGGAGCGCAGTGCGAACACCGAGTGAACAAACGGCTCTTGTCCGTCCACAATGGATTTATCAAGGCATGGCAAAGAACCGCCTGCCGCACCTTCCACCAGCAAGCCGTAAACCGCACTTTAATCTACTGGCGTGTAGAACTTCTACTGGATAGTCGTAGAAGGAGGATCATGACGCGCATCGTGATCGTCTCGGCGCGCGTGGGCGCCGGGCACGACGGAGCGGCCTACGCCCTGGCGGACCGGTTGACCGGCCATGACGTCGAGGTGATCGACTTCCTGGATCTCCTGCCCGGCTCGTTCGGCCGCCGCCTCTGCGGCTTCTACCACCGGCAGCTGGAGGTGGTGCCGCGCAGCTGGGAGTGGACCCTGGCCGCGCTCGGCACCGCTTGGGGAGCCGGGCTGGCCCGCCGGGCCGCCACCCTCGGCCGCGGCCGGATGGCCCAGGCCCTCGACGGCGCCGACCTCGCCGTCTCGACCTACCCGCTCGCCACCCAAGCGCTCGCCGCACTGCGCGGCACCCGCACCCTGGCGGCTCCCCTCGCGGTGTACCTCACCGATCCCGCCGTGCACCGGCTGTGCGTGCACCCGTCGGCCGATCTGCACCTGGCCCAGAACCGCTACGCCGCAAGCGAGGCCCGGGCGTTCGGCGCACCGGACGTGGCCGTGGCGGCCCCCTTGGTCGGCAGGCGGTTCCGCCCGCCGATGGCGGCGGAACGAAGCGAGGCGCGGCGAGCCTTCGGCCTGCCCGAGCGAGGTCGCCTGGCCCTGGTCGTCGCCGGATCGTGGGGCGTGGGCGACGTCCGCGAGACGACCGCCGACGTCGCCGCGTCCGGCGCCGCGGTCCCGGTCGTCGTCTGCGGCCGCAACGCCGCGCTGCGCGAGCAGCTCATCGCCGCGGGTCACCGGCACGTTTTCGGGTGGGTCGAGGACATGCCCCGGCTGCTGCACGCCGTCGACGTGGTGGTGCAGAACGCCGGCGGGCTGACCACGTCCGAGGCGCTGGCCAGCGGCCTCCCGGTGCTGACCTACCGCTGCCTGCCCGGCCACGGACGAGCCAACGCCGCGACGCTCGACCAGCTCGGCCTGGTTCCGTGGCTGCACTCCCGGAACGACCTCGCCGCCGCCCTTCTCTCGGCCCACCCGGACCACCGCCCCCAGCCGGCCACCGACGCGGTCCCGCTGCTGGAAAAGCTCCTGGAGGTCGCGTGAAAGCCGTCCTGGCGGCCGGCGCCTTCGCGCTCGCCGCGCACGCCGCGCCCGCGGCCGCGTTCCTGCCGGGCCCGCGCCGCGCCCTGATGCCTCGCCTGGCCGGCGCCACGGAGTCCGGTCACGTCGCGTTGACCTTCGACGACGGCCCGGACCCCGCCTCGACCCCGCAGTTCCTGCGCGTCCTGGCCGAGCACGACGTGCGCGCCACCTTCTTCGTCCTGGGGGCCGAGGTCCGGAAGTCGCCGGACGTCGTCCACCAGATCGTCGCCGGCGGCCACGAACTGGGCGTCCACGGCTGGGACCACCGGTGCCTGCTGCGACGGACGCCCCGCGCCACCCATCGCGACCTCCAGGCCACCCGTGATCTGCTGCACCGCCTCACCGGCACGCCGCCGCGCTGGTTCCGGCCGCCCTACGGCGTTTTCAGCACCGCGTCCCTGGTCTCCGCGCGGCGTCTCGGGCTCACGCCCCTGCTCTGGAGCACGTGGGGCTTCGACTGGACCGAGAGCTGCACGCCGGAGTCGATCCACCGCCGCGTGGCCGCGCACCTCGGCCGCGGCGGCACGATCCTCCTGCACGACAGCGACGTCACGACCGGCAACGGCGCGTGGCGCGCCACCCTCGGCGCCCTTCCCGCGATCATCGCCGACTGTCGCGGCCGTGGCTTCACGTTCGGACCACCGGTGGCGGCTACCTCGGGCATGTCGCCGTCCGCGCGTGGCGGCACCGCAGTACACCGCGTTCAGGGAATCCTTGGCCGGTCGGGGATATCTCGATCTTCGCACTGACCGGCGAGATCGTGCACTACGCCTCCCGGTGGACATCCCGCCACTGCCCCGGTTCGCGGTCCGGGAAGAGGACGGGGACATTTAGGTCTACGCGCGTGAGCCGGCGGGCGAGGCCGTCTCCGTGTCGTACCGCGGTACTACGGGTTCGCGGGATTGCCACCCGCGGTACCACGGCCGCCCCGGTTTCCCTCCCTACCGTTGCGGGCAGGACGAGCCGGGACACCCGGCCCGCGTACACAGGGGATGACCACGATGATCGAGGCACACCAGCTGACCAAGCGCTACGGGGAGAAGACCGCCGTCGACCGGCTCGACTTCACCGTCCGGCCGGGCGCCGTCACCGGCTTCCTCGGGCCGAACGGCGCGGGCAAGTCCACCACCATGCGGCTGATCGTCGGGCTGGACGCCCCCACCGGCGGCTCGGTCCGGGTCAACGGCCGCCACTACGCCCAGCACACCGCCCCGCTGCAGGAAGTCGGTGTCCTGCTCGAGGCGAAGTCCGTCCACCCGGGACGGTCGGCCTACCACCACCTGCTCGCCCAGGCCCAGACGCACGGCATCCCGCGACGTCGGGTGGACGAAGTCATCGAGCTGACCGGGCTGCAGTCCGTGGCGAAGAAACGCGTGGGGGGCTTCTCGCTCGGCATGGGCCAGCGCCTGGGGATCGCCGCGGCCCTGCTCGGCGACCCGGCGACCGTCATGCTCGACGAGCCGGTCAACGGGCTCGACCCCGAAGGCGTCCTGTGGATCCGGAACCTGCTCACCCAGCTCGCCGCCGACGGGCGCACCGTCTTCGTGTCCTCGCACCTGATGAGCGAGATGGCGCTGGTCGCCGAACACCTCATCGTCGTCGGCCGCGGCCGGCTGCTCGCCGACACCACGGTCGACGACCTCGTCCGGGAGGCGGGCGGCGACACCGTCCAGGTGGCCACCGCCGACCCGGCGCGGCTGCGCGAGATCCTCGCCGGGCCCGGTGTCGAGATCAGCGGCCACGCCGGTTCCGAGGAGCTGCAGGTCACCGGTCTGTCCGCCCGGGCGATCGGGCTCAAGGCGGCCGAGCACGGCATCGCGCTGTTCGAACTGACCGCGCGCTCGGTCTCCCTCGAAGAGGCGTTCATGGACCTGACCCGCGACGCCGTCGAGTACCACGGCGTCACCACCGGCACCGACGCGCTCGGGAGGGCGGCATGAGCACCATCACCACGAGCCCGGCGACGACAGCGGCGCCCGCCCGGCCGGTCTACCGGGTGACCACGCGCAACGTCCTGCGCTCGGAGTGGACGAAGCTGTGGTCGCTGCGCTCCACCTGGATCACCTTGGGGCTCGGTCTGGTGTTCCTGCTGGCGTTCGGCTTGATCTCGGCCGCCCGCTACCGCTCGAACATCACTTCCGGCCAGCCGCTCGACCCGGACTTCGCGGGCGCCACCGCGGTCGGTCTTTCCCTGTTCGGGACCAACTTCACCCAGCTGGCGCTCGGGGTTCTCGGTGTGCTGGTCGCCGCCGGCGAGTACTCGACCGGGATGGTCCGCTCGACGCTCGCGGCGGTTCCGCGCCGGCTGCCGGTGCTGTGGTCCAAGTCGGCGGTGTTCGGTCTCGTCGCGCTCCTGCTGGGCGTGGTCGGCGCGTTCGCCGCGTTCCTCTTCGGGAGCTCCATCGTCTCCGGCACCCCGGCGGCCATGACGCTGTCGCACCCGGACGTCGTCCGCAGTCTCCTGGGCGCAGGCCTCTACCTCGGGCTCGTCGGCGTGCTCGGCGTGGCGCTGGGCGCGCTCCTGCGTTCGGTCGCCGGCGGCATCTCGGTCCTCGTCGCCGCGCTCATGCTGATCCCGGGCCTCATCTCGCTGCTCCCGAAGACCTGGCAGGCCGACATCGGGCCCTACCTGCCCAGCAACGCGGGCCAGTCGATGTTCGCCCTGACCCACGACAGCACCAGCCTCTCCCCCACCGCCGGGCTGCTCGTGTTCCTGGGCTGGACAGCGCTGGCGCTGGGTGGCGCGGCCGTCCGCCTGGTCCGGTCCGACGCCTGAGTTCCCGGTACCGGCGATCGTCGTCCACGATGAACACGTGAACCCCGTGAGCGGCAGCGACCCGGCCGGCGACGGAGTGTGGCCCGCCCACTCCGCCGTCGGCCGGCTGACGCGGGCCGGCCAGTGGCTCCGGCAGGCGGACCGGCGCCGGCCCTGGGTGCTGGACGTCGCCGTCATCGCCGTGATGTTCCTGATGTTCTGCCTGCCCGACCTGGTCCCGCACGAGGACGATCCCGGTCCGGAACGGCTGCTGCAGACGTTCACCCAGCTGCCGGCGGCCGCCACCGTGGCACTGCAGGCCGGGCTCTTGCTCCCGCTCCTGCTGCGGCGGCGGGCTCCCACGGTGGCGCTGGCCCTGGTGGCGGCGGCGTTCGTGGTTCAGTGGTCACTCGGGGTCTTCCTGCGCGCCGACATCGCCCTGCTCGTCGCGTTGTACAGCGTGGTGCTGCACGGGCGGCTCCGGCGCCTGCCGTGGGCCTGCGCGGCCGTGGTCACGCTGGTGTTCCCGGTGGCGGTCAGGGTTTCCCGGACGTTCAGCGTGGTGTCCCTGTGGGAAGCGCTGTTCTTCCTGCTCAGCGCCGTGACCGCGGCGGTCGCGCTCGGGCTGACGGTGCGGATCCGCCGGGCCCAGCTCGCCGGCCTCCGCGATCGGGCGACCCGGCTGGAGGTCGAACGCGACCAGCGCAGCAAACTGGCCGCCGCCACCGAACGCGCCCGTGTCGCCCGCGAAATGCACGACATCATCGGCCACAACCTCTCGGTCATCATCACTCTCGCCGACGGCGGCGCGTATGCGGCGGACGGCAGCCCGGAACGGAGCAAGCAGGCCCTCCGGCTGGTCGGCGACGCCGGCCGCCAGGCCCTCGGCGAACTGCGGCGCATGGTGGGCGTGCTGCGTGACCGCACGGACGCCCCCGACCTCAACCCCCAGCCGGGCATCGCCGACCTCGAGCAGCTCTGCACCCGGTTCCGCACCGCCGGGCCGGACGTCGTGTACCGCTCCGCCGGCGAACTCGACACCCTCGACCACGGAGTCCAGCTGATGGCCTATCGCATCGTCCAGGAGGCGCTGACCAATACGCTCAAGCACGCCGGTCCACGCACCCGGATCGACGTCTCGGTCGCCGCCGCGGACGCGGAGCTGCGGGTCCGCGTCCACGACACCGGCCGGCCCGACGGCTCCGGCCGGCTCGAGCCACCCGCCGAGGAGGGACACGGCCTCGCCGGCATGCGCGAACGCGCCGCTCTCTACGGCGGTACCGTCGACGCGGGCCCCGCGCCGAGCGGCGGCTGGGCCGTGCAGGCCGTCCTGGACATCACCCCGCTCCCCGGCGGTACGGCGTGACCACCGTCCTCATCGTCGACGACCAGCCGCTGCAGCGCTTCGGCTTCCGGATGCTGCTGGAGGCCACCCCCGACACCGAGGTCGCCGGGGAGGCCGCCCACGGGACCGAAGCCGTGCGGCAGACGGCGGCCCTGCGGCCGGACGTCGTGCTCATGGACGTCCGGATGCCCGGGATGGACGGCATCGAGGCGACCCGCCGGATCGTCGCCGCCGGTGGCCGCTCCCGCGTCCTCGCCCTCACCACGTTCGACCTGGACGAGTACGCCTACGCCGCGCTGCGTGCCGGGGCCAGCGGCTTCCTGCTCAAGGACGCGCACCCGGAGGAACTGCTGGCCGGGATCCGCGCCGTCGCCGGCGGCGACGCAGTGATCGCTCCCGCGCTGACCCGGCGGCTGCTCGACACGTACGCCCACCGCCTGCCCGCCGGCGCGGGCGGCCCGCAGGAACAAACGGACGCCCGCTGGCGATCCCTGACGGAGCGCGAACAAGAGATCCTGATCGCGATCGGCCGCGGGTGGACCAACGGCGAGATCGCCGAGCGCCTCGTCCTGTCGGAGTCGACGGTCAAGACCCACGTGGGCCGGGTGCTCTCGAAGGTCGGCGCCCGTGACCGCATCCAGGCAGTGATCCTGGCCTACGACCTCGGCCTGACCCGTCCCAACTCGTCCGGCTGACCGTCGTCGTCGGCACTGATCTCGTCGGCTGGGCAAGAACAGGCGCGCAGCCGCGCCATTTCCGAGGGTTCCCTCAAGTGCCCGCTTTGCGACTGGGCGGCCGCGCAGGCGACGGCCACTGCGTCTGGCGCGTCAGTGACTGGCCGGCACAACCCAGTAAGCGAGATCCGCCGAACTCGACCCCGACGTCGTCGTGATGGACGTCCGCATGCCCGGGATCGCCGCGACCCGCGAGATCGTACGGACGCACCCCCGCTCCCGCTTGTGTGCGCCGAAGACGTCGGCGCGCACACCACCGGCCTCAGCCGTTCTTGACCGCGGCGCCCGCCTTCGCCCAGTTGGCCCGCAGATTCTCCAGGTAAGCACGTGCTTGCGTGCCCGGTGCGGTTCCCCTCGCGAACGCCTTCATGGTGCCGGGCCCGGCGTTGTAACCCAGCGCCAGCAGTTCGTCGGTCGTGTACTGGCCGACGTGCTTCGCGGGCAGCTGGGCGGCCAGATCGTGCAAGTACCAAGCCTCGGCTTCGATGGCCAGATCCGGGTCGTCGGGCAGCTCCTGCCAGTCCCGGCCGGCGAACGGCCGCCCGCGGCGGGTGTCGTCGAACGTGGCGCGGTGCATGTTCGCCACTCCGAACGCCGCGTCCGGCTTGAGCTGCTGCCACGACCGCTCGAGCTGCGGATCGTGGGGCTTGTAGTCCTCGTTGTAGAGGACGGCCAGCACGAGCTGCGGGTCGACACCCGCCTCATGCGAGCGTGCCACGACCTGCGGCACGAACTTGGCCGGATCGGGATTCACCCCGGTCGAACCGGTCGACTGGCTGGTGGTCGGCGAGGCCGACGGGACCGACGACGCGGGAGCGGTCACACCGGAGGGCGCTGCACACCCGCTCACCGCCGCGACGACGCACCCGAGCACGAACCCGCGACACACCCGCACAGCTTCCGCCTCCCGTAGGTCCCCAGCCCAGGATAGGAGATCACTTTTGCCTCCGGCGGTGCAGCACGACGCTCGCGACCAGGACGACCAGAGGCGCGAGCACCGACGTCGTGCACACGCCGATCAGCGGCAGCCCCGGGCGCGGGCGGCCGGTGGCCCCCGGCGGGAGGTCGGGCGGGCGGAAGCGCAGGCTCGTGGTCATGTGGTGCCAGACGAAGATCTCGCGGTAGATCGTGTACCAGCTGAACGCCCACACGAGCACGGCGACTCGTCGCCCCCATCGCAGCGGCCGGTCGTGATCAGCCGGCATGGCGAGCCCGCCTCAAGATGGCGACGCGCAGCGTTTCCGCCGGAACACCGGTGGTGTGCACGATCCGGGGCACCAATCCGCCGTCCGCGACGGCGAGGGCGGTCGTGTCGACGAGCATGCCACCCGCGCGCGTCGCCTCGGACACCGCCGCGTCCAAGCAACGCCGCGCGCGGCCGGTGACCGGCAGGTGCCCGCGAGGCGGACGGGTGCGACGCAGCTGGTACCACCGGTGCCGCGGGCGGGGGCGGACCTGGCGCAGCGCCTGCGGTCCGAAGGTGGCCTCGACGGTGCGGCGCACGACGTGCAGGTCGATTCCGAGCGTGGCCAGCGCATCGCTGTCGAGGGTGTCGAACACGCTCGCGCCGCCGGTCAGCAGCCTCCGGGTCTCTTCCCGCAGCACCGCGCCGGCCGGGTCCGGCGACTCGGCGACGGCGACGGCGAACAGCAGGTGCTCGCAGCCGATTCCGCGATGGCCGAGTTCGCGGGCCTGGTGCTGGGCACGGACGATGATCCGGCGGGCGTCGTCGGCCAACGGTCGATCCATGCTCAGCTCCTGTTCCGGCGGCCGTACTTGCGGTGCACCGTCTGCTTCGTGACCCGAGGTGTGGTGTGGTCGCAGGTTAACGCGCTTTAACGCACCGAAAACCTGCCGCTGGCCATCGCCGCCATAGTTTCGGGTCTCGTGGCTTCGAAGTCGTCGCCGGCGCACACAGCCGGCCTGAGTGTCCGGACGCCCGTCTGGGCGGCAGCCGTCGCGCTCGTGGCTTTCCTCGCTCTCCTTGCTTCGGCGAGTGACTTCCTGCCCTGGGCCACCGGTTTCGACCTCGACGTGCACGCCTGGTTCGTGGCCCACCGCACGGCCGGCTGGACCACCGCGGCCGCCGTGATCACCTCGACGGCATCCTCGGCGTACACCGCTCCCCTGGTGTTCCTGGTCGCCGCCGCGCTCACGCGGGGCTCGGTCCGGGCGCGGCTGACCCGGGCCGTGCTCGTTCTGCTGCTGATGTTGTCCGCCGTCCTGGGCCGCTTCGCGATCTCCGAACTGATCGCGCGGCCGCGCCCTCCCACGGCGGACTGGGCCGTCTACGCCGGCGGCTTGTCCTTCCCCTCGGGCCACACCTCCGACGCCGCCTTGGCCGCCGGGCTGATCGCCTGGCTCGTCGTGCGCCGGTTCGACCGCGCTCCGCGGTGGCCGGTCTGGCTGGTCGCGGCCGGCTACGCCCTGCTGATCGCCTGGACGCGGGTCTACCTCGGCGTGCACTGGCCGACCGACGTGCTCGGCAGCCTCGCGTTCGTCACGGCCTGGCTGTCCGCGGCGCTGGTCTTCCGGCGGCTCGACGAGCGAGTCGCGACGTCGTCGTAGCTCGCGTGACTTTGCCTTGCTCGAACCTCGCGCAAGCAGTTCCCTTCCGCGCCGGGTTCTAGCGTGCGGGAAACGGCAGCGCAGGGAGAATCCATGTCCACAGCCACCCCGGCCCGCATCGCTTCCACGGCGGTCTTGTTCTCGGTGCTCGCCGCCTGCAGCAGCGGCACTTCGGCGCCGGGACCGAGCTCGTCGGCCCAGCCCTCGGGCGGCGCGCCGGCGAGCAGCCCCGCGGAGACGGAAACCAATCCCGCCGGCGACATCCCCGACAACCAGGCCTACGTGCCCTTCACCCCGGCCGGTGGCGGCTTCACCGTCAAGATCCCGGAGGGCTGGGCCTCCTCGGCCGCGGGCTCGACGACGACCTTCACCGACAAGCTCAACCAGGTCCAGGTGACGTCGTCGCACACCGGCGGAGCACCGACCGCGGAGTCGGTCACCACGACTGACGTGCCGGCGGTGCAAGGGAAAACGCCGAACTTCGCGATGGGACAGGTGTCGACGATCGCCCGCACCGCCGGCCCGGTGGTGCTGCTGACCTACCAGGGCGACTCCGCGCCGAACGCCGTGACCGGGAAGGTCGTGCGCGACGCGTTCGAGCGCTACAGCTTCTTCCGGGCCGGGCTCCGGGTCGACCTGACGCTCTCCGGGCCCACCAACGCCGACAACGTCGATCCTTGGCGGACCGTCACCGACTCCCTGCGCTTTTCGTGATGTCCACCGGTGTCCTCGACTGGTCGACTCCCGCGCTGCGGGCACGTGACCTCTACCGCTTCTTCCGCACCGGCGACGACGAGACCCTCGCCCTGCGCGGCGTGTCGCTGACGGTCGCCCGCGGCGAGATCGTCGCGGTCGTCGGCCCGTCCGGCTCGGGGAAGTCGACGCTGCTCGCGTGCCTGGCCGGGTTGGACGAGCCGGCGGGCGGCAGCGTCGAAGTCGTCGGCGAACGGATCAGCCACCGGCCGGAAGCAGTCCGCGCGAAGATCCGCGCGCACCGGATCGGGGTGCTCCTGCAGTCCCGCAACCTCGTCCCGCACCTCGACGTGCGCGGCAACATCGACCTGGCGCGCCGGGCACTGCGGTACGGCAGATTTCGGCCGTCGATCACGGAACTGCTCGACCAGGTCGGTCTCGCACACCGCGCCAAGGCGACTCCCCCGCAGTTGTCCGGAGGAGAGCTCGCCCGGGCGGGCCTCGCCGTCGCGCTGGCCAACGAACCGGCCGTCCTGCTCGCCGACGAGCCGACCGGTGAGCTCGACGGCCACACCGAACAGGAGATCCTCGAGTTGCTCCGCACCCACGCCGATCAGGGCACCGGGCTGCTGATCGTGACCCACAGCACCGAAGTCGTCGCGATCGCCGACCGGGTGCTGACCATCGAGGACGGGGTGGTGGCCGCATGAGCGCCGGACCACTGGTCGTCTGCGACGACGTGGCTCGCACGTTCGGCACCGGCCCGTCCGCCGTCGTCGCCGTCCACGGGACCAGCTGCGGTGTCCACAGTGGAGACCGGATCGCCATCGCCGGGCCGTCCGGCTCCGGCAAGTCGACCCTGCTGCACCTGCTGGCCGGGCTGGAGATCCCGACCCGCGGCAGCGTCCGCTGGCCCGGTCTCGGCGACGACGAGAAGCGCGCCCGGGACATCGGGGTCGTGTTCCAGAGCCCGAGCCTGATCCCGGCACTGGACGTCGGCGAAAACGCCGAGCTGCCACTGGTCATCGCCGGGGTCGAGGAGCCCGCGCGCAGCGAACGCGTGGCCGAGGCCCTGGCCGTCGTCGGCGTCGAGGACCTCGCCGCCAAGCTGCCGGAGGAGATCTCCGGCGGCCAGGCCCAGCGGGTCGCCGTGGCGCGGGTCCTGGCCCAGCGACCGCGCCTGCTGCTCGCCGACGAGCCGACCGGACAGCTCGACCACGGCGCGGGGCAACGGCTGATGGACGCGCTGCTGGCCGCGACCGGCCACCTCGACGCCGCGCTCGTGGTGACCACGCACGACAACGCCGTCATCGAGCGCCTGGCGACCCGGTGGACGATGCACGAAGGCCGGCTGCACACCACCGCGACCCCGGCGGTGCCGTCATGATCCTCCTTTGGCTGGGCGGGTTGCTGCGACGGCGGTCGGGACGGCTCTTCGCGACGGCCGGCGGGATCGCGCTCGCCGTCGCGCTGGTCGCCGCGCTCGGTTCGTTCCTCGCCGCGTCGCAGGCCACGATGACCGCCCGCGCGCTGCGGTCGGTGGCCGTGGCCTGGCAGGTCGAGGTCCAGCCCGGCGGCGATCCCGACATCGTGCAGAACGCCCTGCAGGGCCTCCCCGGGACGGGCGCGGTCCGCACGGTCCACGTCACCCGCACCAGCGCCCTGCTCGCCACCACCGGCGGCACCACCCAGACCACCGGACCCGGGGTCGTCCTCGGCCTGCCGCCCGGCTACGCGGCGGCGTTCCCGGAGCAGATCCGGCAGCTCAGCGGCTCCCCGGACGGGGTCCTCATCGCGCAGCAGACGGCGTCGAACCTCCACGTCCACCCGGGCGACCGGGTGGTCGTCGGCGGCTCCGCCAAGCCGGTCACCATCGCCGGGGTCGTCGACCTGCCGCAGGCCGACACGCTCTTCCAGAAGGTCGGCGCACCACCGCAAACGCAACCCTCCGCCCCGCCGGACAACGTGCTCCTGCTCCCCGAGTCCGTCTTCGCCGACGTGATCACGGGGAACGTCGTCACCCAGTTCCACGTCGCCCGCGACGCGCCCGCCTCGCAGGATCCCGCGACCGCCTACGAAACCGAGATCGCCGCCGCGCACAACTTCGAAGCCCAGGTCTCCGGGGCCGCCCTGGTCGGCAACAACGTCGGTGCCGCCCTCGACGCCGCCCGCGGCGACGCCGCCTACGCGCAGCTGCTGTTCCTGTTCCTCGGTCTCCCCGGGGTCGTTCTCGCCGCCCTCCTCACCAGCGCGCTCGTCGAAGCCGGCAGCGACCGGCGACGGGCCGAACAAGCGCTGCTGCGGACCCGCGGGCACACCTCGAGAGCCGTGGCCGGGATCGCGGTCACCGAAGCCGCGTTCGTCGCGGCGCTGGGCGGTGGGGCCGGGCTGGTCATCGCCGCGGTGACCGGACGCCTGGCGTTCGGGCCCGCGCCGGAAGGCCGGAGCGCGACCGCGTGGTGGTACGGGATCGCGGTCGCCTCCGGGCTGGTGATCACGACCGTCACCGTGCTGGTGCCGGCCATCACCGGACTGCGTGGGCGCACGGTGACCCAGACGCGGCAGGTGATCGGCACGCGACGCTCCCCGTGGTGGTCCAAGGCCGGGCTCGACGTCCTGCTCCTCGTCGCCGCTCTCGTCGTGTTCTGGGCGTCGAGCGGCAACGGCTACTCCCTCGTGCTGGCACCGGAAGGCGTGCCGGCGATCTCGGTGTCCTACTGGGCGTTCCTCGGCCCGGCCTTGCTGTGGCTCGGGGCCGCGGCGGTGCTGTGGCGGCTCACCACGCTCGGGCTCAAGCACGGCCGAGTGCCCCTGCGCAGCATGCTGCGTCCGCTGTCCGGCCGATTGGCCCGGCCCGGCGCGGCCGCGCTCGCCCGGCAAAGCCGTCCGGTGGCCCGCGCGATCGTGCTGCTCGCTCTCGCGTTGTCGTTCGCGGCCTCGACGGCGGTGTTCGACAGCACCTACGAGCAGCAAGCCGAAGCCGACGCCCAGCTCACCAACGGCGCCGACGTCACCGTCACCGAACCGCCCGCCGCCGAGGTCACGCCCGCGGCGGGAACACAGCTGCAGAACGTGGCCGGCGTCCGGCACGTCGAACCGGTCCAGCACCGGTTCGCCTACGTCGGCGCCGACCTCCAGGATCTCTACGGCATCCGGCCGGACAGCATCCGGCAGGTCACCGCCCTGCGGGACGCCTACTTCCAAGGCGGCACCGCGGCCGAACTGATGGCCACGCTCGCCCACCGGCCCGACGCCATTCTCGTCAGCGCCGAGACCGTCAAGGACTTCCAGCTCAGCCCGGGCGACTTGATCAACCTCCGCGTCCAGGACTCCCGGACCAAGGCGCTGCGGACCGTGCCCTTCCACTACAGCGGCATCGTCAAGGAGTTCCCGACGGCGCCCAAGGACAGCTTCTTCGTCGCCAACGCCGCCTACCTCGCGCAGGCCACCGGGTCCGGCGCGGTCGGCGCGTTCCTCGTCGACACCGGGGGCAGCAACCAGCCCGACGTGGCCGGCAAGCTGCGAGCTCAGCTGGGCACGGCCGCGACCGTCACGGACATCACCGAGACGCGCGCGCACGTCGGCTCCAGCCTGACGTCGGTCAACCTGCACGGGCTCACCCGCCTGGAACTGACGTTCGCCGTGCTGATCGCCGCCGGCGCCGGGGGCATCGTGCTGGCGGTCGGGCTGGCCGAACGCCGGCGCAGCCTGGCGATCATGGCCGTGCTCGGAGCCCGGCGACGGCAGCTGCGCGGTCTGGTGCTCGGTGAAGGCCTCGTCGTGATCGCCGGCGGCCTGATCGGCGGCGGCCTCATCGCGTGGGGGCTTTCGCGCATGCTCGTGAAGGTCCTGACCGGGGTCTTCGACCCGCCGCCGGACACGATCGCGGTGCCGTGGACCTACCTGGCCGTCACGGTCGCGGCGGTCGCGGTCGCGCTGGTGGTCGCGGCGCTGGCCGGCGCCCGCGCGTCCACTCGCCCCGCTGTGGAGGAACTCCGCGAGCTGTGACTGTCTACTGAGGACGCAGTGAGCCGGCGTCCACTGGGAACCAGTGCAGAATCGGCAGCATGAACAACGGAGCGATCACCTTCGGGCCCGCCCTCGTCGCGGTGCTGGTCCTGCTCGCCGCCGCCGGGGCCGCCGTCGTCCGGTGGGGTGAGCTCGGTCAGGGCCGGGCCGTGGTGATCGCCGCGGTCCGGGCGGTCGCGCAGCAACTGGTCGCGGCCGGAAAACACACGAGGTGATTCACCCGACCGAGTCCCCCGGTTTTGCCAGATGCTCACGTCGCATTGGCCGGGCGTGAACAGGGTTCTCGTTACGGTCCGCCGAGTCCGACCGTTCTGCTTCCCGTGAAGCGACAGATTGCGAGCTCATGACTTCGACTCAGGTCCAGGGATCCCGGCGTACCCTGCTCAACAAAGTTCCGGAAGTCACCCTGTACTTCTGGCTCATCAAGGTGTTGTGCACGACCGTCGGCGAGACCGCCGCGGACTTCCTCAACGTCGACCTCGGCCTGGGGTTGTCCGGGGTTTCGGTGATCACCGGCGTGCTCCTGGCCGTCGCGCTGGTCTTCCAGTTCCGCGCCACCCGCTACGTCGCCGGGCTCTATTGGCTGACCGTGGCGATCGTGAGCGTGTTCGGCACGCTGGTCACCGACAACCTCACCGACAACGCCGGGTTCCCGCTCGAAGCCAGCACCATCCTGTTCGGCGTTCTCCTCGCCGTCACGTTCGTGGTCTGGTACGCGTCGGAGAAGACGCTGTCCATCCACTCGATCGTGACCCGCCGCCGGGAGATGTTCTACTGGCTGGCGATCCTGTTCACCTTCGCCCTCGGCACCGCGACCGGCGACCTCATGGCCGAGGTGCTCGGCCTGGGCTACCTCGTCACCGGCGCCATCGTCGTCGCGCTGATCGCCGTGACCGCCGCCGCCTGGCGGGCCGGGCTGCACCCGGTACTCGCTTTCTGGTTCATCTACGTCCTGACCCGGCCGCTCGGCGCGTCGCTGGGCGACTACCTCTCCCAGCCGTCGGACCAGGGCGGGCTCGGCCTGGGCGCGACCGTGACGAGCCTGATCTTCGTCGCGGCGATCGTCGCCACGGTTGTGTACCTGTCGGTGACGAAGTCGGACGTCACCTCCGGCGGAGCGGTCGCGCGGGCCGAGGAGCCGGCACGGGGCGGGCTGTGGCAGACAGTCGTGTTCCTCGCCGTGATCCTCGTCGCCGGCGGTGTGGGGTACACCCTCCGCACGGCGGCGCTGCAGGACGACACCTCGGTCCCGGCCGCGATGCCACCCGCTCCCGGCGAGCCCGCCCGACCGGCGCCGGCCCACACTTCGCCGCTCGGGGACGTGTCGACCTTCCGCGGCATCACGCAGGACACCTTGGACCTGCTCGACGCCGGGAACCAAGCTGCCGCGACCAGCCGCGTCGACGACCTCGAAATCCAGTGGGACAACGCGGAAGCCCGGTTGAAGCCCAAGAACCGGACCGAGTGGACGCGGGTCGACGGAAAGATCGACAAGGTCCTGCGCGAGCTCCGGGCGACCAGCCCGGACCCGGCCGGGGAAAGGGACGCCCTCGGGGCACTGCTTGCCGCACTCGGCTGATCGGTGCCCACCGCGTTCCGGGTGACCTCACCGGGTAGCACCCGGGACGCGGTCAGCCGCTGTGACCGTGCTCGATCGCGCCCATTTCGTGCCCGTCGAACCCATCCGCGCCGAAACCGTGGACCGCGCCCACGACGATCGCCGCGGCGATCAGGAGTCCGATGAGGACGGTGACGATGATCAGCAGCCGGCGACGGCCGGATGCGGGTTCGGCCGCCCGACCGCGCAGCACGGCGACGTCGGCGGCGAGCGCGGCGCGAGCGGCGGCCAGGATCTGGCGCCATCCCTCGGGGGCAGCGCCCTCCGATGCGGGCAGATCGGCGGTCACCGACGCCAGTTCGTGCCGGTAGCGGATCGTCTCCAGGCGGCCGAGGCGCTCTTCGACTTCGTCCATCGTCAGCCGGCCTTCGCCCGCCGCGGCGTAGAGGGCGGCCCGGACCTGCTCACGTTCCGCATCCGAGCAGCGGATCCCCTCGGGCACCGTGGTGCCCGGCGCGTTCTCGCTCATCATTTCCTCTTCCGGTCCGAAATCACTTCATCCGAGGCTAACCGCGGAAATCGGAACGGGACGCCCGCGAACGTTAATCTTCAATGAGAGTTCGGCGCCCGCGCGAAAGCCTCGACTAGAGTCACCGTGTGTCATCAGCAGCGGGACGAAGGGACGCCGGGTGCACTTGGTGATCGTCGACGACGAGACGGCCGTGCAGGACTCGCTGTCGCGCACCCTGCGGTTCGAGGGCTACACGGTCTCGATCGCGGGTGACGGCGCGGCCGGGCTCACCCTGATCCGCGACGAGAACCCCGACGGCGTACTGCTCGACGTCACCATGCCGGTGCTCGGCGGCCTCGAGGTCTGCCGGGTGCTGCGGGCCGAAGGCAACACCGTGCCGGTGCTGATGCTGACCGCGCGGACCGCCGTGAGCGACCGCGTGGCCGGTCTCGACGCGGGCGCCGACGACTACCTGGTGAAGCCGTTCGCGCTGCAGGAGCTGCTGGCGCGGGTCCGGGCGCTGCTGCGACGGACCGAGTACACCGTGCCGGCCGCGCCGCCCGCCCCCGCCGCGCTGCGCTTCGCGGACGTGGCGCTCGACCCGGCAACGCGGGAGGTGTTCCGCGGCGACCGCGCCCTGCACCTGACCCGCACCGAATTCGCGATGCTGGAGACGTTCCTGCGCCACCCCCGGATCGTGCTCACCCGGTCCGTGATGTTCGAGCACGTGTGGGGCTACGACTTCGGGGCCGCGTCCAACGGGCTCGACGTCTACGTCAGCTACCTGCGCCGCAAGCTGGAAGCCGATGGCCACCCGCGGCTGCTGCACACCGTGCGCGGCGTCGGGTATGTCCTGCGCGAGGAGCCGCTGTGAAACGGCCTCGCTGGAAGAAACTGTCCCTGCGGGCCCGGCTCGGCGTCCTCGTCGCCACCGCGGTCGCGCTCGCCGTCATGACGGTCTCGGCGATCTCCTGGGGCATCACCCGGGCCGACCTCTACGACCAGTTCGACGCCCGGCTGCAGTCCTACGCCCAGCTCGCCGCGAAAGCATCCTCGCCGGAAGAAGCACTCTCGACCCTGCGCTCCACCATCACGAAGCCCGGGCCCGACCGGACCAACAGCGGCCTGACCGTCCAGTTCCGCTCGGCCGCCGGCGCCGTCACCGGAACCGCGGGCGCGATCCCGGAGCTCCCGCCACCGCCGCCGGAAGCGCCGTTCTCGAACAGCCGGGCAGCCAACGTCCACCGCGGCGAAGGCGACCGATTCCGCATGTGGACGGTCTCGCGCTCCGACGGGGGGACGGTCCAGGTCGCCGAGGACTCCGAAGACGTCGAGGACAGCTTGGGCCGGCTGGGCTTCTGGCTGCTCGTGGTGTCCGCCGCCGGGGTGCTCGGCGCCACGGTGGTCGGCCGGGCGATCGCCCGCTCGGCGCTCCAGCCGGTCGACGACCTCTCCGCGGCCGCCGAGAACGTGGCTCGCACGCAGGAACTCTCGGCCGCGATCGACGTCACCGCGTCCGGGGAGATCGGGCGGCTGGCCACGTCGTTCAACGCGATGCTCTCCGCGCTGAGCCGCTCCCGCGACGAGCAGCAGCGGCTGGTCGAGGACGCCGGCCACGAGCTGCGGACACCGTTGACGAGCCTGCGCACCAACATCGAGCTGCTGATCCACGCCGACGCGAACCCGCAGCGGCAGCTTTCGGCCGAAGACCGGTCCCGGTTGCTGGCCGACCTCGACACCCAGGCCGTCGAGCTGACGGCCCTGATCGGCGAGCTGGTCGACCTGTCCACCGGGGAACGGCCGAGCGAGGCCGAGGAGCGCCTCGCGCTGGCCGACGTCGTCACCGCGGCCGTCGAACGCACCCGGTCGCGATGGCCGAACATCACCTTCGACGCCGAGCTGACCGATGCCGACGTGCTCGCGCGCCCGGCCGCCCTCGAGCGAGCGGTGTTGAACGTGCTCGACAACGCCGCGAAGTGGTCCCCCGCCGGCGGGCGGGTGCGGGTGACCATGTCGATCGAGGGTGAGACCGTCCGCGTCCGCGTCGACGACGAAGGCCCCGGTATCCCCGAGGCGGATCTGCCGCACGTGTTCGAGCGGTTCTACCGGGCCGACGCCGCCCGTGCGCTCCCGGGATCCGGGCTGGGGCTGGCCATCGTCGAACAGGTCGTCACCCAGCACGGCGGGCGGGCCTCGGCCTCGCGCGCCGACAGCGGCGCCCGGTTCGACCTCGTCTTCCCGCTGGCCGCTTCTTAAGGAAACTCAGCGCGATCTTCATCGAACTCTCATGGACGGGCGACAACGTCTGAGGGGTGACCCCACGGATCGCGCTTTCGCCCACGCCACTGGCGACGCTGACGCTGGTCATGGCCGCGGTCGCGCAGGCGATCATCGCCGGGCTGACCTTCGGGCTGGCCGGCAACGTCAGCCCCTGGCGTGACCCGGTCAGCGACTACGCCTGGCACCGCGGCGGCCGGCTGCTCTTCACCGTCGCCATCCTGCTGCTGCTCGCCTGCGCGGCCGCGCTCGCGGTCGCGGCACAGCTGGCCGCCCTGCCCCATGGCCCACTGGTGAGCACCCTCTTCCTGCTCTGGGCGGCCGGGCTTCTGGTGGTCCTGTTCTTCCGGAGCAGCCTCAGCGCCGCCGACCCCACCGTCTCGGGCGAGATCCACCGCGCCGGCGGGGCCGTGCTGTTCGCCAGCCTGCCGCTCGCGGCCTGGACGTTGAGCGCCCGGTTGCGCGCCGAGCCCCGCTGGCACCCCGCGGCACCGGCGCTCCGTCGTGGCGCGATCGCCGGCGTCGTGACCGCGGCCGCGTTCGGCGCGGCGCAGCTGGTCAGCTGGCTCCCGGCCGGGTTGCTCGAACGCGCCGCGCTGCTGGCCGAGTTCCTGATCGTCGCCACGATGGCGATCGCCCTGCGGCGCGCGGCCCGTGGTCCGCGGCACCCCTCGGTCGCGACGCCGGAGGCCGTTCGATGATCGCCCTCGCCATCGTCTGTGCCCTGGTCGCTGCCGTGTTGTTCGCGGTGGCCGCGATCCGGCAGCACGCCGAGGTCACCGACCTGGCCGCCGGGGGCACGCCCGGGCTGCGCACCCTCGCCCGGCTGCTGCGTTCTCCCGGCTGGTGGGCGGGGACCGGCCTGGCGACCGGGGGCAGCCTGCTCCACGTCGTCGCGCTGGCGCTGGCTCCGCTTCCGGTGGTCCAGCCGCTCGGCGTGTTCAGCCTGGTCTTGACCGTCGTGTTCGGACGGCGTGCCCGCGACCGCCGGGTGGTGACCGCCGTCGTGCTCGTGGTGGCGGGCGTGGCCGGGTTCGTGGCCCTCGCCGCCTCGGCTGCCCCCGCCGTGGCGATCAGCGCGGGGACGGCCGAAACCGTGGCTGTCACCGGGTTCGTGATCGCGGCGCTCGCGTGGTTCGCCCGGGCCGGGTGCGCCGCGCTGGCCGCCGTGTCGGCTGTCCTCTTCGGACTCGGCTCGTCGGTCGTGCACGCCGCCGCGTCCCAGCCCCTGACCACCGCGGTGCTGCTCGGCGGGCAGGCTCTGCTGCTGCTCGGCGCCGGCGGCGTGGTCCTGCACCGCGCGTACGCCGCCGGGCCCACCGCCGTCGTCGTCGGCACTACGACCGTGCTCGACCCCCTGACCGCTGTCGCCGTCGCCGCCTTGGCCTACGGCGAGGTCCCCCAGCCCGCGGCGGCGATCGCCGCGGTCGTCGCTCTCGCCGGTGTGCGCGTGCTCGCCGGCGCCGTCCCGCAAGCCCATCCGAAGATCGAGGAGAAACCCGTGCCCGAGCACCCGACCGGCCTTCGCGTCCTGATCGGCGCCGACACGTTCCCGCCCAACATCAACGGCGCGGCGTTCTTCGCCGAGCGCCTGGCCCGCGGGCTCGCCGCCCGCGGCCACGACGTCCACGTCGTCTGCCCGTCCGACGACGGCCCCGCCCGCGACGAGCAGCGCGACGGCTACACGATCCACCGCGTCCGTTCCCGCGCGATCCCGTTCCACCGCGACTACCGGTTCTGCACCCCCGGTGGCATCCGCGCCGCCGTCGGCGAGATCGTGGACCAGGTCCGCCCGGACGTCGTCCACGTCCAAGCGCACTTCGGCGTCGGGCGTGCGTTGCTCGAAGTGGCGGCCGACCGCGACGTTCCGGGCATGGCGACCAACCACTTCATGCCGGACAACCTCCTCGGCTACACCCCGTTCCCCCGCCGGGTGAAGGACGCGATCGCCCGCTGGGCCTGGAAGGACCTCGTGCGCGTCTACCGCGACGCGCGCATCATCACGACGCCGACACCCCGGGCAGCCGAAGTCCTCGCCGGAATCGGCCTCGACCGGCCGGCCCAGGTCGTGTCCTGCGGCATCGACCTCGCCCACTACGCCGCGCCGGCCCGCTCGGGCGACCGGCCGATGTCGGTCTTGTTCGTCGGGCGCCTCGACGCGGAGAAGAACATCGACCAGCTGCTGCGCGCGCTCGCTCCGCTGCCCCACGTCCGCGCGGACCTCGTCGGCGACGGCACGCGTCGCCAGGAACTCGAAACCCTCGCCGCGGACCTGGACATCGCCGACCGCGTGACCTTCCACGGCTTCGTTTCCGACGCCGAGCTCGTGCACCGCTACGCCGAGGCCGACGTGTTCTGCATGCCCGGCACGGCCGAGCTGCAGAGCCTCGCGACCATGGAGGCCATGGCCGCGGGCCTCCCGGTCATCGCCGCCGACGCGCTCGCCCTGCCCCACCTGGTCCACCACGGCGAAAACGGCTACTTGTTCGAGCCGGGCGCGATCACCACGATCTCCCGCTGGATCGCCGAGCTGGCCGCCGACTCCGAGGCACGCGCCCGGATGGGCGAAGCTTCCCGGGCCATCGTCGCCCGGCACGACATCGACGACGCGCTGGCGACTTTCGAGGCGCAGTACCGGATCCTGCTGGGTATTCCTGCGTCGTCCACCGTTGGTCAGGCGGCGTAGCCGATTCCCCCGGTCCCGGGTAAGCGCCCGGCCGACTCCGATCGGTCGGGCGCTTACCGTCCGCGGCAGCGGCGGTGGCGGAAATCGCGCACGTCATGGTTCCGCATTTTCTTGAGGTAGAGCCAAGCTCGCACGAAGCCGGACTGGGCACCACCGGCCCGGACCGGCCGTCGTTCACGCGTTCAGCACCCCGGTGCCCAGCAAGCCGAGCAGGGCGACACCGGCGATGACCCGGTACACGACGAAAGCCGTGAAGGTGTGGCCCGCGACGAACTTCAGCAGCCATGCGATCGCCCCGTACGCCACGACGAACGACACGACCGTCCCGACCAGCAGCGGCACCACGTCGAGGCCGCCACCCAAGGCGTCCTTCAGCTCGTACAGCCCGGCTCCGGTCAGCGCCGGGATCGACAGGAAGAACGACAGCCGCGTCGCCGCGACCCGGTCCAGGCCGCGCAGCAAGCCGGTCGAGATCGTCGCGCCGGAACGCGAGAAGCCCGGGAACAGCAGCGCCAGGATCTGCGACGAGCCCACCAGCATCGCGTCGGTCAGCGTGCTGTCGGCCTCGGCGCGCTTGCCGGAGCCGAAGCGGTCGGCGGCCCACATGATCGCGCTGCCGACGATCAGCGAAGCCGCCACCACCCACAGCGAAGCCAGCGGCCCCTTGACCAGCGACTGGAACAGCAGGCCGGCGGCCACGATCGGCAGCGGCGCGAGGATGACCCACCAGGCGAACTTGTAGTCGAACTCCTGCCTGGCCTCGGCGTTCACGATGCCCCGGCCCCAGGCCCCGACGATCCGCACGATGTCGCGGAAGAAGTAGACGAGCACCGCCGCGATGGCGCCGACCTGGATCACCGCGGTGAAGCCGACGACGGACTGGTCGTCGACGGGGATGCCGAGCAGTCCCTCGGTGATCTTCAGGTGCCCGGTGGACGACACGGGCAGGAATTCGGTCAGGCCCTCCACGATGCCGAGGAGCACGGACTGGCCGAGGTCGATCACACTCAAGAAAGGTTCCTTCACAGGGAGATGGCAGGCACCCGGAAGGGGTCGAGGGGGAACCCCGGGTGCCTGCCGAGATCGAGCTGGATCCCTCGTGGTCGTGCTCAGCCCCGGTCGGCTCCGTGGTGCTCGAAGCCGTCTTCTCCGAAGCCGTGGAACGCGGCGACGACCGCCGCGGCGAACAGCAGGGCCACCGCCAGCACCGCGAGCAGGACGACCAGCCGGCGCCGCCCGCTCACGACCTCCGCGCCGCGCCCGAACAGCGCGGCGAGGTCCGCCCCGAGCTGATTCCTGGCCGACGCCAGGACCGGTGACCAGCCCGCGGACGAGCGCGCCGAAGCCGCCTGCGGGGGCAGGTCCGCGGTGGCCTCGGCGAGCTCGTCCCGGTAGCGGGCCGCGGCGACCCGAGTCAGGCGTTCTTCTACTTCGTCGACCGTGAGCCTGCCTTCGCCCGCGGCTTCGGCCAGCTGCTGCCGGGTCCGCTCCCGTTCGGCGTCCGAGCACCGGATCCCGCTCGGCTCGGTCATCGTCTGCCCCGGATCGATCATGGTTCCCTGCTTTCCGCGTCAAGCTATCGGGTTTCGCGTTCACCACCGGCCAGGACCGGGTTAACGCCGGGCAAGAACGGCTCACGACGCCGGCACCTCGAGCCGATAGCCGTACCCGCGCACGGTGGTGATGGTGGGCGCGTTCCCGGCGGCCTCCGCGAGTTTCCGGCGCAGCGTCACGATGTGGACGTCCAGTGTCTTCGTCGAACCTCGCCAGTGGGTGTCCCACACGTCGGCCATGAGCGTGTCCCGGCTGATGGCCGCGCCGGGCTCCTGCGCCAAGCGCTGCAACAGATCGAACTCCTTCGGCCGCAACGCGAGCTCGTCCCCGGCCAGCATGACCCGGCGGGCGGCCACCTGGACGACCATGTCGCCCACCCGCAAGGGGAGCACGTTCGACGAAGTGCCGCGGCGGAGGTGCGCGTGCAACCGGGCCAGCAGTTCGCGCAGCCGGAGCGGTTTCGTCAGGTAGTCGTCCGCGCCGACTTCCAGCCCCACGACGACGTCCATCTCCTGCGTCCGTGCCGTGGTCATGATGATCAGCGCGGTGGGGGTGATGGTCCGCGCGCGGCGGCAGACCTCGATGCCGTCCAGGTCCGGCAATCCCAGGTCGAGGAGGATGACGTCGTACTCGTCGAGCTGCATCCGGCGCAGTGCCTCGCCACCCGTACGGGACCACATCACGTCGTAGTCGTGCATGCGGAGGGTGGATTCGAGCAGGCTTCCGATGGTTTCATCGTCTTCGACCAGGAGAACTGCCGCCATGGGGAAATGCTAGCGAATATCGGTTAAAGAACCATGAGAACCGGACGGTTAACCCCGATCGAGCACAACGCTAACCTCGCGCTAACCTTATTTTCCGCGCTTTGGCGAAAATCGCCTCGCCGCGGGCAGACTGTCGCCATGCGCAGACGCATCATTCTGCTCGCCGTCGCGGCCGCTCTGCTGGCCACCACCCTTTTCGGGGCACCGCTGGCGGTCGGCGTCGCCAGCTACTTCGCCCAGGACGAGCGCACGGAACTGGAGCGTGCCGCCGACGCGGCCGCGCTGTCGGTCGCCGACGACGTGCTCATGCACACCAGCCTGCCGCAGTTCCCGGGATCGGAAGACGGCACGACCGGGCTGTACACGTCCGGCGGCGTGCTGCTGACCGGAAACGGCCCGGCGACCGGCGATGCGATCGTCGACCAGGCTCGTGGCGGCGAAGTCGCGACCGGAGACGTCGGCTCGGACCTCGTCGTCGCGGTGCCGATCCTGCACGACTCACAGCTGCAGGGCATCGTGCGCGCGTCGACCCCGCAGACCGAGTGGTACCAGAAGGTCGCGGTCTCGTGGCTGGCGATGGCCGGACTGGCGATCGCGGCGCTCGCCTTCACCTGGCTGCTGGCCGCGCGGCTCGCCGCCCGCGTCGCCGGCCCCCTCGAACAGCTGTCCACCGCCGCCGCGCGGCTCGGCGGTGGCGACTTCACCGTACGGGCCCCCGTGAGCGGCATCGGCGAGATCGACCAGCTCGCCCAAGCGCTGGATCAGGCCGCGGTCCGGATCGGCGACGCCCTCGACCGCCAGCGCGCGCTGGCCGCGGACGCTTCGCACCAGCTGCGCACCCCGTTGGCCGGCCTGCGCCTGCAGCTCGAATCCGCCCTCGATCCCCCCGGGCAGGATCTGCCGGCCGCGGTGGAAGCCGCCCTCACCACCATGGACCGGCTGGAAACGACGATCGACGACCTGGTGAGCCTGGCCAACCAGCCACCGACGGACCGCGGGGTGATCCAGCCCGACGGCCTGCTGCGCGACGTCGTGGCCGGCTGGCTCGGCCTGCTCGCCGGCCAGGGCCGCCGCCTCCGGATCGACCGTCAGGCGACGGGACAGCCGAAAGCCGCCGAAGCCGCCGTCCGCCAGATCCTCGGGGTCCTGCTCGACAACGCCGTGATCCACGGCCGGGGGACGGTGACCATCCGGACCCGGGACACCGGCGACGCCTTCGCGATCGACGTCGCCGACGAAGGCCACGACGTCACCGACGCGCCGCACGTGTTCACGCGCGGCCACAGTGGCGCGGGCGGTTCGGGCATCGGCCTCGCCTTGGCCCGGGACCTGGCCGAGGCCGAAGGAGGACGCCTGCAGTTGGCGAGCCCCGCGCCCACGACGTTCACCTTGCTGCTGCCGACGGCCCCCGCAACGCACCGCTCCGGGCCGTGACCGCGAAGAAGTCCCGCTGGTCGGCCGACAGGTAGCGGTCCGCCGCGGTGGGCATGTCCGGCGTCAGCGTCGTCGGGGCCGAGCCGGCGAGGTCCGGCCGGAACAGGCTGGCTGAGACCATTCCGCCGTGGATGTCCAGCTCCATGCCGCGCACCGCGCCGGCTGTCGACAGCGCGTTCGCGAGCGCGGTCAGGGTCAGCTGGTCGCCCGCGACGTAGAGCAGCTTGCCCTGCGCGTCGACGCCGAGCCCGGAGCGCCAGGTGAACTGGAACTGGTTCTTCGCGCTGCCCCACTGCCCGGCCGGGTTGCCGGACAGCCCGGGCACGGGCCGGCCGCCGTCGACGATCAGCTCCAGGTTCTGGCGCACCGCCGCGGTGTCCGGGGTCAGCTGGGCGTCCCGGCCCCACAACGCGACGTTCGCGACGCCGGACTTGTCGATGACCAGCGACGCCATTCCGTTCTTGAGCGGAATCCCGGTCTGACCGTCGGCGTAGAAGCCGCCTGGGGTGTCGCGGAACTTGAAGCCGGAGTTGAAGGTGGCCAGCAACGACGAACGCAGGGCGTCGGGAACCTGGGCGCCCTCGGGCCAGTGGCCGCCGGGTTCCTTGGTCCCGGCGATCAGGTGCAGGCCGGTCCACTTCCGTTCGAACGCCACCACCGCCGCCACCACGCTGGTGTGGTCGGGATCCGGACGGAGGAACGTCGTGTAGTCGGCAGGCTGACCACCGGCCATCCGGGCGCCGGCGAGCCAGGCCCCCTCACCCGCCAGCACACCGGGCAGGGTGGGCAGCGGGGCCGGAGCGTTCGTCGTGTCCCCGGCCCGGGTGCCCGGGACCACCGGCACGGCGTTCGCGTCGGGCGCGCTGTTCCGCGGCGGATGCCTGGTGTAGTACCAATTCTCCAGTGCGTTGACGACCGGCCCGGCCCCCATCTGCCGGGCCCAGTCCGCGGTACGCGCGGTGAACGTGGCCGCACCGGGCGCGGTGAGCGCCTGGACGTAGGTGACGGCCGGGTAGATCATCAGCACCAGAAAGACGCAAAGCACGCGCCGCAAACGCCTTCGGCGACGCTTGACCGGCCGCGGCGGAGAAGGCGGCTTTCCGGCGGGAGTGGCTGCATCGACCATATTTCACGGTAACGAGACCGTGGTTCGGGTCAGTCCAGCGAATTGCTAGCGAACAGCTAAGCGCGATCGCGGGATTCGCCGCGCTTGCGGCCGCGGAGCAGTTCCAGCGCGAGGGGAATGAGCGAGACGATGACGACGAGCGCGATGATCGGCAAGAGGTACTGGTCGATTCCGGGAATGCTGGAACCCAGCAGGTACCCCGCGATCGTGACACCGACCGACCACAGGAGACCGCCCACGACCTGCCAGAGCGTGAACGTCCGCGCGGGCACCTCGAGGATCCCCGCGAGCGGGTTCAGCACGGTCCGCACGACCGGGACGAACCGCGCGAGGACGATGGCTTTGGCGTGGCCGTAGCGGCTGAAGAGCTCTTCGGCCCGGGTCATTCCGCGGTGCAGGTGCTCGTTCCGCGACTTGGCGAGCAGCGCGCGGCCGCCACGACGACCGAGGAAGAATCCGGTCTGGGCGCCCAGGAGCGCCCCGGCGACCGACGCGATCAGCACGGCGGGCAGCGAAAGGTGGACCGTGGCGGTGGCACTGGTGGTGCAGAACAGGCCGGCGGTGAAGAGCAGGGAGTCGCCGGGCAGGAAGAACCCGATCAGCAAGCCGGTCTCCGCGAACAGGACGAGGAAGACGCCCGCCGTGCCCAGGCTGGACAGCCACGCCGTAGCGCTCAAGGGGTTCATCGGTCACCTCTCTTCGACAACTATGTAGTAGTTCTACACCGATGTCGTTTTTGACCGCCACCCGCCCCGCTCACGACGTTGTGGCATTGCCGCACCAACGCAGCCACTCGCGATCCCACAACCGGGCCCGGCGCCGGTCCACCTCGCGGCGGAGCAGCAGGTGGACACCACCGACCACGACGAGCACCAGGGATTCCCAGACGACTCCGCCGAGGATCGCCGTCGCGACCACTTCGGCGCCGCCGAGCGGCGGAGCCACCTGCCTGCCCGCTCGGTCGACCCACACCTGGACGTGCTGCGGCGGCGCCGGCCCGCGCCCACCCGGACGAGACCCTGCCGGACTCGACCGTCCGGCGCGGTCCAGGTGGCGGTGATCGTCGCCGTTTCCCCACCGGCGGACTCCGAGCCGGGCGGCGCCGGAATGTCCGGCCGCAGGGTCGCGACCACCAGGGTCCGCGACCGGGCATTCGCCGCCGCCTCGGCCGTCAGCCGTTCGTAGTCGGCGACGCCGTGCGCGGAGATGACCGCAACGGAGGCGACGACGAGCACGCCCAGCGCGAGGACGAGCAGCGCTTCGAACCGCTCGGACGCCCGCGCGGATCCGAGGAAGACCGGCTTGAGCAGCCGCATGCGCCGCGATACCCCACTCGATCTCCTCATGGCCCCAGGGTGCGCCGGCCGATCGGGCCGTCGCAGCGGCATTAACCGCACGCTTGCCCGGCGCTGGAAGATGCTTGCCCGGCCGGACACCTTCGACGCCGCGACCAGGCACGTCCCACCGGGAGCCCGTTTTGTCTGTTCCTAAAGTTTCACTAACTCTCCCCTCTCGCCTGGATTTGGAGGTGAGCCTTACCTAATGCTGACGGGGTTCACCTCGTCACCGGACCGCCAGGGAGTCGCGCGTTGTTGTTCTCCAGCCTGCTGATCGGATTGCGGGAGGGGCTCGAGGCCGCGCTCGTCGTGAGCATCCTCGTGGCCTTCCTCGTCAAGACCGACCGGCGATCGGCGCTGCGCTGGGTGTGGCCCGGCGTGGCCGCGGCCGTGCTGCTCTCGGTCGCCGTGGGCGCGATCCTCACCTACACCACCGCGCACCTGACCTTCGCGCACCAGGAACTGGTCGGCGGGACACTGTCCATTGTGGCCGTGGCGTTCGTCACCGCGATGATCTTCTGGATGCGTACCGCCGCCCGGCACATCTCCGCGGAGCTTCACGGGAAGATGGAGACCGCGCTGAAGCTCGGCCCACTGGCCATCGTCCTGGTGTCGTTCCTTTCGGTCGGCCGCGAAGGGCTCGAGACGTCGGTCTTCTTCTACGCGTCGGTGCAAACCGCCCAGGGCGAAACCGCCCTGCCCCTGCTCGGTTTCGCCATCGGCATCCTGATCGCGGTCGCGCTGACCTGGCTGCTCTACCGCGGCGCGTTGCGCTTCGACCTGGGCAAGTTCTTCAAGATCACCGGGGTGCTCCTGGTGTTCGTCGCCGCCGGCGTCCTCGGCTACGGCCTGCACGACCTGCAGGAGGGCGGCTTCCTGCCCGGACTGTCCACTTTGGCCTTCGACGCGTCCGGCGTGCTGCCCGAAACCTCGTGGTACGGCACGGTGCTCAAGGGCATCTTCAACTACTCACAGCAGACGACCCTGCTGCAGGGAATCGCCTGGGTGGCCTACGTCGCGATCGTGCTGCCACTGTTCCTGCGTCCCGCGCGGGCCAAGTCCACCACCGGAGTGAACCGATGATCAAGCGGACCGGAATCGCGCTGACCGCGCTCGCTCTCGTCGCGGCGTGCGACGCCCAGCCACCGGCCGCCGCTCCCGGCGGCCCGATCACGGTGACCGCCACGGACACCGCGTGCCGGGTGTCGGCGACCACCGCACCGGCGGGGAACATCACGTTCCAGATCGCGAACCAAGGCAGCAAGGTCACCGAGTTCTACCTCTACGGCGAGGGCGACCGGATCATGGGCGAGGTCGAGAACATCGCACCCGGCCTGAACCGGCGGCTGATCGTGGAAGTCGCCGGCGACGGCACGTACCAGACCGCGTGCAAGCCGGGCATGGCCGGCACCGGCATCCGCGGGACGTTCACCGTGACCGGCGGCGCGGCCAAGGGCACCGACGCGAACGCCGAACTGGCCGACGTCGCCCGCGGCTACGCCCGCTACGTCGCCAGCCAGACCACCGCGTTCGCCGACGAGACGAAGAAGTTCGCCGCGACGATCAAGGCCGGCGACGTCGCCGGCGCCAAGGCCCAGTACGCCCGGACGCGCATCTACTACGAGCGGATCGAGCCGGTCGCGGCCAAGTTCGGCGACCTCGACCCGGCCATCGACGTCCGCGAGGCCGACCGGGAAGCCGGCCGGAAGTTCACCGGGTTCCACCGGCTGGAGAAGGACCTGTGGGTGACCGGACTGCAGCCGGACTCGGGGGCGATCGCCGACCAGCTCGTGACCGACGTCACGACACTCGGCCAGAAGGCGGCGGCGCTGCAGCTGAGCGCGCTCGACCTGGCCAACGGCGCCAAAAGCCTGCTCGACGAGGTCGCGACCGGAAAGATCACCGGCGAGGAGGAAGCCTTCTCCCACACCGACCTCACCGACTTCCAGGCCAATGTGGATGGTTCGAAGGCGGCCATCCAGTCCCTGCGCCCGGTACTGACCCAGCGCGACCGCGCACTGGTGACCGCGATCGACAGCCGGTTCGCCGACGTCCAGAAGCTTCTCGACGCCCAGCGCACCGGGGACACGTTCAAGCTCTACACCGACTTGTCGAAGGATCAGATCAAGGAGTTCGCCGCCGCGGTCGACGCGTTGTCCGAGCCGCTGAGCAAGGTCGCGGAGGTCGTGGCCCAGTAGTGCTGTGGCGCCAACGACTGCCAGAGGAATCACGCAACCCTGTTCAAAGGTGTCCAAACCGACGTTCCCGGCTGAGTTCGACCGGGAAACCTCGCCGTCGCGTCAACCGAGCATCTGCATGCCGCCGAAGATCACCACGAGAAGCACGCCCATTCCTACGCCCACGAGCAGCGCACCGCCGACGGCGGGGCGGATCCGGACGCCCGCGTAGGCCAGGCCGAGGCACAACATCACCCACGCGCCGACAGAAGCGATGTTCATCATCATGGTGCTGTTGCTGATCTCGAAAGCGCCCTTCGCGCCGGCCGCGACGATGAGGGCGGAGACGACCGAGATTCCCGCTTTCGCCGATCGGTTACCAACGTGGCCGCCGATCGACGGTTGGCGCGGGTGACTGCTGGCCATGGTGACCTCCTCGTCGGGATCACCTCAGTCTCACACGGTTCCCGCGTGATGATCCTTACCGCACGGTTACGTGCGGCCGAGAAGAGAGCCAGGCCCGCCTCACTCCGGTTTCGGGCGCCGCCGGGCGATTTCGCGGAGCCGGTTCTGCCTCTCCACCGCCAAAGCGTGCTGTTGCCGCAGGCGTTGTTCCTCAACCTCGGCCTCGTGTTCCTCACTGGTCAGAGGCGGCTCAGGCACCGTAGGCGGCGGCTGAGGCAAATCGGGGCCAGGATCCGCCGCGTGCCGGGACTGCGGCCCGCCACCAGCACCCACCCGCGTCAGCGCCCCCATCAGCACGCCGAGACCGGCACCCCCGAGCACGAGGTAGATGATCTGGTCGGTCGTCATCGCGGATCCGTCTCCGTGGCGGCGGTCAGCCGGACGCTCACGCTCATCCTCGCGGCGAACACCAGCAGGCCGACCGCGCCGAGCAGGCAGCACAGCACCGCCAAGCCCGGCACGCGGTCGTTGATCTCGTGCTTGAGCAGCGCCACGATCACCGCGCTCAGGAACCCGATCGCGCTGGTCGCCGTGCCCTTGGCCAGGGCGAGCACCCGGTCGCGTTCCCACACGACGTGATCCAGTGCCGTACTCCGCGGCCACTGGGGCAGCCCGACCTTCTTGAACGCCCACGCCGAGACCGGCGCCACCACCACGGCCGTCCCCGCG
The DNA here is from genome assembly GCF_040629235.1 of Amycolatopsis sp. NPDC005961. Taxonomy (NCBI): domain Bacteria; kingdom Bacillati; phylum Actinomycetota; class Actinomycetes; order Pseudonocardiales; family Pseudonocardiaceae; genus Amycolatopsis; species Amycolatopsis sp. NPDC005961. Next base: position 40,476 of record NZ_JBEXVF010000037.1, on the reverse strand, counting down.
AACGTGAAGCTCGCGGCGGCACCCACCGGCCAGAAGCTCATCGGACCACCTCCCGCCGTCAACGCGTGCCCTTATATCGCTCGCGAAGGCCGAAGCGTTGCCGACGGGCGCACCACAAGGTGCGTGTCCTCTTCGGACGTGGGCTTGGGCATCGAGAGCTTCGGACATCGCCGAACTCCTCGTGTAACGCCTGGCCCCCGTCGAGGCACTGAGTCTGCCGTCACCACTCTTTCGACCGCACAGTGTCCCCCGAGTCTGGAAGGCGTCACATGACCGAGAACGGCTGGCACCGGGTCGACCCGGCGGACGTGCCGGATGACGGCCGGGTTCGCAGCGTCACGATCGACGGACGCAGCGTCGCGCTGTCCCGGTGCGGCGCACGGCTGGGTGCGCTCGAGAACCGCTGCCCGCACCAGGGCGGCCCGCTCGGCGAAGGCTCCATCGAGAAAGGCCTGCTGCGCTGCCCGTGGCACGGCTACGACTACGACCCGATCTCCGGGCTGCCCCCGGAGGGATTTTCCGACGGCGTCGCGACCTACCCGGTCGAGCAGCGCGAGGACGGCGTGTTCGTCCGGCTGCCGGCCCCGCCGACGGCCGTGCGCACGGTCGCGGACGTGCTGGTCGAGACGCTCGTCGCCTGGGGCGTGACCCACGTGTTCGGCATGGTCGGGCACTCCAACCTGGGGTTCGCCGAGGCGCTGCGCCGCGCGGAGGACCGCGGCGAGCTGACCTACATCGGCATCCGGCACGAGGGCGCCGCGGCCTTCGCCGCGAGCGCGTACGGCAAGCTGACCGGCCGGCCGGCCGCGTGCTTCGCGATCGCCGGCCCCGGCTCGACGAACCTGCTCACCGGGCTCTACGACGCGAAGCTGGACGGCGCGCCGGCACTCGCGATCTCCGGGCAGGTGCCGTCCGAGGTGCTCGGCCGCGGCGCGTTCCAGGACGTCGACCTGTCCGCGGTGTTCCGGGACGTCGCCGTGTCGACCACGACCGTCCACAGTGGCAGCGACCACGCCGAGCTCGCGGCGCTCGCGGTCAAGCACGCCCTCGACCACCGCGGGGTCGCCCACCTCGTGCTGCCCGACGAAGTCCAGGTCCAGCCGAGCGACGCGCCCGCGTCCACTCCGGACGGACGAACGGCCGACCGCCGGATCCGGCCGGAGGGTTCCGCCGTCGAAGCCGCCGCCGCGGTGGTCCGGGACGCGCGCCGGCCGGTCGTGATCGCCGGTCACGGCGCGCGGGGCGCCGAAACCGAGGTCCGGCTGCTCGCCGAGACGCTCACGGCACCCGTTCTCACGACGTTCAAGGCGAAAGGCCTGGTCCCGGACACCCACCCGCTCGGCGCCGGGGTGCTCGGCCGCAGCGGCACGCCGGTCGCGAGCTGGCTGATGAACGAGGCCGACCTGCTGATCGTCGTCGGCGCGTCGTTCTCGAACCACACCGGGATCGCCGCCTACAAGCCGATCCTGCAGATCGACGACGAGCCCGCCGCGATCGGCCGGTTCGACGCGGTGACGACGTCCCTGCTCGGCGACGCCCGGCTCACGGTCGCCGCGCTGACCGCCGCGCTCGGCGAGACGAAAGCCGAGGACCAGCGCCGAGATGTCGCGGCACGGTGGGAGATCTGGCGAGCCGAAAAGGCCCGCCGGGTACGGGACGACCGGGGTCGCGGGGTGGCCGCCGCGGCGGTGTTCGACGCGCTGTCCCGGCACCTGCCCGCCGACGCCGTGGTGACCGTCGACGTCGGCAACCACGCCTACTCGCTCGGCCGCTACCTCGAGTCGCGGGGCCAGCCGGTGCTGATGTCGGGCTACCTCGGCTCGATCGGGTTCGGCTACCCGGCGGCGCTCGGCGCGTGGGCGGCCGCACCCGGCCGGCCGATCGTCGCGGTCACCGGCGACGGCGGGTTCGGGCAGTACGCCACCGAGCTCACCACCGCCGTCAAGTACGGCATCCCGGTCAAGCACGTGCTGCTGAACAACAACGCCCTCGGCAAGATCAGCAAGGAGCAGCTCGCCGGGGACTACCCGGTCTGGCAGACCTCGCTGCGCAACCCCGACTGGGCCGCCTACGCCGGCTTGTGCGGTGCCACCGGCATCCGCGTCACTTCCCGGGACCAGCTCGACGACGCCATGAGAACGCTCTTCGCCACCGACGGACCCGTCCTGCTCTGCGTCGAGCAGGACGCCGAACTCCTCTGACCGGAAGGAAAACCATGCCGACCTACGGCGACCTGCGCGCACTGTTCGTCAACTGCACGCTCAAGCGCTCCCCCGAGCGCAGCAACACCGAAGGGCTGATCGACGTCAGCCGCGGCATCATGGAGAAGAACGGCGTCACCGTCGAGGTGCTGCGGGCGATCGACCACGACATCGCGATCGGCGTCTGGCCCGACATGACCGAGCACGGCTGGGAAACCGACGCCTGGCCGGGCATCTACGAAAAGGTCATGGCCGCCGACATCCTCGTCATCGCGGGCCCGATCTGGCTGGGCGACAACAGCTCCGTCACCAAGCAGGTCATCGAGCGGCTCTACGCCTGCTCGCACCTGCTCAACGACGCCGGGCAATACGCCTATTACGGCCGGGTCGGCGGCTGCCTGATCACCGGCAACGAAGACGGCGTCAAGCACTGCGCCATGAACGTCCTCTACAGCCTCCAGCACCTCGGCTACACCGTCCCGCCGCAGGCGGACGCGGGCTGGATCGGCGAGGCCGGCCCCGGACCGTCCTACCTGGACCCCGGCTCCGGCGGACCGGAGAACGACTTCACCAACCGCAACACCACGTTCATGACCTGGAACCTGCTCCACCTGGCCCGCATGCTCAAGGACGCGGGCGGCATCCCGGCGCACGGCAACCAGCGCAGCGAATGGGACGCCGGCTGCCGCTTCGACTTCGCCAACCCCGAATACCGCTGAGCTCGCGATGCCCGGCGTCGAGTTCGTGAACCTGTTCGCGGTGGCCGCGATCGCGCTCGTCGCGCCCCTGGTGACGGCGCTCGTCCCGAAACTGCGTGTCCCGGCGGTCGTGCTGGAGATCGTGCTCGGGATCGTCGCCGGGCCGTCCGTGCTGGGGTGGGTCGAAGCCGACGTGCCGGTGCAGATCGCCGCCCTGCTCGGCTTGGCGTTCCTGCTGTTCCTCGCCGGGCTGGAGATCGACGTGCACCGGCTGCGCGGGCGGGCATTGCGGCTGGCGCTGCTCGGCTACGGCGTCACGCTCGCGCTCGGCCTGGCCGCCGGAGCCGGGTTCGGCGCGGCGGGCTGGGTGAAGAGCCCGCTCCTGATCGCCGTGGCACTCTCGGCGACGTCACTCGGCCTGGTCGTGCCGGTGCTCAAGGACGCCGGGCAGGCCGAAACCGCGCTCGGGCAGGCGGTCATCGCCGCCTGCTCGGTCGCCGACTTCGCCGCCGTCGTGCTGTTGTCGCTGCTGTTCTCGGCGTCCGGGGGCAGCACCGGCGGGCGGCTGGTGCTGCTGGTGGCGTTCGCGCTGCTGGTCGCGGCGACGGCGGTCGTGGTGTCGCTGGCCGGGAGGTCGCGCCGGCTCGGCGCGACCCTGACCAGGCTGCAGGACACCACCGCCGAGATCCGGGTCCGCGCGGCGGTGGTGCTGCTGGTCGCGTTCGTCGCGCTCGCGGAGGCGTTCGGGCTGGAGAGCATCCTCGGCGCGTTCCTCGCCGGCGCCGTGGTCGGGCTGCTCGACCGGGACGCCGCGTCGCACCCGCGGTTCCGGGTCAAGCTGGACGCCATCGGCTACGGCTTCCTCATCCCGGTGTTCTTCGTCGCCAGTGGGCTGCGGCTCGACCTCGGTGGGTTGCTGGCCGACCCGGCGGCGCCGGTGCGAATTCCCCTCTTCCTGGCGGCCCTGCTGATCGCCCGCGGCGTCCCGGCGCTGCTGTACACCCGGGAGTTCGGCCGGCGCCCGGCGGCCGCGGCGGCGCTGCTGCAGGCGACGTCGTTGCCGTTCCTGGTCACCGTTTCCCAGATCGGCGTGCTGACCGGGTCGATGTCCCCGGCGACCGCGGCGGGGCTCGTGTGCGCGGGCCTGCTGTCGGTGCTCGTCTTCCCCGCGGGCGCGCTTTCGCTGCTGCGCGGCCGGAAGGCGGCCGTAAGGTGACGGTCATCCTTTTGGCTGCCTGCCGCGGTTATATTCGCCTGGTGACCAAGCTGCCGCCGGAGGACGAGCTGATCGCCGCCGTCCGCCGGGGCGACGACGCGACGTTCGCCGCGGTGCTCGACGCGTGGTCGGCGCCGATGCTCCGGCTGGCCCGCTCGTTCGTGTCCACCCGCGCCTCCGCCGAGGAAGTCGTCCAGGAGACCTGGCTCGCCGTGCTCAAGGGCGTCGATGCCTTCGAGGGCAGGTCGGCGTTCAAGACCTGGGTCTTCCGGATCCTGGTCAACACCGCCAAGAAACGCGGCGTGGCCGAGCGCCGGAGCGTGCCGTGGACCAGCATCCTGCCCCCGGACGAGGACCACGGCCCGACCGTCGACCCGGCCCGGTTCCAGGGCACCGGCGGCGGCTACCCCGGCCACTGGCGCGAGGCCCCGGCCGCGTGGGCGTCGCCGGAGGACACCGCGCTCGTCCTCGAGATCCGCGAGGTGATCACCACCGTTCTCGACGAGCTCCCCGCGCGGCAGCGCGCGGTGCTGAGCCTGCGCGACGTCGGGGACTACACCGCCGAAGAGGTCTGTGCGATGCTGCGGATCTCGGCGGCCAACCAGCGCGTCCTGCTGCACCGGGCCCGCGCCGCCGTCCGGGAGCGGCTGGCGGTGTACTTGGCGACGGGGGCGAGGACGTGAACTGCGACGAATTCGTCGAACTGGTCACCGCGTTCCTCGACGACGCCCTCGACCCCGGCACCGAAGCACGCTTCATCGAACACCTCGCGCTTTGCGAAGGCTGCGAACGCTACCTCGACCAGTTCCGCACGACCATCGGCGAACTCGGGCGGCTGCCACCGGAAACCCTCTCGCCCGAGACCCGTGACGCCGTCCTCACCGCCTTCCGCGACTGGCACCGCGGGTGAGGCGGTGTGGACAGCGACAGGATGCCGCCGGTGCGGATTCCGTGGCCATCTATGAACTTCAGCGCGGCCGACGGCGACCACGCGAGCAGGTCGACCCGCCCGGCCGGATGCGTTTGTCGTGCATCAACTTCGCGTAGCCGGGTGGGACCAGGTGCTGGTGGGTGCCGATGCGCTGGGCGCGGCCCGTGCAAGTTTTCCTTTCCGGCGAAGGGAGTCAGCGGGAGGCGGGCGTCCCTGCCGACAGGTAGCGGCGGCGGTCGGTGACCAGGATTGCGCTCGCCGAGATCCTGCTCGGCGGGCTGGGCCTGCGACTGACCGCGTGACCCGATCGGCACTCCCGGTCGGCCCTGCGGATCTCCGATGTGACGGGCCCTTCGAAGTCGAGCCGGTGCCCCACCACGTGGGTGGTGCTCAGCAGTTCTCCGACCGTGAGAGCAAGCTTGGCCGCGACACACCTCCGGTGGTTCCCGTGGCGGGCTTCCGCAAGCGTGCCGTGGCCGCGGCCGCGAGCAGGAACACGACGGCCTCGTAACCCATTGCCGCGTCCAGTTCCCCAGCAGCGTAGGCGATCCCCGCCAGGGCGACGCCGAGTGTGCCGCCGAGTTGTTGCGCGGTGGGCAGCAACCCCGACACGGAACTGGCCACGGGCACCGGAACCCGTTTCAGGACAAGGGAAAACGCCGATGCCGTGAAGACGCCGAACGCGAAGCCGCCGCCCCCTAGCACCGCCCACAGGAGCGGCGCCGGCCCGGCCAGCACCGGAATGAGCAGCAGCGACACCGCGGCCAGGCCGGCTGATGCGGCGGCGAGCGCCGCGGCGCCGAACCTGCGTGCCGCGGCTTCGGCGACCGCGCTGCCCAGCAGGGCGCCGATCGCGTACGGTGCGACGGTCAACGCCGTCACCAGCGGGCCGCGGTGCAGCGCGCCCTGCAGGTGCAAGGAAAGCAGCAGGCTGAACGACGGGATGCCGGCGTTGAAGAGGAACACCGCACCGATGCCCCATCGGGTCGTCGACGCGGTCAGCGCTTCCGGCCGCACCAAAGGGAAGCGCACTCGGCGTTGTGCCACGGCGAAGGCGGCGAGCAGGCCCAGCCCCAGGGCCAGGCTCGCCCACGTCCAGGCCGGCCAGCCCGCGTCCTGGCCGAGGGTCAGCGGCAGCACCAGCAGGATCAGCCCGGTCAGTGACAACGCGGCGCCGACCGGATCCACCCGGCTCGCGTCCGCCGGGCCGCGCCCGCCGGGCAGGATCCGGACCAGGGCCAGCGACACGACGCCCACCGGCACCGGCAGGGCCAGTGCCAGCCGCCAGCCCAGCCCGAACGGGTCGAAGTGCAGCAGGACGCCGCAGCACAGCGGGCCGGCCAGCGACGCCACGGCCATCGTCGCCCCGTAGCGGCCCAAGACCCCGGCCCGCCGGTCCGCGGGCACCGCGGTCTGGATCAGCGACAGGATCTGCGGCGCCACCAGGCCCGCACCGATGCCTTGCACGAGCCGGGCGACCACGAGGGACCCGGCGTCCGGCGCGGCGGCCGCGGCCAGCGACGCCAGCGTGAACACGGCCGTGCCGATGACGAACACCCGCCGGTAGCCGAACCGGTCGCCGAGCCGGGCCGCGGTGATCAGCGCGCACGCGTAGGTCAACGTGTAGCCGACCAGCGCGAGCTGGCCCGCGCCCGAGCCGGCGGCGAGGTCGTGCCGGATGCGCGGGACGGCGAGCTGCATCACGGTGACGCTCATCAGCTGGACGAACGTCCCCGACAGCAGCACGGCTTGCGCGGCGGGCCTCATGCCTGCTTCGCGATCCGGCCGAGGAGCTCGGCAAGCTCGCCGGGGCGGGTCAGGAACGGCGAGTGCCCGCCGGGCAGGGAGTGCACCGCGAACGGGCGCTCCGGGGTCAGGCGGTCGGCTTCGGCGATCATCAGGTCCTGGGTGGCCGGCGGCAGCGCCAGGTCGTCGGTCAGCCGGATGTAGCTGCGCGGCACCCGGCCCCACCGCCCGGCGGTCAGCGGGTACGCCCCGGCGAGCGACGCCATCGGTTCGTCGGGGTGCAGCGTCAGGCGCCAGCCCGGCCGGTCCGCGGGCCAGTCGGTCAGGAACGCCCGCCGGATCGCCTCGACCTCGGCGGGGTCGGGCGAGAGCGGGTTGATCCGGAAGGCGCCGAGGACGTCGGGATCGCCGGTCCGGGGTGCGTGGGCGGCACCGGCGTTGACCGGGTCCGTCACGTATTCGCCGAACCGCGGCCGCCCGGCGGGCACGAACGCCGACAGGTAGACGACGTGGTCGACCAGGTCGGGATGCCGCTCGACCACGGCCGAGACCGGACCGCCGCCCGCGCTGTGCGCGACGAGGACCACGCTGGTGAACCGGCGGCGCACCTCGGCGAGGTCGGCGATCAGGGCGTCGACGAGCACCTCGGTGGTCAGCCCGGCGAGCGCGGAGGGCTCGGTCGCCAGCCCGGGCTGGCCGGGCCGGAGGTACCCGGACGGCAGCGGCGCGGTCACGCCGTGCCCGGGGAGGTCGACGGCGACGCCGGTGATGCCTTGCGCGGCCAGTGCGCGCTGGGTGGCGGCCCAGTGCAGTGAGGAGTGCCAGGCACCGTGAACGAGCACGCAAGCGGTGGTTCCAGTCATGAGGTCCACCCCACCGCGCGACGAGTGCGCTATCCACTTTCATAGCTGAATCCCCCTTGCGCGATATCCTGAAAATATGGAGTCCCGTCACCTCCGCTACGCGCTCGCGCTGGCCGAGCACCAGCACTTCGGCCGTGCGGCCGCGTCCCTCGGCATCGCCCAGCCGCCGCTGTCCACCCAGATCGCGGCCGTCGAACGCGAGGTCGGCGAGCGGCTGTTCGACCGCACGCCCCGCGGGGTGTTCCCGACCGCGGCCGGCACGGCGTTCCTGGCCCGGGCCCGGCGGGCGCTGGGCGAGATGACGGCCGCCGCGGTCGAAGCCGGCCGCGCGGCCCGTGGCGAGACGGGACAGCTGCGCATGGGCTTCATCGGCTCGGCCCTGCTCGAGCCGCTGCCCGGCGTACTGGGCCGGTTCCGCAAGGCCCGGCCGGACGTCCGGCTCGACCTGCGGGAAGTGAACAGCCCGGACGGGACGGCCGCGCTGGTCGCGGGCGAACTCGACGTCGCGGTCGGCCGCGGCACCCCGCGCGGCGCGCGGGTGGACGGCCTGGTGACCGTCCCCATCGGCGCCGACCACCTGGTCGCCGTCGTCGGCACCGCCCACCCCTTCGCCGGCCGCGCGGAGATCCGGCTCGAGCAGCTCGCGGCCGAGCGCCTGATCATGTCGGCGCCGACGCAGGAACCCGCCGTGGCCGCGCGCCTGCACGACCTGTTCGGCGCCGGCGCGGCCGCGCTGGACGCCGCCACGGTGTCCCGGGACATCCACACGATCATCGGCCTGGCGGCGTGCGACGTCGGTGTCGGCCTCGGCCCGGCCCGGATGCGGCTGGTCACCCGCAAGGACGTCTGGTTCTGCGACATCGCCCCGCACGTCCGTCTCCCGGACCTGCAGCTGTCCTTCCGCGCGGCCGACGACTCCCCGGTGCTCGCGGCGTTCCTGGACATCGTCCGCGCCAACTGCGCCGAAGTCGGCTCCCGCCTCGACGACGTGCTCGCCCGCCGCGAAGCCCGGTCGGTCAAGCAGTAGTCACCTGGCGCGGACACTCCCCCGGCTCGGGCAGCGCGCGGGTCAGCAGACCCGGAACTGCGCGGTCAGCCCGTGCAGGGCGAGCGGCCGGCCGTCGGGCCCCGGTTCGAAGCTGATCAGGGTGTAGGTGCCGGGCCGAAGCGCCACCAGGGACATGACGTCGGAGCCGTTGTCCTGGCCGATGGTGGTGACCTGGCCCGGCGCCAGCTCGCCGTTGAACAGGTCGGCGGCGGTGGCGCCTTCGGGAAGGCGGAACAGGATCGCCTCGTGGCGCTGCGCGCCGGACTGGTGGAAGCGCAGCACCACCTTGCCGCCGGGCGCGCGCACGACCGGGGTGTCGGGCCGGTAGTAGTAGTCGCCGACCTCGATGCCGAGGGTGGCCGCGTCCGGCGGCACGGGCGGGGCCAGCGGTTCGAGCTTGTTGACCTTCAGGTGGCCGTCGGGGTCGGGCCACCAGTTCCAGCGTTCGTGGGCGAGCTTGTGGCCGTAGGCGAGGTAGGTGCCTTCGGTGCTGACGCTGCCGTCCGGGTAGGCGGTCACGTCGAGGGTGCGCATCCGATCGATGCGCAGGCCGCCGAGCACCCTGGGCACGGCCGCGTAGCTGTCCTGGTGCATGAACGTGGTGATGAAGTGGACGGTGAACAACGTCGCCGCCGGGTTGGCGGCGAGGTCGTCCGGCTTGGCGGGGTCACCGGCGTTGACGCAGGCGACGAAGTTGCGGATGCCGGCGCGCACCCGCGCGGCGGTGGCCTGGTCCGCCGGGCGGCCCGCCCCGGCCGGCGCCGCGGCACTCGCGGGGTCCACCGTCCAGGGGCCCGGTGCCGGAGCCGTGCACGTCGTCGTCGCGCCGGCCGCGACGGGCGTCGCCACCACGGTGGAGAGCCCCAGTGCCGTGGCCGCGAACAGGTGGGACAAACGCATGGCCGTGCTCCTTCCCCTCGGATACCGCCAGGTTAGGAACAGCGGACCCGTTGTCGCTTCGGGGATCCCCCTGAACCGGCCCCTTCCGGGTAGCGCGGTCCCGGCTTCGCAGGTGCGTCAGGACTTCTCCAGCTCGTGACCTGTTCCTACCGTCACCAGCCTGGTTTCGTAGGCGATGACGACGAGCTGGGCCCGGTCTCGCGCGGCCGGCTCGGTGTCCTTGACGACGAAGCCGGCCGCGCCGGCGCGCAACGCGTCGTAAACGTATTCGTCGGATTCGAAGGTGGTGAGGATCAGCACCGAGTGGCCGTCATCGGTTACCCCACAGGACGTAGTCCACCACCACTTCGCCCGACGAGCGCGAATCGGAGAACGTGAACACCGCGAGGTTCCCGCTCGTCGTCAGAGCGCAGACCGATCGCCCGGACGCGGTACCGCTGCGCGGCACCCGGCTGAGCCTCAGTTCCGAGGGACATCCGTCCGGCCGGGTGTCCGTCCGGCCGGAAAGCGCGAGCGCGGTGTCGGAAACCGCACTGATACCGGTGCTGTCGACGACTATGTCGGCACCCTCACCCGCGAAACCGGTCTTGCCCGTGTCGAAGTCGTATCCGGTCGAGGTTCCCAATGACACACGATCGGCGGCCAGTTCCGTGAGCCCGGGCGACGGCGGCGATCCCGTCGACCGTGTGGGCGCGGTCGAACCCGGTGTCTCCGAGGAAGAGGGTGAGGTGGCCTGCGGAACCGAGCTCGAGAGTGGCGGCGTCGCGGTCGGCTGCGGTGGCGAGTCGTGCCCGCCCCACAAGGCGACCCCTCCGGCCACGGCCAAGCACAGAACACCGAGGGCGGCGGTCACCTTGATCCCGGCCGGGGTCAGCGGGCCGTGCACGTTGAGCGGCGGGAGCCGGAGGGCACCACTCGTGCCGGCGGCGAGGAGCAGCGCGACGGCGATCACGAACACGGCCAGAGCCGACGGGTCGGACCACCCGCTCATCCAGCGGGCTCCCCGCTCTTCGCGCTCCCGGCGTCGGCACGAGCACGCGCGGGGCCCTGGCCGAGCCCTGAGTTCCTGACGCAGCTCAGGGCCAGTACGACCAGGACCATCGCCGCCCAGCCCGGCCATCTGGCCGCCGTCGACAAGAGCAAGTAGAGGTGCACACCGGCCGTGCCGGCGAAGACGAAGGCGAGAAGCAGCCACCCGAACCGACTCGGTGTGACCCGTGTTGCACGCTGTGACATGGGGCGTCTCCTCAATCAGGAGCTAGGTCGTCCCCCGGCGCGCCGGAGTTACAACCGGCGCGAAACTGGGCCGCTACCAGCGGAAACGAGGTCACCCGACGCTCTCGGCCATTCGGGACGCCGGCCTGAGCGGGCATTGCGGGGCGACGCGCCGGCGTCGCCCCGCAAGCGACCGCTCGCTACTGGATCAGGAACGGCGCCGACACGTCCACCGTGTACGGCGTCGTGCCGTTCTTGTCCAGCTGCAGCACATAACTGCCCGGCACCACGGCCGGCGGGCCGGACGCGTTGATGTCCGCTGCGCTTTCGGCCAATGCGGACGCCGGGAAGGACACGCGCACGACCTGGGACCGGCCCGGTTCGAGCGTCACCCGCGCGAAGCCGACCAGCCGTTGTGGCGGGACGACCACCGGGCTCACCGGCTGGGCCACGTACACCGGCACGATGTCGGTGCCGGCGCGGGTTCCGGTGTTGGTGACGGTGAACGTCGCGGTGGCCGTGCCGCCGCGCGCGACCTTCGGCGTCACCGCCAGGTTCGTGTGGGTGAACGTCGTGTACGACAGGCCGTAGCCGAACGGGAATTGCGGGTTGTACGCGTTGCCCGGGCCGGACGCGGTGCTGGGCAGCTGGTCGAAGAACTTCGGCTGGTCCCCCAGCGGGGACGGGGCCGTGCCGGCGAAGTCGGCGCCGACGGCCGGCGCGTCGGACGGCCAGCTGATCGGCAGCTTGCCCGCAGGGTTCGTCTTGCCGAACAGCACATCCGCCACCGCCGTGCCGGTTTCCGTGCTGCCCTGGTAGGCCATCAGCACCGCGTTCGCCTTCTCGGCCGGACCCAGCCCGACCGGACGGCCCGCGACGACCACGACGATCACCGGCTTACCGGTCGCCTGCAGGGCCGAGATGAGGGCCTGCTGGTCGGGAGCCAGGGCCGGCGCCGGGTTGTCGCCCAGCCCTTCCGCGTAGGCCTTCTCCCCCACCACAGCCACGTAGGCACTGGTGCCGGCCGCCGCCGCGACGGCGCTGGCCTGGTCCGGCGCGTAGACCGCACCCGGGTTCGCGGCCCGGATGCCGCCGAGCACGGTGGTGCCCGGCGGAATCTGGTTCTCGGGGCCCATGCAGCACACGTGCCCGGCACCGGCCACGCCCTGCCAGCTCACGCTCCAGCCGCCGAGCTGGTTGGTCATCGAGTCCGCGCTCGGGCCGGTCACCACGACCTTCGCGCCCGCCGGCAACGGCAGCGCGTTGTTCTCGTTGCGCAGCAAGGTGATCGACTCCCGCGCGGCCTTCAGCGTCTGATCGCGGCCCGCGGTGACGGCCGCGTTGGCGGCGTTCGCGTCGACGCACGGTTTCGCCGGGTCCGCCACGCACGGCTGGTCGAACAGGCCGAGCTGGAACTTCAGCGTGAGGATGCGCCGCACGGCCTGGTCGATCCGCGCGCGCGAGATCTTGCCCGTGTCGACGGCCTGCAGGATCGCGGCCTGCCAGCCGGCCGGGTCGGAGACCTGCATGCTCATGTCGACGCCCGCGTTCACGGCGGCGGCGATGGCACCCGGGAGATCCGCCGCGATGTGGTAGGCGGTCTGCAACGCGGTGACGTCCTGGTAGTCGCTGATCACGACACCCTGGAAGTGCATCTGGTCGCGCAGGACGTCGGTCAGCAGGTAGTGCGACGAGGTGGCGGGAACCCCGTTGATCGAACCGGAGTTGACCATCACCGTGCCGGCGCCCGCGTCGATCCCCGCCGCGTACGGCGGCAGGATCGTCGTCTGGAGGTAGTTCATCGGGAGCAGCGCCTCGGCCCGGTCGTGGCCGTTGACCGACTGCGAGTAGCCGGCGAAGTGCTTGACCGTCGCGCTGACGTTCAGCGCACCGCGCTTGCCGGGTGTCTGCATGCCCTTGATGTTCGCGGCGCCCATCGCGGCCGCCAGGGCCGGCTGCTCGGCCCACGTCTCGTAGGTGCGGCCCCACCGGTTGTCGCGCGCGATGTCCTGGACCGGGGCGAAGTTCCAGGTCCAACCGGTGGCGCGCAGAGCGTCCGCGGTCGCCTTGCCCCCCGCCTGGGCGAGCGCGGGGTCCCAGGTGGCGCCCATGCCGATGGACTGCGGGAACAGCGGTGCCTGCCACGGGTGGCCGAAGCCGTGCACCGCGTCGACGCCGAACACCACCGGCAGGTGCAGGCGCGAGTTCTTGATCGCGAACTGCTGGATGATGTTGTACTCGGTGGCCCAGTCGTAGCCGGTGTTGCCCACGCCGCCCTTGCCCGTGGTGTCGACCGGATTCTCGGTGCCACCCGCGAGAATCGAACCGACGTTGGCCTCGACCAGTATTTTTCGCATGCATTCGGGATTGGGCAGATTGAATCCGTTGTTCCCGCACGTCGCGCTGTTCGCATCGGTCAGCGTGGTGACCAGCTGCTGGTCCATCTGGCCGACCTTCTCGGGCAGCGTCATCGCGCGAAGCAGCGTCTCCACCCGCGCCGGCACCGGGCGATGGGTGTCCAGCCAGGGCGCGGCGCCCAGGTCGATGGCGGCGCTGCTACTGGCGGTGAACGCGGGAACCGCGAGCAGGACCGTCGCTGCGAGCACCGTGACGGTGGCGCGGGTACTGGGTCTGTGGTTGCGGAACACCTGACCTCCTTCAGCCGTGGTCGGCACGGACCGGCCGGATGGATGCGAGCGCACGGTAGGCGCCTTCCGCCCAGGCTGTAAAGCGCCGAACGGCGGCCGGGCGTCCGTGGTTCACGCCTTGAAGTAAGCGGTATCCCGGTCGAGGGACGCGGGTGGCCTGACCGTGGCTCGCCAACGAATATCAGCTCCGTTCGGGTGAACCGAAGACCTGAGCGTCAACTGCCGAGGGCGACGCGGCGTGTGGTCGCGGCAAGCACACGACTGCAGACACGAGGAGCCCCGATGCTCAAAAGACGGTTCGTGTTACTGACCGCGATATGCGCCGTCAGCATTCTCGGCACCGTGTCACCCGCCACGGCCGCCGGCAGATCCACCTCTGACACCGGCACCTCGCCGTCTGTCGCACGACTCCAAGTCGCGCAGCCGGGCTCGGCACCCACCAAGTCCGCAACCCGGTCCGTCGCAACCCCGGTCACCGCTGCTACAACGGCTGCTTCGCCGGTGTGCTCGGGAACCGAAGGCTGGGGCAAGATCCGCTACCAGGTATGCGTCCGATACAACTGCGACAGCGCCGACTGCTTCTCCCGCGGTTATCTCGGTCTGATCAACACGGCGACCAGTTCACGCACCGTCAACTGGATCCTGTACACCTCTGTCGCACCGGATGGCACGGAGCCCGTACTCGACGGCCGCGGTACCGTCACCCTGGCCGCAGGCAAGCAACAGACGATCTTCTCCCCCACGACATGGCCGTCACCTTGCAACATCCGGACCACGGAATGGCTCACCGTCCAATATGACAGCGCCGGCTGGAGCCCCGCGATCAACGTCTCGACGTTGATGCCCTGCGTGTGACCGCCCGGTGGGCGCATCGCCGGGAACGGCGTTGCGCCCACCGGGTAGTTCCTCCGCACACCGCCCGTGTTGTCGTCTCCCGGTGGTCAGCGAACGTTGTCGGCCATCGCCACGCTTCACGCTTACCGGCGCCGGATGCCCGCGATCAGGTTTTCCCAGTTCTCATAGGCGATCCTCGCCCGGTCGGCGTCGCTGATCGGTGCGGTCGCCACGAATCTCCGGGCGGAACCGCCGTACTCGCGGTTGAACGGGTGGTCCGAGGCGTACATGATCCGGTCCGCGCCCACCGTCTCCAGGCTCCACCGCAGGTACCGGTGGCTGGCGATGCCGCCCGAGGTGATGAAGACGTTGGTGCGGAAGTACTCCGCGATCGGGCGCTCCAGCCCGGCCACCGCGTCCAGGGCCGCCACGCGGTCAAGGTAGAACAGCACGACCTCGCCCCAGTGCCCCAGGATCAGCCGCAGCCCCGGAAACCGGTCGAAGACCCCGGCGACGATCAGCCGGAGCGCGGTCAGCCCGGCGTCGTAGTGCCAGCCGAACGTCCCGGTGGCCAGCAGCTCGTCCACCGGGCCGCCGAACCGCCGGTAGTAGGCCTCGGTGACCGCCGGGACCGGCACGCTCGGGTGCAGGTACACCGGGGCACGCAGGTCCTCGGCGGCCTCGAAGATGTCCCAGAAGCGGAACTCGTCGAGGGCCTGGCCACGGGAGTTCGCGTTCACCAGCGCCCCGTCGAACCCGAGGTCCGTGACGGCCCGCCGCAGCTCGTCGGCCGCCGCCGAGGGCGTGGACGTCGCCAGGGCCGCGAACCCCCGGAACCGCCCGGGAAACCGGCCGACGGCGTCGGCGAGGACGTCGTTGGTGGGACGTTGCAGCGCGACGGCTTCGGCGGGGTCGAGGTCCTGCAAGCCGGGCGTCGTGAGCGACAGCACGGCGGTGTCGATCCCGGCGTCGTCCATCGCGGCGACGCGGCCTTCGCCGAGGTCGAGCAACGCGGCACTGGCGACGGCCCGGCTCATCATCGGCGCGGCGAGCGCCGGGTCGTGCCGCCGCCACGCCGCGACCACGTCGGCCGTGGCGAAGTGCTCCTCGAGCCCGTAGAGCCTCACCGGATGGTCTTGAGCGCGCCGGCCCAGGATTCGAGCTGGTCGAACAGCACCGAGGCGGCGGCGTCGTGCATCGGGGACGGGGCGAACTCGGCGAAGTTCTCGAAGTCGGTGAAGAGCGAGAACGACAGCTGCTGGCGCACGTGGGCCAGTTGCAGCTCACTGGAGATCGCCCGCAGGTGCTCGATGGCGCGGGCACCGCCGAGCGCGCCGTAGGAGACGAAGGCGGCGGCCTTGTTGTTCCACTCGGCGTAGAGGTAGTCGATGGCGTTCTTCAGGACGCCCGAGGTGGAGTGGTTGTACTCGGGGGTGACGAAGACGAACCCGTCGAACGCCGCGATCGTGGCGGACCAGGCCTTGGTGTGGTCGTTGGCGTAGACGCCCCGGCTGGCGGACACGGCCTCGTCCAGGTGCGGCAGCGGGTGGTCGAGCAGGTCGATGAGCTCGTAGTCGACGTCCGGCCGTTCCTTGGCCTTGGCCAGCACCCACCTCGCCACGGCTTCGCCCTTCCGGCCGGGACGGGTGCTGCCGAGGATGATCGCGATCTTCACAGGAAGTCCTCTCACTTGAATGTTCAAGTGAGACGCTAGCACGCTGACATGAATTTTCAAGTCAGCTAGACTGCGGTGATGACGGAACCCGGGCAGCGCTGGCTCACGAGCGACGAGTTGTCGGCGTGGCGCGCCTTCATGCGGCTCACCCAGCGGCTGCCGGCGTCCCTGGAGGCGCAGCTGCAGCGCGACGCGCGGCTGAGCTTCCTCGAGTACTACGTGCTCGCGCACCTGTCGGAGCAGCCGGACCGCCGGGCGCGGATGAGCGACCTGGCGGCCTTGGCGAACACGGAGCTGTCGCGGCTGTCCCACCTGATCGGCCGCCTGGAGAAGCGCGGCTTCGCCTGCCGGGAACCGGATCCGGGCAACGGCCGGTACACGCGAGCGATCCTGACGGACGCGGGCTTCGCGCACCTGGAGTCGGTCGCGCCCGGGCACGTCGAGCGGGTGCGGGAGCTGTTCGCCGACGCCCTGACCCCGGCGGAGCTGCGTACGCTGCGCCGGATCGCGGACAAGGTGCTGGCCCGCGTCGACGACCGAGCCGAATAGCGCCGGAGACTCGCCGGTCCGCCGGCGAGTCTCCGGCGTGGTGGCCGGCGGTTCGTCCGCTACCAGGTCACCGGGAGCCGGTAGAGGCCGTAGATGTGCGCGTCGTCCTTGAACGGCAGCTCGTCGACGTCCACCGCCAGTTCGAGAGTGGGGACGCGGCGGAACAGCGTGTCGAAGACGATCCGCAGTTCCATCCGGGCCAGGTTCTGGCCCAGGCACTGGTGCGGCCCGAAGCCGAACGCGACGTGGTGGCGCGCGCCGCGCTCGATGTCGAGCTCGTCCGGGTTCTCGAACGCCCGGGGGTCCCGGTTGGCCGAATACCCGAGCGCCAGCACTCCTTCGCCGGAGCGGATCAGCCGGCCGCCGACCTCGATGTCCCCGACGCACAGCCGGACGGTCGCCACGTCGATGATCGTGAAGTACCGCAGCATCTCCTCGACCGCGTCGAGCGTCTTGCCCGAGTCGGCCTTGATCATCGCGAGCTGGTCCGGGTTGCGCAGAAATGCCAGGGTCGACAGCGAGATCATGTTCGCCGTCGTCTCGTGGCCGGCCACGAGCAGCAGGAGACCCATGCCGGCCAACGCTTTCCGCCGGTAGGTGCCGTCCGCGCGCAGCTTGACGATCTGCCGCCCGAGCAGGTCGTCCGGCGGGTTCCGCTCCTTCTCCGCGACGAGGTCGGCCAGGTAGCCCTGGAGGACTCCCATGGCCGCCCACGCCTCCTCGGGTGACGTCGACTGCTTGAACACCTTCACCGTCTGTTCCTGGAAGAACTCGTGGTCGGCGTAAGGCACACCCAGCATCTCGCAGATCACCAGTGACGGGACCGGCAGCGACAGCGACTCCACCAGGTCACCGGGCCGCGGCCCGGCCAGCAGCGCGTCGATCCGCTCGTCGACGATCTCCTGGATCCGCGGCCGCAGCGCCGCCAACCGGCGCACGGTGAACTCGCCGAGCACGGCCTTGCGCGCCGGCCCGTGCTCGGGCGCGTCCATCGCGATCAGCATGCGCTCCTCGTCCGGCCGCCGGGTCGCGGCCTCGCCCTCGACCAGCGCCGGGAAGTCCGGATGCTGCCGGTCGGCGCTGAACCGCCGGTCGTTCAACACGGTTCGCACGTCTTCGTGACGGCTGATCACCCAGGCCCACCCGCCGTCGGGCAGGCGAACCCGTGAGACCGGCTCTTGTTCGCGGATCTCTTCGTACGCCGGCGGCGGCACGAACGGGCACGTACGGGCCAGGGGGAACTCGTGCTTCCCGGTGGTGGTCATGACTGTCCTTCCGCGACGTCACGGACGGGCGACAGAGGCCGGCCGGCACGGGCGAAGAGCGGTTCCGCCGCTTCCAGTCGTGGTGCCGAGATGCCCAGCCGCCGTGCTTCGGCCAGGACGTCCCGGCAGACCGCCCGCGGCTCCTCGGCGTCGGGGTCGTCGTGCGCCGTGAGACCCATGCGCGCGGGCGGGACATGAGTGGTCAGCCAGGCGAGCGCGGGGGCCGTCAGCCAGGTGGGCGCCCGGAACGGCAGCAGACCGCCCCGGTGCCGTCGCAGGTCGACGCCGCGCGCCCGGAGGAGCGGCAGCAGCTCGCGGCCGGCCAGCAGCGCCTCGCGCAGGTCGCCGCGTGCCCCGGCCAGTTCGGACAGGGAACCCCGCCGCAGGCCCTGCGAGAACATGCCGGCGTCCGAGACGAAATGGACCCACAGCCAGCCGCGGAAGTCGGGCCGCTCCTTGATCCGGAGCCCGGCTTCGCGAAACGCCTGACGCACGGCCTGTTCCCGATCGGTCGGGGGCCGGCCGAGGGTGCCGAAGACGACCGACGGCAAGAGTCCCCCGTGGAGCACGCCGTCCGCGCCGAAACCGCCACCGGCCTGGGGAAAGCCCCAGGCGATCCGGTCCGGCGGGAGCGCGCCGACCGCGGCGAGCGGCTCGGTCCAGAGGTTGCCGAAGACCAGCACCGTGGCCCGGCCGACCCGCGGGGCCAGGAAGGCCGTCGCCTCCGGGAGGCGGTGGTGCGGCACGCTGAGCACGATCAGGTCGAAGTCGTGGTCCGGCTCCAGCGCCTCCCGGTAGCGCACCGGCCACTTCTCGGCGACGCGTCGCCCCCACACCCGGCGCCGCAGGTCGAACAGGTCGAGGTCCACCGCCTCCCCGTACGTCGCGGCGCGGCCCGGCCGGACGTAGAACTCGACGTCGTGCCCGGCCCGTTGCAGGGTCCAGCCGTAGATGGTGGCGATCACGCCTCGGCCGAACATCAGGATCTTCACATGGCACCTCGTGGGGTACGATTGATCTGGAGATCATCTCCACTTTCCAAAATATGGAGGTCATCTCCATTTGTCAACGCGAGGGAGCGCATGACCGCCGACAAGCCGCTGCGGGCCGACGCCCAGCGCAAGCGTGCAGCCCTGCTCGCCACCGCCCGGGAGGTCTTCGACGCCGGGGGCTTCTTCGACCTGCGCTTCGATGACTTCGCCCGCCTGGCCGGGGTGGGCACCGGCACGCTGTACCGCCACTTCCCCACCCGGGAGGCACTGGCCGAGGCCGTCTATCACGGGGAAGTCGCCACACTGTGCGACCGCGCCCGCCGGCTACAGGCCACGCTGCCCGCGGCGGAGGCCCTGGCGACCTTCCTCCGCGGCATGGTCGACCACATTGCTGCCCACGAAGGCCTCGCCCGGACGCTGGCCACGCTGTGGGCCGATCGCGCGGGTGCCCTCGCCGAGGGCAGCCGGGCGCTGGAGGAGGCGGTCACCGACCTGGTGGCCGCCGCCGTACGGGACGGCACCGTTCGCGACGACGTGGACGCCGGCGCCGTCATGATGGCGCTGCACGGCATCGGCGCGGCCCACGACCGCCCCGGGTGGCGGACCGAGGCCGACGACGTCATCACCCTCGTGCTGGACGGACTGCGCCGGCCCGTCGACTAGCGAGCATGCGTTCTCAAGGCCGGAGCGACTGGGTACCGAGGACGGCGGCGAGAGCCAGGCGGTCGGCGTCCTCGGTGCCGGGCTCGGCGGTGTACACGCTGATGCGCAGGTCGTCCAAGGCGACGAGCAGCGTGTCGCAGTCGAGGGTGATCGGGCCGACCGCCGGGTGGTCGATGACCTTGCGCCGGGACGGGTCGGCCACCGACGGCGGGGCTTCGGCATCCCACAGTTCGGCGAACCGCGGGCTGCCGGCGGCCAGGTCCGCGAGCAGGCGCCGCAGCGCGCGGTCGGCGGGGTAGCGCGACGCGGTCAGGCGCAGGTCGGCGACGAGCCGGGCTTCGTGCTCGGCCTGTTCCCGCGGGCTGTGCACGATCCGCGAGGGCAGCCGGGCGACGTTGCGCCACACGGCGTTGCGTTCCAGCCCGCGCCAGGTGGTCGTGTCGCCCATGAGCGCGTCGTACGGCGCGTTGGCCAGCACGAGCGTCCAGGTGGCGTCGTAGACCACCACCGGCGTGTGCGACAGCCGGTCGAGCAGCCGCTGCACGCTCGGGGTGACCCGCGACGGCACGACGTCCGGGCCCGGCGCGGCGTGCCCGGCCAGCCGGTAGAGCAGGTCACGTTCGGTGTCGGCCAGGCGCAGCGCGCGGGCCAGCGACTCCACGACCTGCGTCGACGGCGCGGTCGCGCGTCCCTGCTCGAGGCGGGTCAGGTAGTCGGCCGAGATGCCGGCGAGCGCGGCCAGTTCTTCCCGGCGCAACCCGCTGGCCCGCCGCCGCCGGCCCGCCGGGACACCGACGGCCTCGGGGACCACCCGGTCGCGCCAGCGGCGCACCGTCCGGCCGAACTCCCACGCTTCCACGCAGTCCATTCTGGACGAGCGGGCACCGGTTGTCCTGGCCCTGGCAGTCCTACGAAAACCGGACGACTGGCTGCGCCCCGGCCGTGCTCGCAGGCTGGCGCCATGACCGAACCCGGAACCGTCCTCATCACCGGCCCCACGCGCAACCTGGGCCGCCACGCCGTGCTGGCCATGGCCGGCCGCCCGGACGGGCAGCGCCCCGACCTGCTGCTCGTCGGCCGCGCCGGGCGCGACCTGACCGCGGTCACCGACGAGGCTCGTGCCCTCGGGGCGCACGCCGTCGAAATCGGCTGCGACCTGGCAAGCCTGGCCGACGTCCGAGCCGCCGCGGCGACCGCCCGCGGCCTGCTCGCCGACGGCGCTGTCCGTCCGCTGCGCGCGCTGGTCGCCAACGCGGGCACCATGTCGGCCGACACCCGGCAGGCCTCGGCCGACGGCTACGAGCTCACCTTCGCCGTCAACCACCTCGCCCACGCGCGGCTCATCGGCGACCTGATCGGCTCGTTCACCGCCCCGGCGCGGGTCGTGCTGGTCGGCTCGAACACCTACCACGCCAACTTCTGGCGCAAGCTGCTGCGCGTGGCCGAGGCCGAGTGGGCCGACCCCGTCGAGCTCGCCCGCCCGGCCGGCGGCGAGGAGAACCCGGGCATGGCGGCCTCCGGCGTCGCCTACTCCAACGCCAAGCTCGCAGTTCTTTACTACGCCCACGAACTGCAGCGTCAGGCCGGCCCGGGGATCAGCGTGTCGGTGTTCGAGCCAGGCTGGATGCCCGGCACCGCGCTGGGCCGCGGCGCCCCCGCGGCGTTCCAGGCGATGAGCCGCGCCCTCGGCCGGATTCCCGGCGTCTCGACACCGCAGCGCTCGGGGCCCCTGCTGGCCGCGATGGCGGTCGATGACGAGTGGGCGCACTTGCGTGACGGCGCGTTCGTGGTGAAGACCAAGCTGACCGAGGTCCAGCCGGTCGCCCACGACCGCGGCCGCGAGCGCCGCCTGTGGGAGGCGACGGCCGAACTGGTGCAGCACGCGGGCGCGTCGCGCACCCCGGACGCCGAGGTCTGACGGGACGAGCCCGGCACGGGGTGTCCGGTATGGACAGCCCGCGGGTGCGGCGCCAGGGGCTCGCTGATCTGCTGGGTGCCGGTGTCGTGTACCGTCAGTGGTGTCCGAGAGCATTTCGTGCGCGAGTGGTCAAACCTGCGCCGTCCTCGGCCCCAATCCGGTCGATATCCGCAGCCGGGGACGGGAGCACCGACATGCCGTCGGGCTCGACCTCCACCCACTCCACACCACCGGACGCGCGACCGCGCCTGCGGCTGAAGCCCTCGCCGCCTGCCTCGGGCCCCGCCGACGACAGTGCGCACTCGCTCGCCTTACGCGGCACCGCCGGCCGCTCACCGCTGTCCGCCTGAAGCACGCCACTTCCGGTGGCGTCCCCGAAAGGATCCCCCATCACTGCTTCCACAATGGACAGTTCACTGTTCAGCCACCCCGCCGCCGAGGAACCCCGCCCCGGCGCACTCACCGCGCCCCAGGACGACCGGTACGGCAAGCTGTTCCGCCAGCCGGTCTTCACCCCGCCCGCCGGACTCGTTCCGCGCCGGCGCGGCGCGGCCGACCCAGGGGCACCCGACCCGTCCGGCCGCCGGTGACGGCGGCTCTCGGGACGGCGTGCGCCGCGTGCCCGCACGCCGCGGACTCCCACGATGTGATCGCACGCCGTTTCTGCACGGCCACCGTGGCGGGTGGGTTCCACCGCGGATGCGTCTGCGTCGGCGGGCACGACGAACCAGTGAAGGACAGCACATGACCACGGACACGGCCTTCGTCTCCCGGTACGACCTGCGCGTCAAGCTGGTGCAGGATGTGTTGAAGGAGAACACGAAGCTCTCCGACGACAGCTGCCAGGAACTCGCGGTGCGCCTGCTGCACACCATCGACAACACACCGGAACGCGTGCGGTAACCGTCGCGAACAGCGCTCACCGGTCGAGCACCTCGGCTCTCGTGAGCGCGCTGCGGCGCCCGACCGGTACCTGCGGCTGGTGGTCAGCTGCCCGGCCCCGGGAGCGGGCTGACAGACTCAGACCGTGATCCTCGGATACGTCCTCGCCGTACTCGCCGCCATCGCCTCGGGTGGTGGCTCCATCCTGGAGTCCGCCGGGGTGCGGCGGGCCGGTGCCTTCGGTGGCTCGCCGCAGGATCTGGTCGCGCTGCGCCGGCAGCCGTTGTACTTCCTCGGGGTCGGGGTGGACCTGCTCGGGTTCGTCTTCGCCGCCGCCGCGCTGCACCGGCTGCCGCTGTTCCTGGTCCAGTCGGTGCTCGCGTTCAGCGTCGGGGTGACCGCGACCATCTCCGCGATCCTCGGCGTCCGGCTGGCCGGGGCCGGGTGGGCCGCGCTGGGCGTCGGCGCCACCGGGCTCGTCCTGCTCGGGCTGTCCGCCGATCCGGGTCCGGCGCAGCCGCTGTCCTACGGCTGGAAGCTGCTGCTGGTGGGCGTGGCGGTCGCGATCGCGGCGATCGCGTTCACCGTCCAGCGCAGTACCGGCCGCTGGTCGCCGATCGTGCTCGGGTTCTGCGCCGGGCTGGGGTTCAGCGCCGTCGGGGTCTCGGCACGGACCCTCGACGCCTCCGGGCCGGTTTGGCGCCTGGCCCTGGAGCCGGCGATCTGGGCGATGATCGCCAACGGGCTCGCCGCGGCGATCGTGTTCGCGATGGCCCTGCAACGCGGCCGGGCGACCGCGGTCACCGCCATCATGTTCACCACCAACACGGCGGTGTCGTCGCTCATCGGGGTGGTGGTGCTGGACGACCGCGTCCGCGCCGGCTTCACCACCGCGGCCGTCGCGGGGTTCGTCCTGGCGGTCGCCGGGGCGATCGGCACCGCGCACTACGCGGCCGCCCACCGGGCGCCCGCCACCTGAGGTTCCGGGTCGGCCGCGGTCAGCGGATCGGGTAGCCGGTCGCGGCGACACCATCGGCGACGGCGGCCAGGGTGGTGGCGGAGTCGAGCGCCGTCACGACCTTCGCGGTCAGCGGTTGCCCGGAGTGGACGTGCCGTACCGCGTCGAGGTCGATCGGCATCTCGTAATAGTCCTGCGCCCACTCCCGGAACGCCTCGGGCGTGCCGTCGGTCAGCAGGCCGAACAGCCAGTCGGCCCCGTCGTCGCCGTGGTCGGGGAACGTGATGACTCCGTGCCTCCAGACGGCGTCGCCGTGCTCACGCCACAGGCACACCGTGGCGTACGGCGTGCCGTACTCGTCGGAGAACGCCGGTTCCTCGACGCATTCCCGGAACACACCTACGGCTTGGCCGGGGAAGTGCTCGGCGCCCCGGAGTCCGGCACCCCCGCGTAGCCGGGCAGCTCGACGCCGTTGATCGCGCGCCCGATCAGCTCGGTGAACCATTCGCCGGTGAAATCGGGACCCGGCTCGGCGTCCGGGCCGGGGATTTCGCGGCTGCGAGCGTTCAACCGGCCGATCTCCTGGTTGGCCTCGACGAACGAGCGCATCCGTGCCTCGTAGCGGGCGAACCCGGCGTCGGGGTCCCACCCGGCGGCGGCCAGCTCGCCGGCCAGCACGTAGGCGCCGACCAGGGCCAGCCCGGTGCCCTGCCCGGACATCGGCGACGAGCTGAACGCCGCGTCGCCGAGCAGCCCCACCCGTCCGCTCGACCAGCGGTCCATCACCACCTGCGCGACCTGGTCGAGGTAGAAGTCCGGGGTGTCGTCCAGGTGCGCGAGGATCTCCGGGGTCAACCAGCCCAGGCCCGCCGTCCGCGCCCGCAGCAGAGCCTTCTGGGCCGCGACGTCACGGGGGTCGACGTCGAAGTCGGCCGAGGCGAAGTAGAACATCGCCATCGCCCGGGTGGCGTCCTGGATGGGGCGCAGGAGGGCCGAGCGCCCGGACTCCTGGTCCTGGTACTCGAGCAGCCAGCGGTCCAGCCCGAACTCGTTGGGCACGCTGTAGAAGGCCAGCACCTGCCCGAGGTGGCGTAGGAACCGCTCATGCGGCCCGAAGACCATCGCCCGCAGCTGCGAGTGCAGCCCGTCGGCCCCGATCACCAGGTCGAAGCGCCGCCGGTCGCCGCCCGCGAAGGCCACGTCGACCCCGTCCGCGTCCTGGGTCAGTTCGGCGATCCGGTCGCCGAAGACGTACTCGACGCCGTCGCGGGTGTCGTCGTAGAGCACCCGGGACAGGTCCCCGCGCAGGATCTCGATGTCCGCGATGAACCCGTCGCCGCCGTCGTCGTCGGCGCGGAAGGTCTCCACCACCCGCCCGTCCGCCTCCACGGTGTGCGCGCCGGCGGTGTCGGTGCAGGCCGCGCGCACCGCCGCGGCCAGCCCCATGCGCTCGATGACCTCTTTCGCCACCCCGCGCGCGTCCACCGCCTGCCCGCCGGGACGCAGCTCGGGGGCCCGCTCCACCACGGTCACCTCGGCTCCCCGCCGGCGCAGCCAGTGGGCCAGCGCGGGCCCCGCGATGCTCGCCCCCGCCACCAGCACCCGGGGACCACCCACCCGCGTGTCGACGTTCATCACTGCCTCCCTGTGTTCCCTCCCCCGCCGGAACGTTCCCGGCACGGGCCCACCACTGTCGCGCGCGGCCAAGATAACGCCTCCGGGGCCCGGCCCACGGGCTACATCGGGAAGACCGCTCGGAACGCGGCCGAGATCGGCTCGAGGTCGGCGACGAGCCGGTCGAGGTCCCCCGGGCTCAGCACGGTGTACGGCGCCTCCGCGAGCCGGTCGGTCAGCGCTTCCACCCGGTCCTTCGTGGCCCGGCCGTCGGCGGTGAGCCAGCCGTCGGCCCCGACGAGACCGCGGGCGCGCATGCCGTCGATGACCGCGTTCAGCTGCGCCTCCGGGAGGTGCCAGACCCGGCCGAAGTCCTTTGCGGGCATGCCGGCCGACAACGCGTGCAGCACGTGGGCTTCCGTCCCGCCGACACCCTCGGTCAGCAAGGCGGCGGTGTGGCCGTCGCCGCGGTGCTCGCGCAGCAGCGTGGCCGCGTGCCACAACCGGGCCACCGGCTCCTGCGGCACCGGGAGCGCGCGCAGGGCGGCGAAGAGGGCGCGGCCCTCCACCGGGGCGCTGAGCGCCGCCTTCACCAGGACGTCGCCGGCGCGGGCGACCCGCGGGTCGTCGGCGAGTTCGCCGAGGACCCGCCGCATGCCCGCGACGCAGCCCCGCTCGCGGGCGGCCAGCGCCGCCTCGGGGGTGGTCAGGTCCCACACCCGCGGGAGGTGGCGGGCCACCTCGCCCGGCGCGAAGTTGTAGAAGATCGCGTGGACCACCTCGGCCGGCACCGTTCGGCCGAGCGGCGCGGCCCGTCCGGCGAAGTAGGCGTCCCACGGGTTGCGCAGGCCCAGCGCCATCAGGGCCTCGTCCGACTCGTCGGCGAAGTAGGGCACCAGGCCGATGGGCTCGACCAGGTCGTACATGCGGCGGGCGACGGGCTCCGGGTGCGACATCTCATCCCCTGTGGGTTCCGGCGGCGCCCCTTCGTGGTGGCCGCTCACTCAGCCGACGAACGACTCGCGCCCGATTCGACACCCGGTTTCGCCCGAGTTCACCTTCACCCGAACGGCCCAGTCGCCGTCCGCCCGACCTCGCCGGTCGAGCGGACGGGCCGACCAGGCACTATCTGCGCATGCCGACATCAGCACCTCGGGTACGGGTCCAGCGGACCGAACGCTGGTTCCTCCGCCGCGGGACCCCGACGATGATCGCCGGGTACGGCTTCGCCGAGCACATCCTGCCCCGGATGCTGCCCGCGCTCGCCTTCGTCATGCTCGCCAGCCTCGCCTGGCTCGTCCCGCTCAAGACCGCCGGCTCGGGCCGGTGGGTGCTGCTCGGCATCGTCGTCGCCGTGACCGTCGCCGCCTGGGTGACGATCTCGCTGTTCGTCCGGCGCCTCCCCCGCTTCTCCCGCGCCGCGACCATCGCGATCCTCGCCGCCTACGCCGCGATGCCGGTCGCCGTGCCGCTGCTGCAGCTCGCCTTCGACGGCGCCATCACCCTTCCCGGCGCCCGCGCGCTGGGCGTCCTGGCGTTCCTCGTGTTCTTCGCCGCCGCCTTCGCGGCCACGTACCTCGCCACCACCTACGGCTTCGGCACCCTGCTGCGCCAAGCCATCCGGCAGGCGATCACCGACCTCCGCAACAGCGTGCAGGTCCTCGGCCGCGCGCTGCCCGTCCTGCTGTTCGTCACCCTGTTCCTGTTCTTCACCGGCGAGCTGTGGCAGCTGATGAACCAGCTCGCCTGGTGGCGCCTCGCCTTGGTCGTCGCGCTGTTCGGCGCGGTCACCGTCCTCGCCGCGGCCGCCCGCCTCCGCGAGGAGATCGGCCGGGTCGAACAGGACTTCAGCGCGCCCATGCTGACCGCCGCCTGCGCCGGCACCCCGCTGGCCGCCGTCCCCCTCGACGGCCCCGTGCGCGCGGTCAGCCTCAACGGCCGCCAGAAGCGCAACCTGCTGCTGATGCTCGCCACCCGCCAGCTCGTCCAAGCCGCGGTGATCGGCCTCGCGCTGTTCGCCTTCTTCGTCCTCCTCGGCGTGATCATCGTGACGCCCGCCGCGGCCGAGCAGTGGATCGGCGCGAAGCCGGCGATCTCGCCGCTGCTGCCCGGCGTCCCGGTCGCCCTGCTGCGCAACGCCACGCTGCTCGCCGGCTTCGGCAGCATGTACTTCGCGGTCACCTCGATGAGCGACACCGAGCACCGCAAGCAGTTCTTCGCCCCCCTCATCGACGAGATCGAGCGCACCCTCGCGGTCCGCGCCGTCTACCTCACGCTCCACCCCGACCGGGGCCTATTGCATCAACCTGGATTGATGTAATCTCCGGTCCATGCGTCCCGACGCGATGTCCGGCCCACCGCCGTTCGTGCGGCTGGCCGGTGATCCGCTGCGCTGGCGGATGATGCTCGAGCTCGCGCGCGGCGACCGGCGCGTGCGGGAACTGGTGGACGCCCTCGGCCAGCCGCAGAACCTCGTCTCCTACCACCTGCGCCGGCTGCGCACCGCGGAGCTGGTCACCGCGCGGCGCAGCAGTTTCGACGGCCGCGACACCTACTACCACCTCGACCTGCGGCGCTGCGCCGACGCGCTCGCCGGCACCGGCGCCGCGCTGCACCCGGCGCTCGGCCTCGTCCGCCCGGACCACGCCCCGATCCCGTCGCGGGTGCTGTTCCTGTGCACCGGCAACAGCGGCCGGTCGCCGATGGCGGCGGCGTTGCTCCGGCACCGCACCGGCGCCGAGGTGGCCAGCGCGGGCAGCCGGCCGAAACCACTGAACCCGCACGCGGTGCGCGCGATGGCCGACTACGGCATCAAGCTCGACCACGAACCCACGCACCTGGATGCCGTGCGGCAACGGCGGTTCCAGTGGGTCATCAGCCTGTGCGACCGGGTGCGCGAAGTCCTGCCGCCCTTTCCCGGCGAGCCGCGGCTCGTCCACTGGAGCCTGCCCGACCCCGCGCGTGACCCCGAGGGCTATCCCGCGTTCCGGCGCGTCGCCGCGGAGCTGGACACCCGGATCGGGTTCCTCGCGGCGACCACCCTTCCCGAAGAGGTGAACGAAGCATGACCACAGAACTGGTGAGCGTCCGTTACCTGGTCGACGACGTCGAGGCCGCCGTCGACTTCTACACCACCCAGCTCGGGTTCACCGTCAACACGAGCTTCGCCCCCGCCTTCGCCGACGTGCTCCGCGGGAACCTGCGCCTGCTGCTCAGCGGCCCGGCCAGCTCGGCCGGGCGCGCGATGCCCGACGGCACGCGGCCCGGCCCGGGCGGCTGGAACCGCCTCCACTTCGTCGTCGACGACATCGACGCCGAAGTCGGGCGGCTGCGCGAAGCCGGCGTGCGGTTCCGCAGCGACATCGTCACCGGCCCCGGCGGGCGCCAGATCGTGTTCGACGACCCCGCCGGCAACCCGGTCGAACTGTTCCAGCCCGCGGCCGCACCTGCGCGGCCGTGACCACGACCGAAGGCGAGCGATGACCCCCTCCCCCGCACCTCAGGCCCAGCTGGACCGCCGGCTGGGCACCGCGGACGCGGTGGTGATCGGCCTCGGCTCGATGATCGGCGCGGGCATCTTCGCCGCGTTCGGGCCGGCCGCGAAAGCCGCGGGCACGGGTCTGCTCATCGGGCTGGCGCTCGCGGCGGTCATCGCCTACTGCAACGCCGTCGCCTCCGCGCAGCTCGCCGCCCAGTACCCGTTGTCCGGCGGCACCTACGTCTACGGGCGTGAACGCCTCGGCCCGTGGTGGGGGTTCACCGCCGGCTGGGGGTTCGTGATCGGCAAGACCGCCTCCTGCGCCGCGATGGCCCTCACCTTCGCCACCTACGCCGTGCCGGGGCCGGTCTGGCTGCAGCGGCTCGTGGCCGTCGCGGGCGTGCTCGGCCTCGCCGCGCTGAACTACCGCGGGATCACCAAGACCGTGGTGCTGACGCGGATCCTGGTCGGCACCAGCCTCACCGCGCTGGCCGTGGTCGTCGTGGCGATCGCCACCGGCGGCGGGGCCACGACCACGAACCTCGGCGGCTGGGGCGCGCTGACCTCGGGCGGGATCTACGGGACAGCTCAAGCCGCCGGGCTGCTGTTCTTCGCCTTCGCCGGCTACGCGCGCGTCGCCACCATGGGCGAAGAGGTCCGCGATCCCCGGCGGACCATTCCCCGGGCGATCCCGATCGCGCTGTTCCTGACGGTCGGGATCTACCTGGTCGTCGCCTGCGCGGCCCTGCTGGCGGCCGGCCCCCGGGGACTCGCGAACGCCGCGGCGCCGTTGATCGCGGCGGTCGACGCGGCCGGCGCCGGAGCCGTCGCCTCGGTCGTCCGCATCGGGGGTGCGCTCGCCGCGCTCGGCGCCCTGCTCGCGCTGATCGCCGGGATCGGCCGCACCACCCTCGCCATGGCCCGGGAACGCGACCTGCCGACGTGGCTGGCGGCGGTCCACCCGCGCTACCGCGTTCCCCACCACGCCGAAATGGCCCTCGCGGTTGTGGTGTCCGTACTGGTCCTCACCACCGACCTCCGCGGTGTCATCGGGTTCTCTTCCTTCGGCGTGCTCGTCTACTACGCGATCGCCAACACCGCGGCCTTCACCCAAGACCGCGCGAACCGCCGTTGGCCTCGCTGGCTCAACGTCTTCGGCCTGCTCGGCTGCGTGACCCTCGTCGCGACGCTGCCGTGGATCTCCGTGCTCACCGGCCTGGCCGTGTCCGCGGCCGGCCTGCTCGGCCGCACGCTGATCCTGCGCGGCCGGCCCCGGTGAGCCCGCTCAGTCCTCCAGCCCGGCGTGCTCGAGGTCGAGCACCCGCTGGATCCGCCGGCGGGTCCCGTCGGTGATCTCGCCCGCCTCGAACAGGCGCGCCAGCTCGGCCGCCTCGACGTCGATGAGTTCCCGGCGCAGGGCCCGGTAGTCGATCCCGCGCATCGGGTCCCCCGTCTCGTCCTCGTCTTGGACGCGGTCCAGCCGGGTCTGCCAGCTCGTCCGCAGCCGGTCCACGGCGAACTCCGGCGCGGACTCGGTTTCGGCCAGGTGGTCCAGGTGGCTCAGCCCGGCCTCGGCGAGCTTGCGGCGGGCCGCGCCGTACTCCGTCCGCAGGTCGGCCGGGTCGAGCGCGATGCCCGCCCGCCGCACCAGCGGCGCCAGCGTGAACCCCTGCACCACGAGCGTCAGCACGATCACCGCCGTGGTCAGCAGCAGCACCAGGTCACGCGCGGGCAGCGCGGAACCGTCCAAAGTGGACACCGGCAGTGACAGCGCCGCCGCCAACGGCACCACCCCGCGGGCGCCCGCCCACGAGATGACGGCGGGCACCTGCCAGGACAGCCGGCCGTCCACGCGCCGCTGGCGCAGGGCGGAGAGCACGAACACCAGCAGCAGCCGCGCCACGACCAGCGTCGCCGCGATCGCCAGGGCCTGCAGCAGCCACCAGGCGCCACCGCCGGCGACCCGGCGCACCAGCGCGGGCAGCTGCAGCCCGATCAGGCCGAACACGACGCTCTCCAGCAGGAACACCACGGTCTGGTTCACCGCACCGACCTGCAGCCGGATCCGGGCCGTCGTCAGCCGTTCGGCCTGGGTCCCGAGGAGCACGCTCGCCACGACCACCGCCGTCACTCCCGACCCGCCGATCGACTCGGCGACGACGTACCCCGCGTACGGCGTGACCAGCGAGATCACCGTCTCCAGCACCGGGTCTTCGGTGCGCCGCCGGATCAGGAACGCCCCGATCGCCGTCACCACGCCGATCGCCACCCCGCCGCCGGCGAGCACCGCGAACTCGCCCACGGTCCGTCCCCACGACGCCGCTCCCCCGGCGACGGCCAGGAACAACGCCACCCGGAACAGCAGCAGGCTGGTCGCGTCGTTGAACAGGCTCTCCGCCTGGATCAGTGCCTGCACCCGCGGCGGCAGCGCCAGCCGGCGCGCGAGGGCGGTCACCGCGACGGGGTCCGTGCTCGCCAGCACCGCGCCCAGCACGAACGCCATCCCGACCGGCAGCGGCGTCACCAGGACGGCCGTCCCGATCACCGCGGCGGCCGACAGCAGCACCAGGCCGACCGACAACACCGCGACCGGCCGCCCGACGGCGCGCAGATCGCGCCACGGCAGTTCCTCCCCCGCGGCGAACAGCAGCGGCGGGAGCACGATCAGGCTGATCACTTCCGGGGTCACCTGCACGGCGGGGACCCCGGGCAGCAGGCCCACGACGACGCCGACGACGACCAGCAGGGAAGGCGCCGGAATCCGCAGCCGCCGCGCGAAGGTGGCCACCACCGTGGCGACGACCACCAGGAAAAGTACGGTTTCGACCCCGCGCATGCCGGTCCTCCACATCCCGATCCGGATGCCGACCAGACTTCCCGGCGCGCCGCGCTCAGGCTACTCGACCCGCCTGCTCGTCCGGGCCCGTCCGCCTCTCCCCTGCGCGGCCGCCGGCCGTGACCCCCGCGTCGCCGGGGACCAGCGTCGTTGACGGGACTCTGACGTTCTGCCCGGGGAAGGTTTACGCATTCCCTACGCCGGCACCCGGATCTTGACGTTTTCCCTACGCCGGAGCCCCGCGGCAGCAGGCACGCTGCCGTACGTGCCGGCATCCACCTCATGGCTCAAACGGCTGGTACTCGGACGGCCGTTCCGCAGCGACACCCTCGGCGACACGCTGTTGCCGAAATGGCTCGCGCTGCCGATCTTCGCGAGCGACCCGCTCTCCTCGGTCGCCTACGCCACCCAGGAGATCCTGCTCATCCTGTCGATCGGCGGCCTCGCCTACCTCACCCTGGCCCCCTGGGTCGGGCTCGCGGTCGCCGTCCTGCTCACGGTCGTGGTGATCTCCTACCGCCAGGTCGTCCGCGCTTATCCCAGCGGCGGCGGCTCGTACGAAGTCGCGTCCCGCAACCTGGGCCGGCACGCGGGACTCGTCGTCGCGGGCGCGCTGATGGTCGACTACATCATGACCGTGGCCGTGTCGGTCGCCTCCGGCGTGGACAACATCATCTCCGCCGTCCCGCAGCTCAACGACCAGCGGATCCTGCTCGACCTCGGGTTCATCGTGGTGCTCATGGCGATGAACCTGCGCGGCATCCGCGAATCCGGCCGGACGTTCGCCGCCCCCACCTACCTGTTCATCGCCACCGTCGTGCTGATGCTCGTGGTCGGCTTCGCCCGCGCGGCCACCGGGCACACCCCGGTCGCCGAAAGCGCGGGCTACGCCATCCGGCCCGAGCAGGCCGGCCTGACCGGGCTCGCGCTCGTGTTCCTGCTGCTGCGGTCCTTCTCCTCCGGGTGCACCGCGCTCACCGGCGTCGAAGCCATCTCCAACGGGGTCCCCGCGTTCCGCAAGCCGAAGGCCCTCAACGCCGCCCGCACCATGACCGCCATGGGCGTCATCGCCGTCGTCATGTTCGGCGGCATCACCGCGCTCTCCCTGATCGCCCGGGTCCACATCGCCGAGAACACCTGCGACCTGGCCGGCTTCCGCGGCGACTGCACCTCCGACCCGCAGCGGACCGTGATCAGCCAGATCGGCGCGGCCGTGTTCGGCGGCGACCACGCGGTGCTGTTCTACGTGCTGCAGGCCAGCACGGCCCTCATCCTGATCCTCGCGGCGAACACCGCGTTCAACGGCTTCCCGCTGCTGGCCTCGATCCTCGCCCAGGACCGCTACCTGCCCCGCCAGCTGCACACCCGCGGCGACCGGCTGGCGTTCTCTAACGGCATCATCGCCCTCTCGGTGGTCGCCGGGATCCTGGTCTTCGCCTTCGACGGGTCCACCACCCGGCTCATCCAGCTCTACATCCTCGGCGTGTTCACCTCCTTCACCCTGTGCCAGGCCGGCATGGTCCGGCACTGGAACCGCGTGCTCGCCGACACCGCCGGCCCGCGCGAACGGCGGGCGGCCCGGCGCTCACGGCTGATCAACGCCCTCGGCGCGATCCTGACCGCGATCGTCCTCGTCGTCGTGCTGGTCACCAAGTTCACCCATGGTGCCTACCTGGTCGTCATCGCCATCCCGGTGCTCTACATCCTCATGCGGGCGATCCACCGGCACTACACCCACGTCCGCGAAGAGCTGCTGCCCGACGAGGAGAGCGAGCTGCTGCCCAGCCGCGTCCACGCGATCGTCCTGGTGTCCACATTGCACAAACCCAGCCAGCGCGCGATCGCGTTCGCCCGTGCGACCCGGCCGGACACGCTGACCGCGATCACGGTCGACGTCGACGACGCCGACACCCGCGCACTCCGGCGGCAGTGGGAGGGACGCGCGATGAAGGTCCCGCTCAAGGTGATCGAATCGCCGTACCGCGAGATCACCCGGCCGGTGGTGCAGTACGTCAAGAACCTCCGGCGCGCCAGCCCCCGCGACGTCGTCTGCGTCTACATCCCCGAATACGTCGTCGGCCGCTGGTGGGAGAACATCCTGCACAACCAGAGCTCACTGCGGCTGAAGGGCCGGCTGCTGTTCGAGCCCGGCGTCATGGTGACCAGCGTGCCCTGGCAGCTGCACTCGACCGCCCGCCGCGACCTCCACCGCGTCCGCCCCCTGCCCGGCGACCTCCGCCGCGGCGTCACGACGCAACGCCGGTCCTGAAGTCCGCTGTTCCCCGGCCGGGCCGCCCGGGAGCCGCGCGCTCCCGGGCGGCGGGGGCTCAGCCCACCTGCAGGTCTGTGCAGGAGTAGAACGCGTTCGTCGTGTCGGCGATGTTCCACACCGCCAGGACCGTCTGGCGTCCCGGGTGGCCACTCAGGTTCACCTGGTGCGAAAGGGTTTCCGGCGGCTGCTCGTTGTTGCCGCTGATGTCCGCGACCTTGTCGCCACCGATCCAGTACTCGAAGTTCGTCGTGCGGTGGCGGGCCGTGAAGGTCCAGGTGAACGTCGCCGTCGTGCCGACCGGCGAGGCCCGCCAGCCCTTGCCGTTGTCGTTGAGCTCCGCGTACTTCTCGTTGCCGCCGTCGCAGGACTTCAGGCCCTTCGGGCCCTCGACGCTCTGGGGTTCGTACTTGATGTCGCCGCACGGCACCGTGCCCTGCGCGCACTGCGCCTGGCGGCTCGCCGGGGAGTTGACGTAGCCGTGCGCGCTCGCGATGCCGGCGGGGCTCACCACCACCAGGACCGGGGCCAGGAGGGCTCCCGCCGCGGCCGCGACCAGTTTGCGGTTCATACCAGCTCCTTCGGGGACAGGCTCACTTCCCGCCGCCG
Organism: Amycolatopsis sp. NPDC005961; assembly: GCF_040629235.1. Classification (NCBI taxonomy): domain Bacteria; kingdom Bacillati; phylum Actinomycetota; class Actinomycetes; order Pseudonocardiales; family Pseudonocardiaceae; genus Amycolatopsis; species Amycolatopsis sp. NPDC005961. Next base: position 6,468 of record NZ_JBEXVF010000037.1, on the reverse strand, counting down.
GGTACGGCGAAACCGCGGCAGGGAGAGCCCGCCGCGCCGGGAAGTCGTTCGAGCGAAGGAGAATTGTGGTCTAGACCATAAGACGAAACGGACAGTGAGTCAACAGTTCGCGAAGTCCCGACTCCTGTTGGTTAGACGCCAACCGTCACCCGGTGTTCCGGTCAGCGGGACCCGCCGGGCCGACCAGGGCGCGCCCCGCCGGGCGCCTGCCTCTAGGATTCGCCGGTGACCACCTACGACGACACGTTCGAGCACCTCGACGCCTCGGCCCTGCCGGAGCGGCAGCAGAAGATCCTGGTCGCGATCCGCGACTCGGTGGTCCGCCACGGCTACTCCCCCAGCACCCGCGAGATCGGCGAGGCCGTCGGCCTGCAGTCGACGTCGTCGGTGTCGAAGCACCTGGCGAGCCTGGAGGACAAGGGTTTTCTGCGCCGCGGCACAGGCGTGTCGCGCCCGATGGACGTGCGCGCGTTCCTGCAGGGCGGCGAAGCGCGGGAGGACGCCGACTCGGTCCCGGTGCCGGTCGTCGGCGACATCGCCGCCGGCACGCCGATCTCGGCCGTGGAGCACGTCGACGACGTCCTGAAGCTGCCGCGCGACCTCACCGGGCGGGGCACGGTCTTCGGCCTGCGCGTGCGCGGTGACTCCATGATCGACGCCGCGATCTGCGACGGCGACATCGTCGTGGTCAAGCAGCAGACCGAGGCCCACTCGGGCCAGATCGTCGCGGCGATGATCGACGAAGAGGCGACGGTCAAGGTCTACCGGCGCCGCGACGGCCACGTCTACCTCGAGCCCCGCAACCCCGCCTACGACGTCATCGACGGCGACCGGGCGGCGATCCTGGGCGTGGTCGTGTCGGTGCTGCGGAGCGTCTGACCCGCTTCACCAGGTGACCGGCAGCTCGTACACGCCGTACACGGACCCGTCGTGCTTGAACGGGACCCGCTCGAGGTCGGTGGCCAGCGCCAGCGTCGGGATCCGCCGGTACAGCGTGCTGTAGACGACCTGCAGCTCGAGCCGGGCCAGCGGCTGCCCGAGGCACTGGTGGACGCCGAAGCCGAACGCGACCTGCCGGTGCGCGTCGCGGGTGAGGTCGAGCCGGTCGCCGTCCGGGAAGACCGCCGGGTCGCGGTTGGCGATATCGCTCGCCATGATCAGGCCCTCGCCCGCGCGGATCGTCTCCCCGGCGATTTCGATGTCCTCCAGCGCGACGCGCCGGCGCCCGTTGTGGGTGATGTTCAAGTAGCGCAACAGCTCTTCGACCGCCGACGCGACGAGCGCCGGATCGTCGCCCTCGCGCAGCAGCGCCAACTGGTCCGGGTGCTCCAGCAGGACCAGCGTGCCGAGCGCGATCATGTTCGCCGTCGTCTCGTGGCCGGCGACGAGCAGCAGGAAGCCCATTTGCGCCGCTTCGACCCGGGTCAGCTCGCCCGCCGCGACCCGGGCGGCGAGCCCGGAAAGCAGGTCGCCGGCCGGATTGTCGAGCTTCGCCCCCACCAGCCGGTCGAGGTAGCCGATCATCGCCTGCAGCCCGGCCGTCCGCTCCTCGGGTTTCGCGTCGCGGCGGACGATGACCTTGCTGTTCTCCTGGAAGAAGCCGTGATCGGCGTACGGGACGCCGAGCAGCTCGCAGATCACCAGTGACGGCACCGGCAGCGCGAACGCCTCGACGAGGTCCACCGGCTTCGGACCGGCCAGCAGCTCGTCGATCAGGTCGTCGACGATCCGCTGCACGGCCGGGCGCATCGCGGCGACCCGGCGGATCGTGAACGGCGCCGTCACCATCTTGCGCAGCCGCGCGTGCTCCGGGTTGTCCATGAGGATGAAGCCGAATCCGGTGCCGTTCTTCGGCAACGGCGCGGGGCTCGGGTACCCGGGCCGGGTGATGTCGGCGCTGACCCGGGGATCCGCCAGCAGCGCCCGCTGGTCGGCGTAGCGGGTCACCAGCCACGGTGTGCTGCCGTCCCACAGCCGGACCCGGGCGAGCGGGGTCTCCTCCTGCAGCGCGCGGGCGGCGGGCGGCGGGTCGAACGGGCAGTCCGCGGCCCGGGGCATCGGGAACTCGGGAATCTCGGTGGCCGTCATCGTTCCTCCACGGTGGCCGTCGGTTCGTCGGTAGTCAACCGAAGACTGCTACGCTGAGTCAAGCAACTGATTTAATTCAGATCTCCGGAGGACCGCCCCGTGCTCGACCCAGCCACGCCCGCGAGAGAGACGTCGCCCCGCGCGAACCTCGTCGTCGCGGTCCTCGCCCTCGCGGGCATCACCGTCTCGCTGATGCAGACGCTGGTCATCCCGTTGATCCCCGCCCTGCCCGGGCTGCTGCACGCCTCCGCGGCCGACGCCACCTGGGCCATCACGGCGACCCTGCTCGCGGGCGCGGTGGCGACGCCGACCATGGGCCGCCTCGGCGACATGTACGGCAAGCGGCGGATGCTGCTCGTCAGCCTCGGTGCCCTGGTCGCCGGCTCGGCGATCGGCGCGCTTTCCGACACCCTCGTGCCGATGGTCGCGGGCCGGACGCTGCAGGGCCTGGCCGCCGGCGTCATCCCGCTCGGGATCAGCATCATGCGCGACGAGCTGCCCGCCGAACGGCTCGGCTCCGCGACGGCGCTGATGAGCGCGTCCCTCGGCGTCGGCGGTGCGCTGGGCCTGCCCGCGGCAGCACTCCTCGCCGAAAACGCCGACTGGCACGTGCTCTTCTGGACCGCGGCCGGCCTCGGCCTGGTGGTCACCGCGCTGGTCGTCGCGCTCGTGCCGGAGTCGCCGGTGCGCACCGGCGGCCGGTTCGACGTCCTCGGCGCGGCCGGGCTCTCGGTCGCCCTGGTGTGCCTGCTGCTGGCGATCTCGAAGGGCGCCGACTGGGGCTGGGGCAGCGCGGCCACGCTGGGCCTGCTCGCCGCCGCCGTCGTCGTCCTGGCGCTGTGGGGACGCTGGGAGCTGCGCACGCCGCGGCCCCTGGTGGACCTGAGGACGAGCGCGCGGCGCCAGGTGCTGCTGACGAACATCGCGTCGGCGGTCTTCGGCTTCGCGATGTTCGCGATGTCGCTGGTGCTGCCCCAGCTGCTGCAGCTGCCGGCCGCCACCGGGTACGGCCTCGGGAAGTCGATGCTGGCGGTGGGCCTGGTGATGGCGCCGTCGGGGCTGGTCATGATGGCGCTGGCACCGGTGTCCGCGCGCATCACGGCCACGCGCGGCCCGAAGACGACGCTGATGCTCGGCGCGGTCGTCGTCGCGGCCGGGTACGCCCTCGGCATCGTCCTGATGAGCGCGACCTGGCACCTCGTGCTGATTTCGAGCGTCATCGGCGCCGGCATCGGGCTCGCCTACGGCGCGATGCCGTCGCTCGTGATGGGCGCCGTGCCGGTGTCGGAGACCGCCGCCGCGAACAGCCTCAACACGCTGATGCGGTCGATCGGGACGTCGGTCTCGAGTGCCACCGCCGGGCTGATCCTCGCCCGGCTGACCATCCACTTCGGACCGGTGGACCTGCCTTCGCAGAACGGGTTCCGGCTCGTGCTGGGGATGGGCTCGGCCGCGGCGCTCATCGCGCTGGCCGTCGCCGCGTTCCTGCCGCGGCACCCGGCGCCGGCGCCCGCGACTCCGGAACCGGCGGCCGCGGTGGGCCGCTGACCGACGGCACCCGCGGCGGTTCGCGAACGGTGCGCGTGCGGTCAGCGCGGCGCGCGAACCTCTGGGTCGTCGCCGGGCCACCACGGCCCGGCACCGACCCGGAGGAGCCGGACATGACGAAGAACGCCTTGGTGACCGGAGCTTCGCGAGGGATCGGCCGCGCGATCGCCCGGCGGCTGGCCGCCGACGGCGCCGTGGTCGCCGTGCACCACGGCGGCAACGAGGTCGCGGCCAAGGAGACCGTCGCGCTGATCGAAGAAGCCGGCGGGCGCGCGTTCACCGTGTACGCCCGGTTCGGCGAAGCCGGCGCCGTCGACCGGCTGGCCGACGCGGTCAGCGAGGTGTTCGACGGTCTGGACATCCTGGTCAACAACGCGGGCATCGGCTCGCACAGCACCATCGGCCAGGTGACCGAAGACGAGCTGGACCGGATCCTGGCCGTCAACGTCAAGACGCCCATGCTGCTGGTCCAGCGCCTGCTGCCGCTGCTGAACGACGGCGGCCGGGTGGTCACCGTCGGCTCGATGGCCTCGCGGATCGCGGTGCAGAGCCAGATCGCCTACACCGTCAGCAAAGCCGCGGTCGAGGCGCTCGCGCCGACGCTGGCCAACGAGCTGGGCCGCCGCGGGATCACCGTCAACACGGTGGCGCCCGGCCCGATCCGGACGGACCTGACCGCGCCTGTGCTGGCCATCCCCGAGGCGGCGGCCGGCCTCACCGCGATGACGGCGCTGGGCCGGATCGGCGAGCCGGAGGACGTCGCCGACGTCGTCGGATTCCTGGCCGGGCCGGACGGGCGCTGGATCACCGGCCGCACGCTCGACGTCTCCGGCGGCACGTACCTCGGCCCGATCGCCTGAGCCGCCGTGGCCGTCCGGGGTCAGACCCGGGCGGCCACGCCGTCGAGGTGGAGCACACCATCGGTGTGGTGCGCGGCGACGAACTCGGGGCCCTTGGTGACGAGCCGCGCGATCGCCGTCGCGTGGCCGTGGCCGAGGCCGTGCTCGGTCTTCAGCCACGTGATGATCTCGCCGTGCTTGGTGAGGTTCTTCTCCGCCGCGAGGTCGAGGAAGGCGCGCGGGGTGAGGCCGGTCTGCTTCTCGGCGTTGTCGAGGTAGGCCTGGAAAGACATGGGGACTCCCGGGATCCGGCCGAAGGTTCTTCGGTCTGACTGACTGGTCCCCAAGGTCTCACCGACAACTTTTTTTGTCAAGACTTCTCGGCGACCACCGCCAGCGTCGTGTACGGCAGCGTGAAGCCCCCGCCGAGCGCGTCGATCGCCGCGCCCACGCCGTCGAGCACGTCGGCGAGCGCGTCGGGCCCGAGCCGGGTGAGTCCACCGGTCGTCGGCAGGAGATCCAGCCATTCGTCGCGCGTGTAGGCGCGTTCCCAGGTGAACCGCGACCGCTCGGGTTCGCCGAAGCGGCCCGACTCCCGGATGCCGTCGGCGAACTTGGCGAACATGACTTCGTAGAGTTCGGCGGCACTCCTCGGCTCCTTCCCGAAGGGCGAGTCCGGCAGCACCCGGCGAATGCCTTCGGCGAGGGCGTCCGCCACCGCGGCCGGCGGCTGGAACGCGTGCGCGAACAGGGCGAGCAGCCCACCGGGGCGCAGGATGCCCGCCGCCTTGGCCGCGCCGGCGACGGGATCGACCCAGTGCCAGGCCTGCCCGGCGACGACCGCGTCGAAGGTCCGGCCCGCGCTGTCCCAGTCTTCGAACTTCGCCACTTCGACGTCGATGCCGCTGTCACGCGCGAAGGCGGCCATCCGCGGATCGGGGTCGACGCCGAGGACCCGGCGGCCCGCGGCCCGGAGCTGCCGCGCCACGATCCCGGTGCCGCAGCCGACGTCGAGGAAGTCGGGACCAGGACTCGCGGCGACGACACGATCGACGAGTTCCACGGGATACTCCGGCCGGGCCCGGTCGTAGCGTTCGGCGTCGATCCCGAAGGATTCGGCGAAGGCACGGGCTTCATGAGGCTGAGTGGGCATGCGCCCACCTTAATGGGCACTCGCCCACTAGAACAACCGCGTGGGCGTTCGCGGCGGGCATAACGGAGAATGGGCCCATGCCGACCGGGGTCCACCTGCGCGACGTGCGCCAGCAGCTGTTCCAGGCGGCCGAGCGCGTCCTGCTCCGCGACGGCCCGAACGCCCTGACGAGCCGTGCGGTGACAGCGGAAGCCGACGTCGCGAAGGGCGTACTGCACCGCCACTTCACCGACTTCGACGCATTCCTGGCCGAGCTGGTCCAGAACCGCATCGCCCGCCTGAAAGACCAGGCGGCGCTGCTGGAAGCATCAGCGGGAACCCGCACAGTGGCAACGAACCTGCTGGACGCTCTGACGGAGCTGTTCGACCCGGTCTCGGTGGCCCTGACGAGCTTGGTGTTCTTCCGAGCCGAACTCCGCACCCGCCTACGCCGCCCATCCGACGGCGACGGCCTGCCGTTCCTGACGGAGGCAAGAGAAATGCTCTCAACCTACCTGGCAGCAGAGCGCGCCCAAGGCCGCATCGCGGCGGACGCAAAGGTGGATTCCCTGGCCCTGTCGTTGATCGGAGCAAGCCACCTGCTCTTCGCAGGCCGCCAGCGCCACACCTTGCCAGACCCGGCAGAGCTGCAAAAACTGATCGACACAGTGACAGCAGACGCACAACAACGCCGCCTGCTGTAGAAGTCCCCTGCGGACAAACCCGAGATCACCACGCAAGGTGACCACACGAGGGGGGTCCGGGGGCGTGCCCCCGGCGCGTAGACGGCCTGCCGCTCCGCGTTGCGCAGGTCCTCGGACGGACGCGGTTTGACCCCGCTGACCGTCTTGAGCCGGTCGG